>JBFMFL010000147.1:0-16521 GCA_040752145.1 Gemmatimonadota bacterium
GGCGGGACCGTGCCGGCACGGTCCCGCCGCGCCCTCGCCGTCCTCGCCGTCAGTACGTCTCCGTCCCGCAGGCGCAGGTGCAGACCTGGCCGCAGCTCGTCACCACCCCGACGACGTCCTGGTCGGCGGAGCGGGGCCGGGCCACGGTGCGCAGGGTCTCGCGGGCGAGCACCAGCTTCCGGACGGGCTTCCGGGCCGAGTTCTTCGCCATGGCGGTGTCTCCTTGGACAGGTGGGTGCGGACGATCAGCGCGCCTGGATGAACCCGGTGCAGCCGCAGTCCACGCCGCAGCTGGTCGCGCGGCCGTCGAGCGTCGCCTCGACCGTCGTGTTGTTGCGCGGGCCGGCGAGCGTGCGCACGGTCTCGCGGGCGAGGACGAGCTTGCGGGGCTGGGGAGCACGGATGGGCGACATGGCGGATTCCTCCGGTGGATGGTGTGCCGCGGGGGCACGAAGTGGCGGCGTCCGGGCTCTCCGGGCGCCGCCGGGCGGACTACAGCGTGACCGGCTGGCCGTTCTGGTCGATCGTCTCGCCGCAGCAGGCGACGCGCTCGCTGGTCTGCGGACCGAACTTGACCACGCCCTGGTCCTCCAGGGTGCGGAGGGTCTCGCGGTTCAGGGCGAGCCTGCGGGGCCTAGGTGCGTTCCTGGGCGGCATGGACGGCTCCCTGGCGGGGGTGGGCGTCCGTCCGCGGCGAGCGCTTCGCCGCGGCGGCGCGGGCGGGTCCCCGGGACGTTCCGGGATCCCCGGCGACGGCTTTCGGTCCGCCTCCGAAGATAGCGGGGACCCCCGCGGATCGACAACGCCTGTCGTGAAACACGTGCCCCGCCGCGGAGTTCCGCGGCTACCCCTGCGGCCTGCGCACGCCCCGCCGCCCGCGCCCCTCGCGGGCCTGCGCCACGATGCGCGCGTCCTCCTCCGCCTGCGGCGCGCTCTCCGCCTCCACGCGGGCGGCGAGGGCGGCCACGGTGGGCGTCTCGAACAGCACGCGCAGCGGCAGTTCCGCGCCCAGCGCCTCGCGGACGCGGGTGACCACCTGCGTGGCCAGGAGCGAGTGCCCGCCCAGGTCGAAGAAGCGGTCGTGGACCCCCACCCGCTCCACCCGCAGCACCTCCCGCCAGATGGCGGCGATGCGCTCCTCCGTGGGGGTGCGGGGCGCCACGAACGCCTCGGCGTCCCCGGCGCCGGCGTCGGGCGCCGGCAGGGCGCGCCGGTCCAGCTTGCCGCGCGGGGTGAGCGGCAGCTCGTCCAGCAGCACCACCGCGGAGGGGACCAGGTACTCCGGGAGCGAGCCGGCGAGCGCCGCGCGCAGCCCGGCGCCGGCGAGCCCCGCGTCCGGCTCCGCCACGGCGTACGCCACCAGCCGCCGGTCTCCCGGCGCGTCCTCGCGGACCACGGCGGCGGCCCGGCGCACCCCCGGGATCCGTGCCAGCGCGGCCTCCACCTCGCCCGGCTCCACGCGGAAGCCCCTCACCTTCGCCTGCCGGTCCAGCCGCCCCAGGAACTCCAGCGTCCCGTCGGCGCGCCACCTCGCCCGGTCGCCCGAGCGGTACAGCCGCGCCCCCGGCTCGCCGAAGGGATCCGGGACGAACCTCTCCGCCGTGAGCCCCGGCCGCCCCAGGTACCCGCGGGCCACCGCCGGCCCGCCCACGCACAGCTCGCCCGGCGCCCCCACGGGCACCGGGGCCAGCGACGCGTCCAGCACGTGTACCCGCCGGTCGCCCACGGGCCGCCCGATGGGGACCGCGCCGCCCTCCCGGCCGCGCGGCACCACGTGGCACGCCGTGAACACGGTACACTCCGAGGGCCCGTAGCCGTTGACCAGCCGCAGCTCCGGGTACAGCTCCAGCGCGCGCCGCACGTGCCCCGGCGACAGCGCCTCGCCGCCCACCAGGAGCTGCCTCACCCCCTCCAGCGCCCCCGGGAAGGAGTCCACCACCAGGTCGAAGTACGCCGAGGTCAGCCAGAGCGTGTCCACCCCGTGCTCCCGGACCTGCCGCGCCAGCTCCTCCGGCTCCCCGCCGCGCCCCGGCTGGAGCACGCACGTCCCCCCGGTCAGCAGCGCCGTCCACAGCTCCAGCGTCAGCGCGTCCCACGACACCGAGGAGTGCTGGAGGATCGTCTGCTCCCCGTCGAAGCGCGCGTAGTCCGCCCCCCGGAAGAAGCCCGGGACCGCACGGTGCGGGATCCCGGCGCCCTTGGGCTCGCCGGTGGAGCCGGAGGTGTAGATGACGCAGGCGAGCTGCTCGGGAGACGGCGGGTGCGGGAGTGCGAAAGTGCGGGAGTGCAGGAGTGCGTCCGCATCGGTCGTCACCACCGCGCCGTCGAACGCCGCGAAGCGATGCCGCAGCTCGTCGGCGGTCACCAGCACGCGCGCGCCGGCGTCCGCCAGCATGAAGGCGAGGCGCTCGTCCGGGTACTCCGGGTCCAGCACGACGTAGGCGCCGCCGGCCTTGAGCACGGCGAGCAGCGCCGCCACCATCGCGGGCGAGCGATGGACGCAGACGCCCACGCGGGCGTCGGGGCCCACGCCCGCCTCGGCAAGGCGTGCGGCGAGGACGTCGGAGCGGCGGTCCAGCTCGGCGTAGGCGACGCGCTCCGCGCCGAAGACCAGGGCCGCCTTTTCCGGGACGCGGCGGGCCTGCTCGGCGAACAGCTCGTGTACGCAGCGGGCGGGCCCCTCCGGCGCGCCGGACACGCTCCACTCCGCCAGCAGCTCGTGCTCGCCCGGGACGAGGAGCGGCAGGTCGGCGACGGGCAGGTCGGGGGCGGCGGCCACGGCTTCCAGCACGATCCCCAGCTCCGCCGCCATCCGCTCCGCCGTGGCCCGGTCGAACAGGTCGGTGTTGTACTCGATCACCCCGCCCAGCCCGTCCGGCGTCTCCACCAGCACCAGCGACAGGTCGTACTTGGCCGTGCGGCCCTCCCCGCCCCACCCGCTCCACTCCAGCCCGGGCGAGCGCATGGCGTCGCCGGGGGCGTTCTGCAGGGCGAAGATCACCTGGAAGATGGGCGGACGGCTGGGGTCGCGCTCGGGCTTCAGCTCCTCCACGATCTTCTCGAAGGGGAGGTCCTGGTGCGCGAACGCGCCGAACGACGCCTCCCGCACCCGCCGCACCAGCTCGCGGAAGCCCGGCCGGCCGGACAGGTCCAGGCGGATGGCGAGGGTGTTGACGAAGAAGCCGATCAGCCCCTCGATCTCCCGGCGGTTGCGGCCGGCCACCGGCGTGCCCACCACCACGTCGTCCTGGCCCGACCGGCGCGCCAGGAGGAGCTGCCACGCCGCCATCAGCACCATGAACGGCGTGGCGCGCTCGCGCTCGCCCACGGCGCGCAGCCGGTCGGCGAGGGCGCGCGGGAAGCGCAGCTCGTGCGCGGCGCCGTGGAAGGTCTGCAGCGGGGGGCGCGGGCGGTCCGTGGGGAGGTCCAGGACCGGCGCGTCCCGGAGCGCGTCGCGCCAGAAGGCGACCTGCCGCTCCAGCGCCTCGCCCGACAGCTGCTCCCGCTGCCACACGGCGAAGTCGGCGTACTGGATCTCCGGCTCGGGGAGCGGCGAGGGGAGCCCCGCGGCGAACGCCTCGTACAGGGTGCGCAGCTCGCGGTTGAACACCCCCATGCTCCACCCGTCGCTGACGATGTGGTGCATCCCGAAGGTGAACACGTGCTCCTCCCGCCCGAACCTCACCAGCTCCGCCCGGAAGAGCGGCCCCTCCGCCAGGTCGAAGGGCGTCTCCGCCATCTCCGCCACGCGCCGGTCGGTCTCCGCCTCCTGCTCCGCCCGCGGCATCCCGGCCACGTCCCTCACCGGGAGCGGCGCGGGGCGCCAGGGGAGCACGACCTGCGCCGGCTCGCTGCCGCGAAGGCGGAACACGGTGCGCAGCGACTCGTGGCGCCGCCGCACCTCGTCCAGGGCGCGCTCCAGCGCCGCCGCGTCCAGCCGGCCACGCAGGTGGTAGGCGCCGGTCATGTTGTACGCCGTGCTCCCCGGCTCCATCTGGTCCACGAACCAGAGGCGCTGCTGCGCGAAGGAGAGCGGGAAGGCAAACGTGTCCTCCCCGTCGTCCCCGTCCGGGGCGCCCTCGTCCGGGGCCGCCGCCGCGAGCGGCGCCGCGGGAGCGGCCGGCCCGGCCGCCTCCACCCGGCGCGCGAACGCCTCCAGGGTGGACGCCGCGAACAGGTCGCGCAGCTGCAGCTCGGCGCCCAGCCGGCCGCGGACGCGCGAGATCACCTGGGTCGCCATGAGCGAGTGCCCGCCCAGCGCGAAGAAGTCGTCGTGCGCGCCCACCCGGTCGCGGCGCAGCACCTCCGCCCAGATCTCCGCCAGCGCCTCCTCCGTGGGGCCGCGCGGCGCCACGTACTCGCTCGCGCCGGCGCCGACGGCCTCCGGCGCGGGGAGGGCGGCGCGGTCCAGCTTGCCGTTGGGGGTCAGGGGGAGCGCTTCCAGCGGCACGAACGCCGCGGGGACCATGTAGTCGGGGAGCGACTCCCGGAGCCGGTCGCGCAGCCCGGCCTCGTCGAACGCGGCGTCCGCGGCGGGCACCACGTACCCCACCAGCCGCCGCTCGCCGGCCGTGTCCTCGCGGGCGACCACCACCGCCTCCCGGACGGCGGGGTGCGCGCGGAGCGCGGCCTCCACCTCGCCCGGCTCGATGCGGTAGCCGCGGATCTTGACCTGCTGGTCCACCCGGCCCAGGAACTCCAGCGTGCCGTCCTCCCGCCGGCGCGCGCGGTCGCCCGTGCGGTACATCCGCCCGCCCGCCGCGCCCGCGGCCGGGTCCGGGAGGAAGCGCTCCGCCGTGAGGTCCGCCCGGCCGTGGTAGCCGCGCGCCACGCCCGCACCGGCCAGGTACAGCTCGCCGGGGACGCCCACGGGGACCGGGACGAGGCGTCCGTCCAGCACGTATGCCCGCGTGTTCGCCAGCGGCCCGCCCAGCGGCACCGTCGGCTCCGACCGCTCCACCCGGTGGACCGTGGCCCAGACGGTGGCCTCCGTGGGGCCGTACAGGTTCCACACTGCGGCGCAGCGCTCGCGGAGCCGGTCCGCCAGCTCGCCGGGGAGCGCCTCGCCGCCGCTGAGCACGCGCAGCCCGGGCCGTCCCTCCCACCCGGCCAGGAGGAGCATGCTCCAGGTGGCGGGGGTCGCCTGCATCACCGTGGCGCCGGAGGAGGCGAGCAGGGCGGCCAGCGCGGCGGGGTCCGCCGCGGTCGCCCGGTCCGCGAGCACCACCCGCGCGCCGCACGCCAGCGGCGCGAACAGCTCCAGCACCGAGATGTCGAAGGCCAGCGTGGTCACCGCCACCAGCGTGTCGTCCGGCGAGATCCCCGGCCGCTCCAGCACGGCCTCCAGGAAGCCCGCCGCGGCGCCGTGGGTCACCACCACGCCCTTGGGGCGGCCCGTGGAACCCGAGGTGTAGATCAGGTACGCGGCGTTCCCCGGGGCCACGGCGGCCGGCGCGCCGTCCTCCCCCGCGGCGTCGATGCGGGCGCGGTCCCCGTCCAGCCGGACCACGTCGGCCCCGTGGCCGGGGGGGAGGGCGTCGGCCAGCGAGTCCTGGGTGAGCACCACGCGGGCGCCGGAGTCCTCCAGGGCGAAGGCGATGCGCTCCCGCGGGTGCCCCGGGTCCAGCGGGACGTACGCCCCGCCGGCCCGCAGCACGCCCAGGAGCGCGGCCACCATGGCCGGGGTGCGCTCCAGAAAGATCCCCACGCGGGTCTCGGGCCCCACGCCCGCCGAGCGGAGGAAGCGGGCAAGGCGGCGCGACTCCGCGTCGAGCTCGGCGTAGGTGACCTCCGTGCCCCCGGCGACCAGGGCCGTCGCGCCGGGCGTGCGGCGCGCCTGCGCCTCCACCAGCTCGTGGACGCAGCGGTCGGCCGGACGGACGGACGCGCCCGCGGGGGCGGCGCCCAGGGCCTCCAGCTCGCGCAGCTCCTCCGCGGACGCGAGCGGCAGGTCCCAGATGCAGGCGTCCGGCTCCGCGGCGGCGGCGGCGAGCAGGGTGACCAGGTGGTCGGCCATGCGCTCCGCCGTGGCCGCGTCGAACAGGTCGGTGGCGTACTCCAGGATGGCGGAGAGCACGCCGCCCAGCTCCACCATCCCCAGCAGCAGGTCGAACTTGGCGGCGCCGGTGTCCTGCAGGGCGATGCCGCTCTCCGGGTCGAACGAGGCGAAGGTGACGCCGCCCAGGTCGGAGCTGGGCATGGGCGCGTTCTGCACGACGAAGGCGTGCAGAAAGAACAACGCCTGGAAGAGCGGGTGCCGGCTCAGGTCGCGCGGCGGGCGCAGCTCCTCCACCACCCGCTCGAAGGGGAGGTCCTGGTGCGCGTCCGCGTCCAGCAGCACGCCGCGCACCCGCCGCAGGAACTCCCGGTAGCTGGGGTCGCCCGACAGGTCCATCCGCAGCGCCGCGGTGTTGACGAAGTAGCCGATCAGCTTTTCCGTCTCCGCGCGGTTGCGGTTGCCGATCAGCGTCCCCACGGCGAAGTCCTCCTGCCCCGCGTACCGGGCCAGGACCACCGCCCAGGCGGCGGTGATCGCCATGTTCAGGGTGACGCCCTCGCGCCGGCACATCTCGCGCAGCGGGTCGACGACCTCCTCCGGCACCAGGAAGCGGTGGAAGGCGCCGCGGTGGCTCTCCACCGGGGGGCGGGGCCGGTCCGTGGGCATCTCCAGGTTGGGGACGCCGGCCAGGTGCCCGCGCCAGTAGTCCACCTGGCGCTGCAGCGTCTCCCCGGTGAGGTACTCGCGCTGCCAGGCGGCGTAGTCGGAGTACTGGATGGGGAGCTCGGGGAGCGGCGACGGCCGGCCCGCGGCGAAGGCCTTGTAGATGACCTCCAGCTCGTGGGAGAGCGCCCCCATGCTCCACCCGTCGGTGACGATGTGGTGCTTGATGGTGTGGAAGACGTGCCGCGTGGGCGACAGCCGGTACAGCCGCACGCGGAAGAGCGGTCCGGTCGTCAGGTCGAAGGGGCGCGCCCCCTCCTCGCGGGTGCGGCGGCGCACGTACGCGTCGCGCTCCGCCTCCGGCATCTCCGGGATCTCCTCCAGCTCCACCCGGAAGTCGTCCGGGTCCAGCAGCTCCTGCACCGGCTCCCCGTCCACCTGCGGGTAGATGGTGCGCAGCGCCTCGTGCCGCCGCAGGATCTCGCGGACGGCGCGCTCCAGCACGTCCACGTCCAGCGGCCCGTCCAGGTACGACACCGCGGCGAGGTTGTAGACCGAGCTCCCCGGGAGCAGCTGGTCCAGCACCCACAGCCGCTCCTGCGCGAACGACAGCGGCGGCGGCCCGGTGAACCGGCGCCGGGCGATGACGTCGCGGGGCTTCGCCGCCCCCGCCGCCTGCCCCCGGAGGCGCTTCTCCAGCAGTGCGCGCTTGGCGTCGGAAAGCGCCGTGCCCCCGGACCGACCGTCTGACTTCTGCATGCTGCTTCTCGTCCCCGCGTGAATGCTGCCGGTTCCTGACCGGAAAAGAACCCTTCACCCCGGCGCTGCGCGCCCCGAGGCCCCCACCCGGCGGCTTTATCGCCGCCACCCTCCCCCAATTCCGGGGGAGGGCTTCCCGGGAGGCGGGATCGGTGCGCCGTGGCAGCCCCCCACCCCCGGCCCCTCCCCCGCAAGCGAGGGAGGGGAGAACTGCCGTCGTCGTTCGCAGTTCGCTGTTCCGCAGTATCCCTCAAATCTTTTGCGGAGGGAGACAGCCGGGCAGTTTCGGCTGGCTCGCTCCGGCGGAGGGAAACCCGCCGGCTGTTTGGCGGGGTTCCCGGAGCCCGCGCAGGAGACGGACAGCTGTATCGTCCGGCTCCGGAGCGGCCCCGACGCCGCAGCAGAAACCGCTCAGACGTCGATCTTCACGTCCACGTAGTCCGGGAACGGCTGGATCCCCTCCAGGTCGTGCTCCAGCAGGAGCAGCCCGTCCGTCTCGCCCACCTCGCGGAAGCCGCCGAACTTGTAGGTGACGTACATCATCCGGTTGCGCCCGTTGTGCTTGAACTCGGCATAGAACCTCACCCCGGCGTCGCGGGCCAGCCCCATGATGTAGTTCATCATGATGGTCCCCACCCCGCGCGACATCACCCGGCACGACATCAGCAGCAGCTTGAGCGTCCACGCCTCGGCCGTCTTCTCCACCAGCGCCAGCCCGATCTTGCCGTAGGTGCCGTACTTGTCCTCCAGCGACGCCACCAGCAGCAGGTGGTCCGGCGACTGCCGCAGGGCGTTCAGCTCCTCGTACGAGTAGGTGTAGCCGGTGGTGTTGAGCTGGTTGGTGCGGACGGTGAGCTCCTCGGCGCGCTGCAGGTCGTCCTCCTCGCAGCGGGCGATGGTGAAGCGCATCCCCAGCGTCGCCAGGAAATCGTCCGTGGGCCCCACGAACTCCGCCTCGGCCTGGTTCCGCTCGATGTCCGCCATATACATGCGGCGGCGGATCTTGGAATCGTCGGTGATGAACTCGGGGTTCATCTCCGGCATGTCCAGCAGCGCGTCCAGCTCCGCCGTGTCGATGCAGAGCACCTGCGGGTGGGCGTGGGCCACCTCCTCGCGCTCGAACGGCTGGTCGTCCACGAAGGCCACCGCGTCCATGCCGATGTTGATGGAGGCGCGGATCTGCTCGACGGAGCTGGCCTTGGAGTTCCAGTTGATCTGCGGGTACAGGAAGTACTCGTCCAGCCCCAGCTCGCGCAGCTTGGCCATGGCGGCGCCGTGGTCGTTCTTGCTGGCCACGGACTGGAGGATGCCGCGCGCGTCCAGCTCGCGCATGATCCCCGGCACCTGCGCCTTGAGCGTGACGCCCGCGTCCTCCAGCAGGACGCCGTCCCACACGGTGTTGTCCAGGTCCCAGACGACCACCTTGACCTTCTTTGCCTTGCGGCGGTCCGCGGCGGGCACGAGGGTCGCCGCCGGCGACTCGGTCTGGCTCATGGGGCTCTCCGGGGTGGTGCGTGTATGTGGTTCAGCGGGCCGACGCGTCGAACCGCCCGTATTCGTTCTGCGCGATGGTGAGCTGCTGGATCTGCGTGCTCCCCTCGATGATCTCCATCACCCGCGAGTCGCGGAGGAAGCGCTCCACGGGGTACGCCTCGCTGCACCCGTTGGCGCCGTGGATCTGCACCGCGTCCAGCGCCGCCCGCGTCGCCGCCGTGGAGGCGAAGTACTTGGCCGCGAAGATCTCCTCGGCCGCCGCGGGGTCGCCGGCGTCGCGCAGCTCCGCCGCGTGGCGGCAGAGCAGGCGCGCGGCGCGCAGGTCCGTCGCCATGTTGGCGATCATGCGCTGCACCAGCTGGTGCTCGCGGATGGGTCCGCCGAACTGGGTGCGCTCGCTGGCGTAGGCCAGCGACGCGTCCAGGCAGGCCTGCACGATCCCCACACACCCGGCGCCCACGCTCAGCCGCCCCACCTCCAGCACCGCCAGCGCCACCGCGATCCCGAAGCCCGGCCCCGCGACGCGGTTCTCCCTGGGCACGAGCGCCCCGTCGAAGTGCAATTCCGCCAGCATGGAGGCGCGCGTCCCGGTGATCCCGCCCAGCGGCGCCACCGTCAGGCCCGGCGTGTCCCGCTCCACCAGGAAGGCCACCGGCTTCCCCTCCGCCTTGGCAAAGACCAGGAACAGGTCGGCGACCTGGCCGTAGGTCGTCCACTTCTTGCGCCCGTGCAGGCGATAGCCGTCGCCCTCGGGCACGGCCTCCGTCTCGATGGCGCCCGCGTCGCTCCCCACGCCCGGCTCGCTCAGCCCGAACGCGCCGATCACCTCGCCGCGGGCCAGCGGCCCCAGCCAGCGCTCCTTCTGGGCGCGGCTCCCCCAGCGCAGCACCGCGAACGTCGCCATGCTGTGCACGGTGAGCAGCGAGCGGATGGACGAGCACCCGCGCCCCAGCTCCTCGTTGAGGAGCGCGAAGGTGGCCCAGTCCGCCCCCGCGCCGCCCAGCTCGCGCGGGACGACGGCGCCCAGGAAGCCGGCCTCCGCCACCCTGCGGATCACGTCGCGGGGCGTGGCCGCGGCGCGGTCCCACGCCCCGGCGAAGGGCGCGACCTCGCGGTCCACCCAGGCGCGGAGCGAGGCCCGCGTCCAGCCCGCCGCGCCCTGCTCCGGCGATCCGGCGGGGACCACGACGGCCGGGGCGCCGGCGGGGGCGTTCACGCCGCGGGGGCGGCGGTCTTCCGCTCGACCAGCGCCGCGATGGCGTTCACCGACCGGAAGTTGTCGATCTCCAGGTCCTCGTTCTCCACCGCCACGCCGAACGCGGTCTCCACGAACTGCACCAGCTGCATGGCGAACATGGAGTTCACGAAGCCGCTCGCGAAGATGTCCTCGTCGTCCGTCAGCTCGTGCCCGCGGACGTGCCTGCCGATGAAGTCGCGGATCTTCGCCTTGTTGTCAGCCATAACGGTCCTGTTCGAGTTGATGGTCGTTGGTGGATTCGGGCGTGCCCTCCGGCCCTCTACACCGTGTAGTCGAAGAAGCCCTTGCCGCTCTTCCGTCCGTGCAGCCCCGCGTCCACCATCCTGCGCAGCAGCGGGCAGGGGCGGAACTTGGAGTCGTTGTAGCTCTCGTAGAGAACTTCCAGCGAGTACAGGATGGTGTCCAGCCCGATCAGGTCGCCGGTGGCGAGCGGGCCCATCTTGTGGCCGAAGCAGGTCACGAAGATGCGGTCCACGTCCTCCGCGCTGGCGACCCCGTCCATCACCTCCCAGGCGGCCTCGTTGATGGTGATCATCAGCACCCGGTTGGAGACGAAGCCCGGGTAGTCGTTCACCACGATCCCCTCCTTGCCCATCTGGGCGAGGAGCCGGAGCGCGGTGTCGATGGTCTCCTGCGTGGTGAAGGTGCCGCGGATGGTCTCCACCACCGGCTTGAGGGGCACCGGGTTCATGAAGTGCATCCCCAGCACCCGGTCCGGCCGCCCGGTCCACGAGCCGATGCGGGTGATGCTGATGCACGAGGTGTTGGCCGCGAACACCGCGTGCGGCGGGCAGACCTCGTCGATCACCGGGTAGATGGTCTTCTTGACCGCTTCCTTCTCGGTCGCGTTCTCCACCACGAAGTCGCACTCCGCGAAGGGCGCGTAGTCCGTGGTGAAGGTGATGCGCTCCATCACCTCGGGGAGCGCCGGGCCGCCCTTCTGGCGGGCCATCATCCCGTGGAAGCGCACGCCCCGCTCGATCTCGCGCCGGGCCTTCGCCAGGATGGCGTCGTCCAGGTCCAGCAGCACGGCGCGGTGCCCGGTCTGCGCCAGGTTCTGCGCCACGCCCACGCCCATCACCCCCGCGCCGACCACGCCGACGGTGGCGAGCCTTCCCGGGGTGCTCGTCGTGTCCTCTTGTGTGCCGGTCATCGTCGTCGTGTCGGGCGCTGCGAGGGTCGTGTTCATCGGGTCGCCGGTTCGGGTAAGGTCTGGAAATATACGGCGGAAAAGCTTCGGGACAACCTCACGGGAACGGAAGTGCGTGCGTGCGAAAGTGCGTGAGTGCGGACCCCACCCGGCTCGCTCGAGGCTCGCCACCCTACCCGGGCCGGGGAGGGCCGGCCCGACCCTCGGAGACCGTACTCCGTACTGCTGGTCACTTTCGCACTTTCGCACTCCCGCACTTTCGCACTTCCGTTCAGATCAGGCTCATCGCCTCCTCGTCGCTCATCGACTCCAGCTCCAGGATGATCGCCTCCTCGATCACCTCGGCCAGGCGGGCGATGGTGGGCGCCTCGAAGATGGCGCGCAGCGGCAGCTCCACCTGGAAGGTGTCGCGCACGCGGGAGATGAGCTGCGTGGCCAGGAGCGAGTGGCCGCCCAGGTGGAAGAAGTCGTCGTGGACGCCGATCTCGCCGATCCCCAGCAGCTCCTGCCACACGCCCACCAGGATCTCCTCGGCCTCGCTGGTGGGGGCGGAGTACTCGTTGCCCAGCTCCGGGCGGGAGTGCAGCGTGGCGTCGCCCGGCTCCGCGTGGCGCGCGTGGGCGCCGCGGGGGGCCAGGAACTGCTCGATGCGGGCCTCCAGGTCGTGCGTGGACACCACCACGCGCGGCTCCGTCGCCAGCGCGACGATGCGCTCGAAGGCGCGCGCGCCCTCGTCGCGCAGGATGGCGCGCTCGTCGAACGGGGTGCCGGCGATGGCGTCCTCGCCCGCGTCCAGGTGCCAGCGGTCCCAGTCCACCCCGGTCCAGCGGCCGCCGCGCTCCGCGGCGTGGCGCTGCGCCCAGGCGTCCACCAGCACGCTGGCCGCAGTGGCCGCCGCCAGCCCCGCCCCGCCGAACACCGAGAGCAGCGAGTTCTGGAGCACGCAGAAGTCCAGCGGAACGCCGTCCAGCGCCTCCTCCAGCGCCGTCAGCTCGCGCGCCACCCGCGCGAAGTCGGCGGCGGCGTCCTCGGCGCGGGCGTCGGCCAGGGCGACGCGCTCCCCCGCGGCGCCCAGCCCGAAGGCGTGCACCACCCCGTGCAGCGCCCCGAAGTGGCGGCGCGCCTCCTCCACGGCCCTGCGGAGCGCGGCCGCGTCCTCCGCGCCGGAGCGCACCAGCAGCACCTCGGCGCCGCGGTGCTCGGCGGCGCGGACGCCGCGGATGGTGAGCGCGGAGGGGTCGTCCGCGGGGGCGGCGGCCAGGCGCGCCTCCCAGCGGTCGCGCTCCGGGAAGGCCGGGTCCACCACCACGGCCAGCCGGGCGTGGTGCGCGGCGGCCAGGTGCTCGGCCAGCACCTCGCTCCCGCCGGCGAGCGCGCCCGAGAACAGGTAGGCGCCGCCCCGGCGGATCCCCGCCTCGCCCTCGGCGGGGCGCACGGCCTCGTAGCCGCGGGCCCAGCGGCGCGGGCCGCGGAGGGCCACCACGGCTTCGCCCGCGTCCGACGTCACCTCGGCCAGCAGCTGGTCCACCAGCCGCTCCGCGCCGCCCGCCTGGAGCAGCACGTCCACGGCGCGGCACGTCACGTGGGCGTGCTCCTGCGGAAGCGCCACGCAGGCGCCCAGCACCGTGGCGCGCTCCGGGAGCACCGCCTCGCCGCCCGCCACGTCCTGCACCCCCTCCGTCACCACCACCACGCGCAGCGGCCCCTCGGACCGATCGCGGGCGAAGCTCCCCGCCAGCCCCGCCACCGTGGCGTAGCCGCGCGCCTGCGCCCGCCCGAAGGCGTCCGCCGCGCCGCCGCCGTCGGGGTCGATCCCCCACAGGTGGACGACGTTCCGGGGGTTGGCGCCGGCCGCGAGGAGCGCGTCGCGCAGGGCGGCCAGGTCCTCCGCCGAGCCGGGGCGGGCGGTGTAGCCGCGGTCGCCCACCCGGGCGAAGCCCTCGCCCGCCTCCACCACGGCGACCGCGTGGCCCAGCGTCTCCAGCCGGCCCGCCAGCCGCGCGCCGATCCCGGCGTCGTCGGCGAACACCAGCCACTCGCCGGGCTCGGCCTGCGCGGCGGCCGGGAGCGGGGCGCGCTTCCACGACGGCAGGTAGAGCCAGTCCGCCGGGTCCGGCTTCTTGGCGAGCGGGTCGCCCCCGCGCGCCGCGCCCGGGAGCCCCCCGGCGCGCGGCTCGATCCAGAAGCGCTTGCGCTCGAAGGGGTACGTCGGCAGCGGGACGCGGCGCAGCCGCTCGTGCTCGTGTACGGCCCGCCAGTCCACCGGCACGCCCGCCAGCCAGAGCCGCCCGGCCGCGCCCAGCAGGAAGGCCACGTCGGAGTGGCGCTCGTAGCCGTGCCGCAGCGACGCCACCACCACGGGCTCCGCGTCGTCCCCCCGGGGGAGCTGCCGCACGAAGGTGCCCAGCGTCTGCCCCGGGCCCACCTCCAGCAGCACGCGGCGGCCGTCGCCGGCCAGCGCCTCGATCCCCTCCGCGAACCTCACCGTCCCCACCAGGTGCCGCGTCCAGTACGCCGGGTCCGTCGCCTCGCCGGCGCGGATCCAGGTGCCCGTGACGTTGGACACGAAGGGGATCTCCGGGGCGCTCAGCCGCACCCGGCGCATCAGCTCCGCCAGGCGCTCCGCCACCGGCGCCATCATCGGCGAGTGGAAGGCGTGCCGCGTGGGGAGGCGGCGGCAGGCCACGCCGCGCCCCGCCAGCTCCGTCTCCAGCGCGGCGACCGCGTCCACGGGGCCGGAGACCACGGTCATCGCCGGGCCGTTCACCGTCCCCACCGCCAGCCCGTCGCGCAGCAGCGGCTTCACCTCCGCCTCGGACATGGGGAGGCCCAGCATGGCGCCCTCCGGCATCTCCTCGATCAGGCGGGAGCGCTCGGCCACCAGCATCAGCGCGTCCTCCAGCGAGAACACGCCCGCCACCGTCGCCGCGACGTACTCGCCCAGCGAGTGGCCGATCAGCGCCTCCGGCTTCACCCCCCAGGCCATCCACTGCCGGGCCAGCGCGTACTCCGTGACGAACAGCGCCGCCTGGGCCATGCGCGTGCCGTTGAGCCGCTCCGCCGCCTCGTCCGGCCCCGCGGCGGCGCGCCCCAGCATCGCCCGCAGGTCGATCTTGGCGGACGCGTCGCCCTCGCCGTCGGCCGGGGCCTCGCCGGGGAAGAGCACCTCGCGCAGGTCGGTCCCCAGGTGCGGGCGCAGGATCTCGGCGCAGCGGTCCACCTCGGCGCGGAACACGGGCTCCGTCTCGTACAGCCCGCGCCCCATCTGCGGGTAGTGGTCGCCCACCCCGGAGAAGAGGAAGGCGACCGGGCGCGGCTCCGGGGCCGTGCCGCTCACCACGCGCTGCGGCGTGCGCCCCTCCAGCGCCGCGGCGGCGTCCCGGCCGTCGCGGGCCACCAGCACGCGGCGGTGCTCGAAGGCGCGCCGCCCCGTCTGGAGCGTCCAGGCCACGTCGGCGAGCGACTGCTCCGGGCGGGCGCGCAGGTGCGCCGCCAGCCGGTCCGTCGCCGCCTCCAGCGCGGTGGGCGTCTTGGCCGAGAGCACCAGCAGGTGCCAGGGGCGCGCGGCCTCCGACGGCTCCGTCTCCGGCGCCTCCTCCAGCACCACGTGCGCGTTGGTCCCGCCGATCCCGAACGACGACACCCCGGCGCGCCGCGGCGTCCCGTCCGTCTTCCAGGGGCGGAGCTCGGTGTTGACGAAGAAGGGCGACGAGGCGAAGTCGATCTTGGGGTTGGGGGCCGAGTAGTGGAGCGTCGGCGGGATCTCGCCGTGCTCCAGCGCCAGGATCGCCTTGATCATCCCCGCCGTCCCCGCCGCCGTGTCCAGGTGGCCGATGTTGGTCTTGACGGAGCCCAGCGCGCAGAACTGGCTGCGCCCCGTGTCCCCGAAGGCCTGCGTCAGCGCCGCCACCTCGATGGGGTCGCCCAGGTCGGTGCCGGTGCCGTGGGCCTCCACGAAGCCCACCGTGGCCGGGTCCACGCCGCCCACGGCCAGCGCCTCCTCGATCACCGCCGCCTGCCCGTCCACGCTGGGGGCGGTGAAGCCCACCTTCTGCGCGCCGTCGTTGTTGATGGCCGAGCCGCGCACCACCGCGTGGATGGTGTCGCCGTCGGCCAGCGCGTCGTCCAGGCGCTTGAGCACCACCAGGCCGATGCCGCTGCCGCTGAGGGCGCCGCCCGCGCGCGCGTCGAAGGCGCGGCAGTGCCCGTCCGGCGCCAGCACCCCGCCCGGCGAGTACAGGTAGCCCTGCTTCTGCCCCAGGTTCACGGTGACGCCGCCGGCCACCGCCACGTCGCACTCGCCGTTGAGCAGCGCCTGGCAGGCCACGTGCACCGACACCAGCCCGGTGGAGCACCCCGTCTGCACGTTGAGGGCGGGGCCGCGCAGGTTGAGCTTGTACGAGGCGCGGGTGGCCAGGAAGTCCTTGCCGTTGCCGATGTGCACCTGGAACGCCCCCACCGCGTCCACGATCTCCGGGCGGGTGAGGACGTGGTAGGTCAGGTAGTGGCTGGTGGACGATCCGGCGTAGATCCCCACCGCCTGCTGCGACGTCTCGGGGTCGATGCCGGCGTTCTCCAGCGCCTCCCACGCCGTTTCCATGAAGATGCGGTGCTGCGGGTCCAGCACCTCCGCCTCGCGCGGGTTGAAGCCGAAGAAGCCGGCGTCGAACAGCTCGATCCCCTCCAGCACGCCGCCGGCCCGCACGTAGTCCGGGTTCTTGATCAGCGACGGGTCCACGCCCGCGGCCAGCAGCTCCTCGTCGCTGAAGAAGGAGATGGAGTGCACCCCCTCGCGCAGGTTGCTCCAGAACTGCTCCACGTCCTGCGCGCCGGGAAAGCGCCCCGCCATCCCGACCACCGCGACCGCGGGACCCCGCTCCTCCATATCACTCATTTTTTGCTGCTCCTGTGGTGTCGGTTGGTGTCTATCCGGATCCGCGATCGACGGCTCTGAACGACTTGAACGGCCTGTATTCGGGCGTGCCCCCGGCTGCGCCGGGGTCGGGCTGCGGCTCCGTAGCAGACGAAACGACCGTCTGCAACGGAGGCGAACCCCAACGGTACTGCTGTTGGGTTTCGCCGCTTCGCGCTCGCATCCCTCACGCGGGGCTGGTGCTGGCGTCCGCCGGGGCCCCCCACCCCGGCGCTGCGCGCCACCCCTCCCCCGCAAGCGAGGGAGGGGACAACTGCACGGATCTG
>JBFMFL010000148.1:0-16448 GCA_040752145.1 Gemmatimonadota bacterium
CCGAGGACGACCACGTGCTGTGCTTCACCCTGCACCACGTCGTCAGCGACGGCTGGAGCATGGACGTGCTGACCCGCGAGGTCAGCGCCCTCTACGCCGCCTTCAGCCGCGGCGAGGAGCCGCGGCTCCCCGAGCTGCCGGTGCAGTACGCCGACTTCGCCGTCTGGCAGCGCGCCCGGCTCAGCGGAGAGGGCGTCGACGCGCAGCTCCGCTACTGGAAGGAGCGCCTGGCCGGCGCGCCGCCGCTGCTGGAGATCCCCACCGACCAGCCGCGGGTCGCGGGGCGGGATCCGCTCGCGGCCACGCACGGCTTCCGCCTCTCTCCCGGGGCCACGCAGGGGCTGCGGGCGCTCTCGCGGGCCGAGGGGACCACGCTGTTCATGACGGTGCTGGCCGGGTGGCAGACGCTGCTCTCCCGGTACTCCGGGCAGGAGGACGTGGTGGTCGGCACCCCGGTCGCGGGGCGGAGCCGCCGCGAGGTGGAGGGGCTGATCGGCTTCTTCGTCAACATGCTGGCCATGCGCGCGGACCTCTCCGGCGACCCCACCCCGCGCGAGCTGCTGGGGCGGGTGCGCGAGGCGGCGCTGGGAGCGTACGCCCACCAGGAGCTGCCCTTCGAGCGCCTGGTGGAGGAGCTGGGGACCGAGCGCAGCCTGACCCACACGCCGGTCTTCCAGACGGTCTTCACCATGGGTCTCCCCCGGCCGGAGCGTGAGCGGCCGGAGCCGGGCGGTCTGGGCGTGGAGCCGTACTCCGCGGGCGAGCACGCCGCCAAGTTCGACCTGGACCTGGTGCTGTCCGACACCGGGGAGGCGCTGGAGGGGGTGCTCGTCTACCGGCGCGCGCTCTTCGAGGCCGCGACCGTCGCGCGGCTCTCGGGGCACCTGGAGGCGGTGCTGCAGGGCCTGGCCGCCGAGCCGGGGCGGCGCCTTTCCGAGCTGGCGCTGCTGCCGGAAGCGGAGCGCGGGCAGCTGCTGGAGGAGTGGAACGCCACCGCCGCGGCGTACCCGCCGGGCGCGTTCCACGAGCTCTTCGCGGCGCAGGCCGCGCGGACGCCGCAGGTGACCGCCGCCGCCTCCGGCGGCGCGGCGCTGACCTACGCGGAGCTGGAGCGCGAGGCCAACCGCCTGGCGAACCACCTGCGGGGCCGCGGCGTCGGCCCGGAGACCCGCGTGGGGATCTGCCTGGACCGCGGCGTGGAGCTGCTGGTGGCCGTGCTCGGCGTGCTCAAGGCCGGCGGCGCCTACGTCCCGCTGGACCCCGCCTACCCCGCCGAGCGGCTCGCCTTCATGCTCTCCGACTCGGGCGCGGCCGTCCTGCTGACGCGCTCGCCCCTGCCGGAGCGGCTCCCCGCCTTCGCCGGCGAGGTCGTCTGCCTGGACGCCGAGCGGGAGCGCATCGCCACGGCCCCGTGCGGGGCGCCCGCCGTCGTGGCGGACCCGCGCGCGGCCGCCTACGTCCTCTACACCTCCGGGTCCACCGGACGGCCCAAGGGGGTGGTCGTCGAGCACGGCAGCCTGGGGCACTTCGTCGCCACCATGCGGCAGGTGTTCGAGCCGCGCGCGGGGGAGGTGTCGCTGGCCATGGTCAGCTTCGCCTTCGACATCTGGGTCTTCGAGGCGCTGGCGCCGCTGGCCGCCGGCGCGACCGTACGCCTGCTCCCGCTGGACACGGTCCGCGACGGAGGGGCGGTCGTCGAGGAGCTGCGCACGGCCGGGATGTTCAACGCGGTGCCGGCGCACATGCGGCAGATCGTCGCCGCGGCCCGCCGGGTCGAGCCCGGCGCCCTGGCCGGGGTCCGCTGGGCGTTCTCGGGCGGGGAGGCGGTCACGCGCGAGCTCCGGGCGGAGATGCGGGAGGTGTTCCCGGCCGCCCGCCCCTGCGTGCTGTACGGGCCCACCGAGGCCACGGTGCTCGCCACGAGCCGCCCGGTCCCGGAGGCGGACGGCGGGCCCGGGGCGACGGTGCTCGGCCGCCCGCTGCCCAACGTCCGGGTGTACGTGCTGGACGCGGGCGGGAGCCCGCAGCCGGTGGGGGTGCCGGGGGAGCTGTACGTGGGCGGCCCCGGGGTGGCGCGCGGCTACCTGGGACGGCCGGAGCTGACGGCCGGGACGTTCGTCCCCGACCCGTTCGGGGACGCGGAAGCCCCCGGGGGGCGGCTCTACCGGACCGGGGACCGGGCGCGGTGGCGCGCCGACCGGGAGCTGGAGTACCTGGGGCGGCTGGACACGCAGGTCAAGGTCCGCGGCTTCCGCGTGGAGCCGGGCGAGGTCGAGCTCGTGCTGGCGGGGCTGCCGGGGGTGCGCGAAGCGGCCGTGGTGGCGCGCGACGGGCAGCTGGTCGCCTACGTGGTGCCGCAGGCGGGGGCGGAGCCGTCCGCCGCCGGGCTGCGGGCGGGTGCGCGCGAGCGGCTCCCGGAGCACATGGTGCCGGCGGCGTTCATGGTGCTGGACCGGCTGCCGCTTACGCCCAACGGCAAGCTGGACCGCCGCGCCCTCCCCGCGCCGCGCTGGGAGAGCGCGGAGTACGTGGCGCCGCGCACCCCCACGGAGTCGGCGCTGGCGGCGATCTGGGCGGAGGTGCTGGGCGTCGCCCGGGTGGGCGTGTCCGACGGCTTCTTCGACCTGGGGGGCCACTCCCTGCTCGCCACGCGCGTGATCTCGCGGGTCCGCGAGGAGCTGGACGTGGAGGTGCCGCTCCGCGCCCTCTTCGAGGCGCCCACGGTGGAGGCGCTGGCCGGCCGCGTCGAGGCGGAGCGGGGCTCCGAGCGCGCCGCCTCCACGCGCATCGCCCGCCGGAGCGGGAGCGGCCCCGCGCCGCTCTCCTTCGCCCAGCAGCGGCTCTGGTTCATCCACCAGCTGGACCCGGCGAGCAGCGCCTACAACATGCCGCAGGCCATGCGGCTGCGGGGCGGCCTGGACGTGGCGGCGCTGCGCCGCGCGCTCACGGAGCTGGTGCGCCGCCACGAGTCCGTGCGCACCGCCCTGGTGCTGGACGGCGGCGAGGCCGTGCAGGTGGTCCTCCCGGCCGGCCCGGTCCCCTTCCCCGTGCTGGACCTCGCCGGCCTCCCCGGGGAAGTCCGCGACGACGAGGCGCTGCGCCGGGTCGCGGAGGAGGGGGCGAGGCCGTTCGACCTGGCGCGCGGGCCCCTCCTGCGCGCGCTGCTGGTGCGGCTGGGCGGCGCCGAGTGGGTGCTCGCCTTCACCATGCACCACGTGGTCAGCGACGGCTGGAGCATGGGCGTGCTGGTGCGCGAGATCGCCGCGCTGTACGGCGCCTTCTCGCAGGGAAGGCCATCCCCCCTCCCGGAGCTCCCGCTGCAGTACGGGGACTTCGCGGCGTGGCAGCGGGACTGGCTCGCCGGCGAGCGGCTGGACGAGCAGCTCCGCTACTGGCGCGAGCGGCTGGACGGCGCCCCGCCGCGGCTGGAGCTGCCCACGGACCACCCGCGGCGCCAGGAGCTGGGCGCCACCGAGAGCGGTCGGCCGTTCGAGATCCCGGCGGAGACGACGCGGGCGCTGCGCGAGCTGGGCCGGCGCCAGGGCGCCACGCTGTTCATGACGCTGCTGGCCGGGTGGCAGACGCTGCTGGGGCGCTACGCCGCGCAGGACGACGTGGTCGTGGGCACCCCGGTCGCCAACCGGACGCGCGCGGAGCTGGAGGGGCTGATCGGCTTCTTCGTCAACACGCTGGTGCTGCGGGCCGACCTCGCCGACGACCCGGAGTTCAGCGCCCTGCTGGGCCGCGTGCGGGAGAGCACGCTGGGAGCCTTCGCGCACCAGGACCTCCCCTTCGAGCGGCTGGTGGAGGAGCTGGCTCCCGAGCGGAGCCTGTCGCACAACCCGCTCTTCCAGGTGATGTTCGCCCTGCAGAACATGGAGCTGGGGCCCGTGTCGCTGGGCGAGGTGGAGACGGAGACGCTGGGCCGCGCCGACGCCGGCGCGAAGTTCGACATCGGCGTGACGCTGGTGGAGTCCGGCGAGCGGATCGAGGGGCGGATCGACTACCGCACCGACCTGTTCGACGATGCCACCATCGAGCGCATGGCGGAGCACTTCCGCCGGCTCCTGGAGGCCGCCGCCGCCGACCCCGGCCGCCGCCTCTCCGAGCTCCGCCTGGTGGGCCCGGAGGAGGAGCGCCGCCTGCTGGCGGAGTGGAACCCGCCGCGCGCCCCCCGGGAGGCGCGGCCCGTGCCGCGGCTCTTCGCGGAGCAGGCGGCGCGCACCCCGGACGCGCCCGCCGTGTCCGGCGGCGGGCACACCCTCACCTACGCGGAGCTGGACGCGCGCTCCAGCCGGCTCGCGGCCTCCCTCCGCGCCCGCGGCGTGGGACGGGAGACGCCGGTGGGCGTCTGCCTGGAGCGCGGCCCCCGGCTGCTGGAGGCCGTGCTGGGCGTCTGGAAGGCCGGCGGCGCCTACCTGCCGCTCGACCCCACCTATCCGGCCAGCCAGCTCGAGTACATGCTGCGCGACGCCGCCGCCCCCGTGCTCCTCACCCAGCAGAGCCTGCGCGCCGCCCTCCCGGCGTCCGCGGACGTGCTGCTGCTGGACGCCGGCGAGGCGCCCGCCGCCGACGGGGCCGGCGCGGAGCCCGCCGTGGAGCCGGCCGCGGACCAGCTCGCCTACGTCATCTACACCTCCGGCTCCACCGGCCGCCCCAAGGGCGTGCGCGTGGCGCACGGGGCCCTGGCGCGCACCATGTCCGCCGCGCTGGAGGGCTTTTGCTTCGCGGCGGACGAGGTGATGCCGGCCCTGGCGAGCTTCTCCTTCGACATCTGGCTCTTCGAGGCCGTGCTCCCGCTGCTGGCCGGGGGCGCGGTGCGCATCGTCCCGCGCGAGGAGGTGCTGGACGTGGAGAGCCTGGTGGACGGGCTCGCCGACTGCACCTCGCTGCACGCCGTCCCGGCGCTGATGCGCCAGATCGTCCTGGCGCTCCGGGCCGGGGGGCGGACGCTCCCCGGGCTGCGGCAGGCGTTCGTGGGCGGCGACGCCGTGCCGCCCGACCTCCTGGAGGAGATGCGCGAGCTCTTCCCCGCGGCCGCCGTGCACGTGCTGTACGGCCCCACCGAGGCGGCGATCATCTGCGCCTCGCACGCGGCGAGGGGAGGCGGCCCGCGCCGGCAGTGGGTGGGCCGGCCGCTGGGCAACGCCGGGCTGTACGTGGTGGACCGCGCCCTCCAGCCGGTCCCCGCCGGGGTGCCCGGCGAGCTGTGCATCGGCGGCGGGAGCGTGGCTCGCGACTACCTGGGCCGCCCCGGTCTCACCGGCGAAAGGTTCGTCCCCGATCCGTTCTCCTCCGCGCCCGGCGCGCGGATGTACCGCACCGGCGACCGGGTGCGCCGGACCGCGGCCGGGGAGCTGGAGTTCCTGGGGCGGGTGGACGCGCAGGTCAAGATCCGCGGCTTCCGCATCGAGCCGGGCGAGGTCGAGGCCGTGCTCGGCGAGCACCCCGACGTGCGCGCGGCGGCGGTCGTGGTGCGCGACGCCCCGTCGGGGCAGGCGGGCGACCGGCGGCTGGTGGGGTACGTGGTCCCCGGCCGGGAGGAGGAGGCCGCCGCCGCCCCCAGGACCGAGATGCAGTCCGAGTACGTGCGGGAGTGGGAGTCGCTGTTCGACGACACCTACGCCGGCGAGGCCGCGGACGAGGACCCCGCCTTCAACGTGGTCGGCTGGAACAGCAGCTACACCGGCGAGCCCATCCCCGCCGCGGAGATGCGCGACTGGGTGGAGGACGCCGCGGCCCGGCTGCGCGCGCTCCGCCCCCGCCGCGTGCTGGAGATCGGCTGCGGCACCGGGCTCCTCCTCTTCCGCCTGGCGCCGGAGTGCGAGGAGTACTGGGGGGCCGACTTCTCGGCCTCCGCCATCTCCTACCTGGGCGAGCAGCTGGCGCGCCCCGGCCGGGAGATCCCGGGGGTGCGGCTGATGGAGCGCGCGGGCGACGACTTCGGCGGCGTCCCCGAGCGCCACTTCGACCTGGTGATCATCAACTCCGTGGCGCAGTACTTCCCCGGGGTGAACTACCTGCTGCGCGTGCTGGACGGGGCCGTGGCGGCGCTGGCCCCCGGCGGGACGCTGTGGGTGGGCGACGTGCGGAGCCTGCCGCTGCTGGAGGCGTTCCACGCCTCGGTGGAGCTGGCGCAGGCGCCGGGCGGCCTGTCCGCCCCGGCGCTCCGCGACCGCGTCCGGCGGCGGGTGCTGCGCGAGAAGGAGCTGCTGCTGGACCCGGAGCTCTTCCGGGCGCTCCCGCGGCGGCTGCCGCGCGTCTCCGCCGTGGAGGTGCGGCTCAAGGGCGGGCGCCACGCCAACGAGATGACCCGCTTCCGCTACGACGTGCTGCTGCGCGTGGAGGCGGACGCGCCCGCGGCCGCCCCCGCCCGGCGGCGCTGGGACGAGCTGGGCGCCCTGGAGGCCGTGGCCCGCGTCCTGGACGAGGAGTCGCCGGACGCGCTCCTGGTCGAGCGGGTGCCCAACCTCCGCGTGGCGGGGGCCGTGGCCGTGCTGGAGGCGCTCGCCGCCGACGCGGGCACCATCGACGAGCTGCGGGCCCAGGCGGAGGAGCGGGAGTCGCGCTCCCTGGACCCGGACGACTTCCGGGCGCTGGCGGAGAGCCGCGGGTACCGCGCCGTCGCCCGCTGGGCGGCGCGCGGCGCCCCCGGCGAGTTCGACGTGCTCCTGTCCCGCGACGGCTCGGCGGCGGCGCTCCGGGAGGCGCCGGCGTCCCCCCTCCCCTGGAGCGCCTACGCCAGCGACCCCCTGGCGAGCCGGCGGGGGCAGTGGCTCCTCCCGGAGCTGCGCGCCTGGCTGCGGGAGCGGCTCCCCGAGCACATGGTGCCGGGATCGCTGGTGGCGCTGGACGCGCTCCCCCTCACCCCCAACGGCAAGGTGGACCGCCGGGCCCTCCCCGCGCCGGAGGCCGCGGCGGCGGACGGTGCGTACCGGGCCCCGCGGACGGCCACGGAAGAGGTGCTGAGCGGGATCTGGGCGGAGACGCTGGGGCTGGACCGGGTGGGGACGGAGGACAACTTCTTCGAGCTGGGCGGGCACTCCCTCCTGGCCACCCAGGTGGTCTCCCGCGCGCGGCAGGCGCTGGGGGTGGAGGTGCCGCTGCGGGCGCTCTTCGAGGCGCCCACGCTCGCCGCGCTGGCGGAGCGCGTGGACGCGCTGCGGGGGGCCGACGCCGCGGTCGCCCCGCCCATCGGGCGGGTGCCGCGGACGGGGCCGCTGCCGCTGTCGTTCGCGCAGCAGCGGCTGTGGGTGGTGGACCGGCTGGAGCCGGGGACCGCCGCCTACAACATGCCCTTCGCCCTGCGGCTGCGGGGCACGCTGGACGTGGCGGCGCTGCGGGCCAGCCTGGACGCGCTGGTGGGCCGGCACGAGACGCTGCGCACGGTGTTCGAGGAGCACGCCGCGGGCACCGGCGAGCCCGTGCAGGTGGTCCACGACGCGGCACCCGTGCCGCTCCCGGTCGTGGACCTGAGCCGGCTCCCCGCCGGCGCGCGGCAGCGCCACGCGCAGCGCCTGGTCCGCGCGGAAGCGCTGCGCCCGTTCGACCTGGAGACGGGACCGCTGCTGCGGTGCGCGCTCCTGGTCCTGGGCGGCACCGACCACGTGCTCTCGTTCACCATGCACCACGTGGTCACCGACGGCTGGAGCATGGACGTGCTGGTGCGAGAGGTCACCGCCCTGTACGCCGCGCTCAGCCGGGGCGAGGAGCCGCGGCTCCCCGAGCTGCCGGTGCAGTACGCCGACTTCGCCGTATGGCAGCGCGGCTGGCTCAGCGGAGCGGTCCTCGACGAGCAGATCCGCTACTGGAAGGAGACGCTGGGCGGCGCCCCCGCCCTGCTGGAGGTGCCCACCGACCGGCCGCGCTCCGCGGGGCTCGGCTCGCGCGGCGAGGCCCACGTCCTCCGGCTCCCGGCGGCGGTCTCGGAGGGGCTGCGGGCGCTCTCGCGGCGCGAGGGGGCCACGCTGTTCATGACGATCCTCGCCGGCTGGCAGGCCCTGCTGTCGCGGTACTCGGGGCAGGAGGACCTGGTGGTGGGCAGCGCCGTCGCCGGGCGCACCCGGCAGGAGACGGAGGGGCTGATCGGCTTCTTCGTCAACATGCTCGCCCTGCGAGCCGACCTCTCGGGCGACCCCACCTGGAGCGGGCTGCTGGGGCGGGTGCGGGAGAGGGCGCTGGGCGCATACGCGCACCAGGAGCTCCCCTTCGAGCGCCTGGTGGACGAGCTGGAGGTGGAGCGGAGCCTGGTGCACTCGCCCGTCTTCCAGGTGGTGTTCGGGCTGAACCGCGCGGGCGGCCCGGGCGGGCGCCTGGAGCTGGGCGAGGTGGCGCTGGAGCCCTTCGGCGGCGGCTCGGAATCCACCAAGTTCGACCTGAACCTGAACCTGTGGGACGGCGAGGACGGGATCGCCGGGAGCCTCCTGTACCGCACGGGACTGTACGGGGCGGAGACCGCCGCGCGCATGGCCGCGCACCTGGAGACGCTGCTGGAGGGCATGGCGGCCGACCCGGCGCGGCGGCTTTCCGAGACCTCGCTGCTGCGCGGCCCCGAGCGCGCCCACCTGCTGCACGCCTGGAACGGCGCCGACACCGGCTACACCGGCGAGCTGTGCATCCACGAGCTGGTACACGCCCAGCTCCAGCGCACCCCCGGGGCGCCGGCGCTGCGCTTCGAGGGGCGCTCCCTGTCCTACGCGGAGCTGTACGCGCGCGCCTCGCGGCTGGCCAACCGGCTGCGCCGCGAGGGCGTCGGCCCCGAGGTGCGGGTGGGCATCTGCATGGAGCCGGCGCTGGAGATGGTCGTCTCGGTGCTGGGCGTGCTCCTGGCCGGCGGAGCCTACGTGCCGCTGGACCCGGAGCTCCCCCCCGAGCGCCGCGCCTACATGCTCGGCGACGCCGCCCCCGTCCTGCTGCTGACCCAGACCGCGCTGGCCGGGCGGCTGGAGGACTGCGGCGTCCCGCTGCTCCGGGTGGACGCGGAGGCCGGGGCGATCGCGCGGGAGAGCGCGGAGGCGCCGGAGACCGGCGTCGAGCCCCGCAACCTGGCGTACGTCATCTACACCTCCGGCTCAACGGGCCGCCCCAAGGGCGTGCTGGTGGAGCACCGCAGCGTGGGCAACACCTTTCTGGAGCTGGGCCGCATCTACGGCGTCGGGCCCGGCGACCGCAGCCTGGCCTTCGCGCCGCTGCACTTCGACTCCTCGGTGGCCGACATCTTCGTGGCCCTCTGCAACGGGGCGGAGCTGGTGGAGGCCAGCCGCGAGGCGGTGATGCCGGGCGAGAACCTGGTGCGCACGCTGCGCGAGGAGCGCATCACCCACTTCAAGACCATGCCCTCGGCGCTGGCGGTCACCCCGGTCGAGCCGCTTCCGGAGCTCAAGTCCATCGGCACCGGCGGCGAGGTGCTGCCGGTGGAGCAGGTGAGGCGCTGGGGCGAGGGGCGCCGCTTCTTCGCCGGCTACGGGGCCACGGAAACGAGCGTCCGCACGGCCGCCACCGCCTACACGGCCGAGGGAGGCGATCCGCCGGTGGGGCACCCCATGGCGAACACGCAGCTGTACGTGCTGGACGCGCAGCTGGAGCCGGCGCCCCTCGGCGTGCCCGGGGAGCTGTACATCGGCGGGGTGGGGGTGGTGCGCGGCTACCTGAACCGCCCCGACCTGACGGCCGAGCGCTTCCTCCCGGACCCGCACCGCGGGGTGGCCGGCGCGCGCCTGTACCGCACGGGGGACGTGGGGCGCAGGCGGGCGGACGGCGAGATCGAGTTCCTGGGGCGGCGCGACTTCCAGGTCAAGGTGCGCGGCTACCGGGTGGAGCTGGGGGAGATCGAGGCCGTGCTGCGCGGCTACCCGCAGGTCAAGGCGGCCGTGGTGCTGCTGCGCGAGGACGTGCCAGGACAGCAGCTCCTGGTCGCCTACGTGGCCGCCGACGCGGGCGCGGGGATCGCGCCGCCGGAGCTGCGGGCGCACCTGGCCGAGCGCCTCCCGGACTACATGGTGCCGGGGGTGTTCGTGGGGATGGAGAAGCTCCCGACCAACGCCAACGGCAAGATCGACCGGCGCGCGCTCCCCGTGCCGCAGCTCGGGCGCGGGGCGGAGTACGAGCCCCCGACCACGGAGATGGAGGAGCTGCTCTGCGAGATCTGGCTCGAGGTGCTGGGCGGGGGCCGCGACGGGGCGCCCGTGCGCGTGGGGATCCACGACAACTTCTTCGAGCTGGGCGGGCACTCGCTGCTGGCCACCCAGGTCGTCGCGCGGCTCCGCCAGGAGCTCAAGATCAACCTGCCGCTGCGGGCGCTCTTCGAGGCGCCCACGCTCGCCGCGCTGGCCAGCCGGGTGGAGGAGCTGTTCATCGTGACGCTGGACGCCACGGAGCTGGTGGAGCGGCTGAGCCGCCCGGACCTGGTGGGCAGCCCGGAGGGGGGGGAGTAGGAATGCGGTGCCACGGCTACACTTTCGAACACGGCCATCCATGAACCAGAATCCAGCGGGCGGAGCGGCGGAGCTCATCGGGAAGCTCTCCCAGTCGGACAGGCGGTCCCTCCTCAAGGACCTCCTGCGGGAGAGGAGAAGCGCCGAGGACCAGGACACGGTCCCGCGCCGGAGCCTCCCGGGGCCGTGGCCGCTGTCCTTCGCGCAGCAGCGGCTGTGGGTGGTGGACCGGCTGGAGCCGGGGAGCGCCGCCTACAACCTCCCGTACGCGCTGCGCCTGCGCGGCGAGCTGGACTCGGCGGCGCTGCGGGCGAGCCTGGACGCGCTGGTGGCGCGGCACGAGTCGCTGCGCACCACGTTCGCCGAGGGCGAGGACGGGCCGGTGCAGGTCGTCCACGCTCCCGCTCCCGTCGCGCTCGTGGAGCTGGACCTGCGCGACCTGCCGGAAGCCGAGCGCGAGGCGGCGGCGACGCGCCTGGCGGCCGAGGAGGCGCTGCGGCCCTTCGACCTGGCGCGCGGGCCGCTGCTGCGCTGCACCCTGCTGCGCCTCGCCGACGCAGAGCACGTGCTCTGCTTCACGATGCACCACATCGTCAGCGACGGCTGGAGCCGGGCCGTTCTGACCCGCGAGGTCTCGGCCCTGTACGCCGCCTTCGGCGCGGGCGAGGAGCCGCGGCTGCCGGAGCTGCCGGTGCAGTACGCCGACTTCGCCCTCTGGCAGCGGGCGCGGCTGAGCGGCCCGGCCCTGGAGGAGCAGGTCCGCTTCTGGCGCGAGAAGCTGGCCGGGGCGCCGCCGCTGCTCGAGCTCCCCGCGGACGGGCCGCGCGTCCCCGACCCCAGCCCGCGGGCGGCCCTGCATTCCTTCGCGCTCCCGGACCGGGTGGTCGAGGGGCTGCGGGAGCTGGGCCGGCGCGAGGGAGCGACGCTGTTCATGACGCTGCTCGCCGGCTGGCAGGCGCTGCTCGCCACGTATTCCGGGCAGGACGACGTGGTGGTGGGGAGCCCGGTGGCCGGGCGCGGCAGGAAGGAGACGGAGGGGATGATCGGCTTCTTCGTCAACATGCTGGCGCTGCGCGCCGACCTGTCGGGAGATCCCACCTGGGCGGAGCTGGTGGGCCGGGTCCGCGAGGCGGCGCTGGGGGCGTACGGCCACCAGGAGGTCCCGTTCGAGCGGCTGGTGGAGGAGCTGGCGGTGGAGCGGAGCCTCGCGCACACGCCCATCTTCCAGGTGATCTGCCGCCTGGAGTCCGCCGCGGCCGGAGCCGGGCTCACGCTCGGCGCGCTCGCGGTGGAGCCGTTCGAGGCGGGAGCCGCGGTCTCCAAGTTCGACCTGGAGCTGAGCTTCTACGAGACCGCCGACGCCGTGCAGGGCACGCTGTCCTACCGGGCGGGGCGGTTCGAGGCGGACACGATCGCGCGGATGGTCGGGCACCTGGAGACCGTCCTGGAGACCATGGCGGCCGAGCCCGGGCGGCGCCTCTCGGAGCTGGAGCTGCTGCGCGGCGACGAGCGCGCCGGGGTGCTGCACGCCTGGAGCGCCTCCCGCGCCCTGCACCCCCGGCTCTGCCTGCACGAGCGGTTCGCGGAGCAGGCCGCGCGCACGCCCCATGCGGCGGCCGTGGCCTTCGAGGGCCGGCCGCTCACCTACGCGCAGCTCCAGGCCCGGGCGGACCGGCTGGCGCGCCACCTGCGCCGTCGCGGCGTCGGCCCCGAGACGCGGGTCGCCCTGTGCGCCGAGCGCTCCCCGGAGCTGGTCGTGGGGATCCTGGGCATCCTGGGCGCGGGCGGCGTCTACGTCCCCGTGGACCCCGCCTACCCCGCCGAGCGCATCGCCTACCTGCTGGAGGACTCCGGCTGCGCCGCCGTGCTCGTGCAGGAGGCGCTGGAGCCGACGCTCCCCGCGACGGGCGTCGCGGTGTTCGCGCTGGAAGAGCTGCTGTCGGACGCGTCCGCGGACGAGGACGCACCGCCCGCGGCGGAGATGAGCCCGGACAACGCGGCGTACGTGATCTACACCTCCGGCTCGACGGGCAGGCCCAAGGGCGTCGTCGTCACGCACGCCAACGTCCTGCGCCTGTTCGAGGCCACGCAGGAGTGGTTCGGCTTCGGGGCGGAGGACGTGTGGACGCTGTTCCACTCCTACGCCTTCGACTTCTCCGTCTGGGAGATCTGGGGCGCGCTGCTGCACGGCGGGCGCCTGGTGGTGGTGCCCTGGGAAACGAGCCGCGACCCGGAGGCGTTCCGTGCCCTGCTGGCGCGCGAGCGGGTGACGGTGCTCAACCAGACGCCCTCCGCCTTCCGGCAGCTGGCCGCGGCCGACGAAGCCCGCGGCGACTCCGCCGAGCTGGCGCTGCGCTGGGTGGTCTTCGGCGGGGAGGCGCTGGAGCCGCGCACGCTGGGGGGGTGGATGGAGCGGCACGGGGAGGAGCGGCCGCGCCTGGTGAACATGTACGGGATCACCGAGACCACCGTGCACGTGACGTATCGCCCGGTCGGGCGCGCGGACGTGGAGGCGGGGGCGGCCAGCCCGATCGGGGTGCCGATCCCGGACCTGGGGGTGCGGGTGCTGGACCGGCGGGGGAGCCCGGTGCCGACCGGCGTGCCGGGGGAGCTGTACGTGGGCGGCGGCGGCGTGGCGCGGGGCTACCTGGGGCGCGCGGAACTGACGGCGGAGCGCTTCGTGCCCGACGCGTTCTCCGGCGAGCCGGGGGCGCGGCTGTACCGGACGGGGGACCGGGTGAGGTGGCTGGCCGGGGGGGAGCTGGAGTACCTGGGGCGGATGGACCAGCAGGTCAAGATCCGGGGGTTCCGGATCGAGCCGGGAGAGGTCGAGGCGGCGCTGGCGGGGCTGCCGCAGGTGCGGGAGGCCGTGGTGGTGGTGCGGGAGGACGCGCCGGGGGAGAAGCGGCTGGTGGCGTACGTGGTGCCGGCGGAGGAGGGCGGAGCGGGCGTGGCCGGGCTGCGGGAGGCGCTGGGCGCGCTGCTGCCGGAGTACATGGTGCCGGGTGCGTTCGTGGTGCTGGAGAGCATTCCGCTGACGGCCAACGGCAAGGTGGACCGGCGTGCGCTCCCCTCGCCGGAGCGCACGGACGAAGGGGAGTACGTGGCGCCGCGCACCCCGGCCGAGGAGGTGCTGGCGGGGATCTGGGCGGAGGCGCTGGGGCTGGAGCGGGTGGGGGTGGAGGAGAGCTTCTTCGAGCTGGGCGGCCACTCGCTGCTCGCCACGCTCGTCGTCTCGTACGTTCACGAGGCGTTCGGCGTGGAGCTGCCGATGCGGGCGCTGTTCGAGGCGCCCACGGTGGCGGCGCTGGCCGGGCGCATCGAGGCCCTGCGCGGCGCCGGCGGCGTGGCCGCGCCGCCCATCGGGCGGGTGCCGCGCGACGCACCGCTGCCGCTGTCGTTCGCGCAGCAGCGGCTCTGGCTGGTGGACCGCCTGGAGCCCGGGAGCGCCGCCTACAACATGGCCACGGCGCTGCGCCTGCGCGGAGCCCTTGACGCGGACGCGCTGCGGGCCAGCCTGGACGCGCTGGTGCGGCGGCACGAGACGCTGCGCACCACGTTCGCCGAGGGCGGCGACGGGCCCGTGCAGGTCGTCCACCCGCCCGCTCCCGCGGCGCTCCCGGTCCGCGACCTGCGCGGCGCGCCGGACGCGGAGGCCCAGGCCGAGCGACTTGCCGCCGAGGAGGCGCTGCGCCCCTTCGACCTGGAGACGGGGCCGCTGCTGCGCTGCGCGCTGCTGCGCCTTGCCGACGACGACCACGTGCTGTGCCTCACCCTGCACCACGTGGTCACCGACGGCTGGAGCATGGACGTGCTGACCCGCGAGGTCAGCGCCCTCTACGCCGCCTTCAGCCGGGGCGAGACGCCGCGGCTGCCGGAGCTGCCGGAGCTGCCGGTGCAGTACGCCGACTTCGCCGTCTGGCAGCGCGACCGGCTCAGCGGCGAAGTCCTGGAGACGCAGGTCGGCTACTGGAAGGAGAAGCTGGCCGGCGCTCCGCCGCTGCTGGAGATCCCGCTCGACCGGCCGCGCCGCCCCGGGCAGAGCCCGCTCGCCGCGAGCCACCGCCTGCGGCTCTCCCCGGAGCTGTCGCAGGCCCTGCGGGCGCTCTCGCGGCGCGAGGGGGCGACGCCGTTCATGGCGCTGCTGGCCGGCTGGCAGGCGCTGCTCTCCCGGTACTCGGGGCAGGAGGACGTGGTCGTGGGGAGCCCCATCGCCGGGCGCATCCGCCCGGAGGTGGAGGGGCTGATCGGCTTCTTCGTCAACATGCTCGTCCTGCGCGGCGACCTGGCCGCCGACCCCACCTGGAGCGAGCTGCTGGGGCGCACCCGGGAGACGGCGCTGGGGGCGTACGACCACCAGGAGCTCCCCTTCGAGCGCCTGGTGGAGGAGCTGGGCGTGCAGCGCAGCCTCCTCCACCTCCCCGTCTTCCAGGTCGCGTTCGCGCTGGACCGGAGCGACGCGCGCGAGCGGCTGTCGCTGGGCGGGCTCGCGCCGGAGCCCTTCGGCGCGGAGGAGCGCATCGCCAAGTTCGACCTGTTCCTGGCCATGCTCGACGACGGGGAGGCGCTGGGCGGGGCGATCGTCTACCGTCCGGCGCTGTTCGACGCGGAGACCGTCGCGCGCATGGCCGGACACCTGGAGGCCGTGCTGGAGACGATGGCCGCCGACCCGGCGCGCCGCCTCTCCCGGCTGTCGCTGCTGCGCGGCGCCGAGCGCGTGCAGGTGCTGGAGGCCTGGAACGACACCGCGGCCGAGCTGCCGTGCGCCTGCGTCCACGAGCTGTTCGCGGAGCAGGCCGCCGCCGCGCCCGACGCGCCCGCCGTCCTCTTCCGCGGCGAGACCGTCGGCTACGCCGAGCTGGAGCGCCGCGCAGACCGCCTCGCGCACCTGCTCGCGAGCCGCGGCGTGGGCCCGGAGGTCCGCGTGGGCGTCTGCCTGGAGCGCGGCACCTCCGCCGTGCTCGCCATGCTGGCCGTGCTCAAGGCCGGCGGCGCCTACGTGCCCGTCGCACCCTCCGACCCCGCCGGGCGCCTGCGCGAGGTCTTCGCCGACGCCGGCGTCCGCCTGGTGCTGACGGATGCCGCCGCCGGCGCGCACCTCCCCGACTCCGTCGAGCCCCTGTGGCTGGACGCACCGGAGACCGCCGCCGCGCTGGCGGAGATGCCGGAGGGCGCCCCGGAAGTGCCGTCCGATCCGGCGCAGCTGGCGTACGTCATCTACACCTCGGGCTCCACCGGCCGGCCCAAGGGCGTGGCCGTGGCGCACGCCTCGGTGGTGCGCCTGGTCAGGAACACCAACTACCTGCCCTTCGGCCCGGGGGAGCGCATCGCGCACGCCTCCAACCTGGCCTTCGACGCGGCGACCTTCGAGGTCTGGGGCGCGCTGCTCAACGGCGGCTCGCTGGCCGTCGTCGAGCGCGAGACCACGCTCTCCCCGGCGGCGCTCGCGGCCGAGCTGCGCGAGCGGGAGGTCACGGCGCTGTTCGTGACCACGGCGCTGTTCAACCGCGTGGCGCACGAGGAGCCGGGCGGCTTCGGCACGCTGCGGCACCTGCTCTTCGGGGGCGAGGCGGTGGACCCGGCCAGCGTGCGCCGGGTGCTGGAGAGCGGCGCGCCCGGGCGGCTGCTGCACGTGTACGGCCCCACGGAAACGACCACCTACGCGAGCTGGCAGCGGGTGAGGGAGGTGGCGCCGGAGGCGGCGACGGTGCCGATCGGGGGGCCGCTGGGCAACACCACGCTGTACGTGCTGGACGCCGGGGGCGAGGCGCTGCCGGCGGGGGTTCCGGGCGAGCTGCACGTGGGCGGGCTGGCGCCGGCGCGGGGCTACCTGGGGGAGCCGGGGACGACGGCGGAGAAGTTCGTGCCGGACCCGTTCGGGGGCGCGGCCGGGGCGCGGCTGTACCGCACGGGGGACCGGGTGCGGTGGACGGCGGCGGGGGAGATCGAGTTCCTGGGGCGGGTGGACCAGCAGGCCAAGATCCGCGGCTTCCGCATCGAGCCGGGGGAGGTGGA
>JBFMFL010000149.1:0-16286 GCA_040752145.1 Gemmatimonadota bacterium
GCCGCAGACCATGGCGCTGGTGTCCCGCGGCCAGGAGCTCCAGGGCAAGCTCGCCCAGGCGACCCAGGCGCAGGCGGGCCGGCCCAAGCAGTAGCCGCCGTCCGGCGGACGGATCGAGGGGCGGCCCCCCGCGCGGGTGGCCGCCCCTCCGCCGTTCCGGCCACACCGCCGGCTACGGGATCTCCGCCAGGATCTCCCCAAGGGTCCCCAGCGCCGCGTCGGCCTGCTCGTCGGTGAGCACGAAGGGCGGCGACAGCGAGAGCACGCTGCCGTGGATCCCCCCGCCCAGCAGGATCAGCCCGCGGCGCAGCCCCTCCGTCATCAGCCTCCCCGCCAGCTCCGGCGCCGGCTCGCGCGTCGTGCGGTCGCGCACCATCTCCACCCCGATCATCGTGCCCCGCCCGCGCACCTCGCCCACGCGCGGGTGGTCCGCGGCCATCTCCTCCAGGCGCGCCAGCATCCGCGCGCCCAGCTGCGCCGAGCGCTCCACCAGCCGCTCCTCGCGCAGCGCCGCCATGGAGGCGAGCGCCGCGGCGCACCCCACCGGGTGGCCCAGGAAGGTGGAGGTGTGGATCGCCTCGCCCCGGGAGCGCGGCCAGTGCTCCATCACCGCGTCCGTGCCGATGCACGCCGCGAAGGGGAAGCCGCCGGTGAGCCCCTTCCCCACCACCATCACGTCCGGCACCACGCCCTGGTGCTCGCAGGCGAACCAGCGCCCCGTCCTCCCGAAGCCGGTGTAGACCTCGTCCAGCACCAGCAGCAGCCCGCGCTCGTCGCAGATGCGGCGCAGCCCGGGGAGGAAGCCGTCCGGCGGCACCACGTCGCCGCCGCGCGCCTGGATGGGCTCCACCAGGACCGCGCCGATCCCCTCGGAGGCGGAGCCGGGGGTGTCCAGGGTGTGCTCGATCAGGCGCAGCGTGGCCGCGCACACCTCCTCCGGGTCGCGCCCGAACGGCGAGCGGTACGGGTAGGGGAAGGGGACGAACACCGCGCTCGCGCCCAGCTGCGCCGAGAACGGCGCGCGGAAGTCCTCCCGCCCGGACACGGAGAGCGCCCGGTAGGTGAGCCCGTGGTAGCCGCCGTGGAAGGCGAGCACGCGCGGCTTCCCCGTGGCCATCACCGCGGTCTTGAGCGCGGCCTCCACCGCCTCCGCGCCGGAGCTGGCGAGCACGCTGCGGGTCAGGCCGCCGGGGGCCGCGTCCGCCAGCGCCCGCAGCAGCTCCACCTTGACCGCGGGCGGGTGTACGTCGCCCATGCCGTGCAGCAGCGTGGCGGCCTGGCGCTGCACGGCCTCCACCACCCGCGGGTGCGCGTGCCCGATCCCGGCGACGGCGAAGGCGGCGGTGAGGTCCACGTACACGTTGCCGTCCACGTCGCGCACGTTGGCGCCGCGGGCCGCCTCCCAGAACACCGGGAAGTCGTCGGCCAGGTAGGTGACGTTGGGCGACTCCCACTTCGCCAGCTCCGTTGCCAGGGCGCGGGAGCGCGGACCCGGCGGGGGAATGACGAGTCGGGGGAGGAGGGTGCCGAGTGCTTCGCTCATGGACGGCTTTCTTGAACTGCGGGTGTGGGCGTGCCCCTCGCTGTCGCTCGGGTCGGGCTGCGGCTCCGTAACGCACGATACGACTGTGCGTAACGGAGTCGAGCCCCGGCGGAAACTGCCCCGCCGGGTCTCGCCCCTTCGGGCCGACATCCCTCACGCGGGGCTGGTGCTGGCGTCCGCGGCGGCCCATCGACCGCGGCGTGCAGTTCCGGGGCGTGGGCCGGCGCCGGCCCGGCGAATCATGGCGGGGGCGGCGCCGGGGGGCAACCGGGGCCGGCCCGCCGCTTGCGCGTCCGCGGCGGGCATGACTGTTCCCCCGCTCCCGCCCCGGCTCCCCGGCGGCCTCCTGCTCGGCTCCGGGCCGGAGGCGCTCCGCGACCCGCTCGGCTTCTATCCCCGCGCGCAGCGGGAGCTGGGGGACGTGGTCCGCTTCCGGGGGGCGCCGGGGCTGCGCTGGTTCCTGGTGTCGCACCCGGACCATGTGGAGCACGTGCTGCGCGGCAGCCAGCGCAGCTACCGCAAGCCGGGGCGCTTCACAGGGCCCGTGCGGGCGGTGATCGGGCGGGGGCTGCTGGCCAACGAGGGGGAGTCGTGGCTGCGGCAGCGCCGGCTGATGCAGCCGGCCTTCCACCGGGCGCGGCTGGGCGCCTTCGTGCGGCAGATGGCCGACGCGGCGGAGGCGGCGGCCGCGCGGTGGGACGCGGCCGCCCGCGGGGGCGCGCCGGTGGACGTGGGCGCCGAGATGCTGCGCACCACCCTGCGCGTGGTGGGGACCACGCTCTTCTCCACCGACATCGCCGCGGGCGCGGAGCGGACCCGGGCGGCGGTGGAGCGGGTGCTGGCCCACCTCAACCGGCGGCTCAACCTGCCGGTGACGCTCCCCGAGTGGGTCCCCACCCCGCGCAACCGCCGCTTCCGGCGGGCCCTCGCCGTGCTGGACGAGCTGGTGTACGGGATGATCCGGGAGCGCGGCGGCAGCGGGGGCGCGGGCGGCGACCTGCTGGGGATGCTGCTGGAGGCGCGCGACGCGGACACCGGCGAGCGCATGAGCGAGCGGCAGGTGCGCGACGAGGCGCTCACCCTGGTGCTGGCCGGCCACGAGACCACCGCCGCGGCGCTGGGGTGGAGCTGGCACCTGCTGATGCACCACCCGGAGGCCCTGCTCCGCCTCCAGGCCGAGGCCGACGAGGTGCTGGGCGGACGGGCGCCGGAGGCGGACGACCTGCCGCGGCTGCGCTGGACGCGCGCCGTGTTCGACGAGGCGCTGCGGCTGTACCCACCCGCCTGGGCCCTGCCGCGCGAGGCCGCGGCCGACGACGTGGTGGGCGGCTTCCGCATCCCCGCCGGCTCGCTGCTGGTGGTGTGCGCCTGGGTGACGCACCGCCGGCCGGACCTGTGGGCGGAGCCCGAGCGCTTCCGGCCGGAGCGCTTCCTGGACGGCGGGGAAGGCGGGATCGTCCCCTTCTCCTACTACCCGTTCGGGGCGGGGGCGCGGCAGTGCATCGGCACCCACTTCGCGCTGATGGAGGCGCAGGTGGTCCTGGCGACGCTGGCCCGGCGCTTCCGCCTGGCTCCCGTCTCGGGGCGCGAGGTGCCGCCGGACGCCACCTTCACCCTCCGCCCCGGCGCCCCCATCCTGGCGCGGGTGGAGCGGCGGTGAGCAGAAAACAAGATCCTTGCGTACGCCCCTCCGGGGACGCAGATTGCGACAGGGCCAGCTAGACAGGCCCTTCGCGCAGGTGCAGGTCCCCGGGGAAGTCGGACGCTCGCGTCCGGCCACTCCCTCCCCGGGCTCTCCCAGCGACACGCTCCTCCCGACACCCGCAGACGATCCTCGGCACGGTCCGTCCGCACGCATGGTGCGGCGCCGTCGAACGATCGTCCGTTCATCGGGAGATTCCCCACGCCGGCCGCCGCCGGCCTTCCGTGTTCGACTACACGAAGTCCTTGACTTTTTCCCACCTCGCGCGCATCCTGTCGGGACTTATGCGCCGGCTTCCCCACCCCACCCTTCCCCGTCTGGAGGTCGTACCATGAAGGCACGGATCGCGCTCGCCCTGGCAGCATCCCTCGGTCTGGCCGCCTGCCAGGCGGACGACAACCTCACCCCCCCGGCCTCTCCCTCCATGAGCGCCGCCTCCAGCCAGGAGAACTTCCTCTCGGTGGTCCCCGAGCCGGCGCTCAACAACTCGCAGCGCGACCTGCTCGCCACCATCCGCGGCCGCTCCAGCACCGCCGAGGTGCACCTGGCGCGCATCGCCAGCGCGCCCGGGCAGGCGCTCCAGAAGGGCGCCGTCGTGCGCCTCGGGCTGGCCCCGGGGGTGCAGGTGATCGCGGTGGGGCAGAACCGCTCCGAGCGCTCGGCCAGCGACGTGTCGTGGTCCGGCCCGCTGCGCGGCGCCGAGGGGTGGGTGCAGATGGTGCTCGCGGACGGCGGCGTGACCGCCACCGTGACGGTGGGGAACGCCCAGTACAGCATCGAGCCGCTGGGGAACGGGCTGCACGCCGTGTCCCGGATCGACCAGCACGGCTACCCCTCCGAGCACCCCGCCGAGAGCCCGTCCGGCGCGCTGAGCGACGCGCTCGACGCCGCGGTCAAGAGCAAGCCCGGCACCGGCACCACCGATGGCACCGTCGGCACCACCGCCCTCACCACGATCAACGTGCTGGTGGTGTACACGGCCTCCGCGGCCTCCGCCACCTCCAACATCGGCAGCCTGATCCAGCTCGCGGTGGACGAGACCAACCAGTCCTACGTGAACAGCGGGATCAACATCAACATGAACCGGGTGCACACCGCCCAGGTCAGCTACAATGAGGCCGGCAGCAGCTTCTCGACCCACGTGAGCCGCCTGCGGGGCACCACCGACGGGTACATGGACAATGTCCACACCCTGCGCAACACCTACGCGGCCGACGTGGTGGTGCTGGTCGTGAACGACAGTGAGGCCTGCGGGATGGCCGCCGCCATCAAGGCGACCGCCACCACGGCCTTTGCCGCCGCGCACTACAGCTGCATCACGGGCTACTACTCGTTCGGCCACGAGGTCGGCCACCTGCAGGGCGCCCGCCACGACCGCTACGTGGACAGCAGCACCTCGCCGTACGCCTACGGCCACGGCTTCATCCCGGCCAGCAAGAGCTGGCGCACCATCATGGCCTACGGCAACAACTGCAGCAACTGCACGCGCATCAAGTACTGGTCCAGCCCGCTGAAGACCTACGGCGGCGTGGCGATGGGGACCACCACGTACGAGGACAACGCGCGGGTGCTCAACACCACCGCCGCCACCGTCGCGGCCTTCCGTTACGCTCCGGTTTACTGGGGTGACCGTGTGGGGGGGGGGGCGGCCTGGCCGGCCCCGCCCCCCGTCTTTCTTCGGGTCACCCCTCCGCGGCCGGCGGGATCCACCGGGTCAGCAGGTCGCGCCCGTGGTCCCGGAACCCGAGCCCGCGGTAGAACGCCTGCACGCGGGGATTCCCGCGGTCCGCCTCCAGCCGCAGCGCGTGCGCCCCCCTGGCCCGGCACGCCTCCTCCGCCACCCGCATCGCCTCCCGCCCGGCGCCGCTCCCCCGGTGCTCCCCGCGCACGTACAGCTCGTCCAGCAGCAGGCAGCGCCCCCGGAACTCCAGGCTGAAGCCCGCCGTCAGCACGAAGTACCCGGCCGCCGCGCCGCCGCGCCGCACCACCCACGCCTCCCCCAGCGCCGCGTCGCCGAGCAGCGCGCCCAGCCCGCGCCGCGCCCACTCCTCGTCCCACGCCAGGCGCTCGTGCGCGTAGAACTCGCGCATCATCTCCAGGAGCAGCTCCGCGTGCTCCGGCCCCGCCCGCTCGAAGGTGGCGCCGCCACCCGCCGGCTGCACCTCCGTCACCGGTACCCGGCCGCCTGCAGGCCGAACAGCTCCGCGTAGCGCCCGTCCAGCGCCAGCAGCTCCTCGTGCGTCCCCTCCTCCAGCACCCGGCCGTGCTCCAGCACCACGATGCGGTCCGCCATGCGCACGGTGGAGAAGCGGTGCGAGATCAGGATCGCCATCTTCCCCTCGGTGAGGTCGGCGAAGCGCCTGAACACCTCGTACTCCGCGCGGGCGTCCAGCGCCGCGGTGGGCTCGTCCAGGATCAGCAGCTGCGCGTCGCGGATGTAGGCGCGCCCCAGCGCCACCTTCTGCCACTGCCCGCCGGACAGGTCCACCCCGCCCTCGAAGCGCCGCCCCAGCATGGTCCGGTAGCGCTCCGGCAGCCCCTCGATCACGTCCGCCGCCAGGGAGCGGCCGGCCGCGTCCTCCACCTGCGCCGCCACGCCCTCCCGTTCTCCGTCCAGCGCCGAGATGCGGCCCACGGCGATGTTCTCCTCCGCGGGCATGTCGTAGCGCACGAAGTCCTGGAAGATCACCCCCACCTGCCGGTGCAGCTCGTCCGGGTCATAGGCGGAGAGCGGCCGCCCGTCCAGCAGCACCTCGCCGCGGGTGGGGTCGTACAGGCGGACGAGGAGCTTGGTGATGGTGGTCTTCCCCGCCCCGTTCTCCCCCACCAGCGCCACCCGCTCGCCCGGGCGGATCCTGAACGACACCCCCCGCAGCACCCACGAGCGGTCTTCCGCCGGCGGAAGCTCCTCCCCCGCGCCGCTCTCCGCCGGGCCGTCGCCGTCGCCGGCTGTTCCCTGTTCCCTATTCCCTGTTCCCTCTCCCTTCGCCTCCGGGTAGCGGAACCACACGTCCCTGAACTCGAACCCCTCGCGTGCCGGCACCGGCACCGGGAGCGGCCGCTCCGGGCGGGCGATGCGCGGCTGCAGTCCCAGGAACACGAACATGTCGTCCAGGTACAGCGCCTGCTCGTACAGGCTGCTGGTGGCCAGGAGCATGCGCTGCACCAGGTCGCGCGAGCGCGCGAAGGCGCCGGCCAGCAGCGTCAGGTCGCCCAGCGAGAGAGCGCCCAGCACGGTGCGGTACACGATGGTGCCGAACGCCGCGTAGTAGCCCAGCGTGGAGACCAGCGACAGCCCGGTGCTCACCAGGCTGCGGCGGATGGCCAGGCGGCGGTTGGCCTCGTAGAAGCGGTCGGCGAGCTCGCCGTACTCGCGGATCAGCCAGGGGGAGAGGCCGAAGAGCTTGATCTCCTTGGCCGTCTTGTCGGAGGCCGCGACGTAGCGGTAGTAGTCCAGCTTGCGCCGCTCCGGCGTCCACTGGTAGAGGAGCGAGTACCCCAGCGCGGCGAAGTGCGTCTCCCCCAGGAAGGAGGGAACCACCGCCAGCACCAGCAGGGCGAAGAGCAGCGGCGAGAAGGCGAACAGGGCGCCCACCAGGGTGAGCACGGTCACCAGGTCCTGGGCCAGCCCCATGACCTGGGTGAGCAGCACGATCCTCCCCACCGTCTGGCGGCGGGCGCGCTCCAGCCGGTCGTAGAAGCGGGGGTCCTCGAAGTGCTCCAGGTCCAGCGTGGCCGCGTGCTCCATCAGGCGCACGCTCATCCGGTTGGAGAACAGGTCGCCCAGCAGCGACTCCAGCAGCGTCCCCGTGCGCGCGGCCATCTCGCCGAGGGCCACCACGGCGAACTCCAGCAGCACCAGCTCGGCCAGGCGCCGCCAGTCCGGGACGCCGGTGCGCGTGGCCTCCACCACCGCGTCCACGATGGCCTTTCCCACCCACAGCGTCGCCAGGGGGACGAAGGCGCGCAGCAGGCGCAGCGCCGCGATCCCCGCCGCGTAGCCGCGGTGGGTGGCCCACACCATCCGCAGGAAGGGGGGGACGTTGCGCATGGCGCGCGCCCGCTCCCCCCAGGTGGGCCCCGCCTCCCCGGGGGAGCGCCGCCGCCGGCCCGGAACCGCTCTCTCGCTCGACATGCCTCAACAGTAACCCGCGCTCCCCGGGCGCGGGAGCCCGCCACATGGGGGAGGCCGCGGGAGACGGAAACCCCTACGGCGCTGTGGGGCGCCTCCCGACAGACGATGCGGCGACCCCCCGCTACATTCCACCCTCCCGGCACAGGTTCGCGCCCGCCGGGACTCCGTTTCCGGGTCTGGCGGCACCCCAGGGCGCGGGCTATAATGCGCCGGTTCCGGGGCGACCGCCCGGTTCTTGCGGGGCGGCCGCCGTGCACACGTTTCCGAGCGCCAATCTGAACGCCGAACACCCACCACCATGAAGTCACGAGTGAACACGTTCTGGCCCCGGCGGGACAGCTCGCTGCCGGCGTCCGGGACCCCCGGCCGCACCCTCCCGCGTCCGGGACGCAGTTCGCTGTGGGCGCTCCCGCTGCTCCTCCTGGCGGCGGGGTGCGACGGGAGCGACGTCTCCAAGTACCCGCAGACGATCTTCGCGCCCAAGTCGCAGTACGCCGAGAGGGTCATCGACCTGCAGAACCTGACGACCTACCTCGGCGTGGCGGTGGGGCTGATCGTGTTCGCGCTGATCGGCTACATCCTGTTCCGCTTCCGGTACCGGCCCGGGATGCCCGAGCCCAAGCAGACCCACGGCAACACGCGCCTGGAGCTGGCCTGGACGCTGATCCCCGCGCTGATCCTGGCGGTCATCGCCGTCCCCACCGTGCAGACCATCTTCGCCACCCAGCAGCCGCCCCCGCCCAACGCGCTGACGGTGGACGTGATCGGCTGGCAGTGGTGGTGGGAGTTCCGCTACCCGGTCAACGGCGGGCGCGACACGGTGGTCACGGCCAACGAGATCCACGTCCCGGTGGGGACGCCGGTGGCGCTCCGCCTCACCGCGGGCGACGTGCTGCACTCCTTCTGGGTCCCCCAGATGGGCGGCAAGCGCGACCTGATCAACAACAAGATCAACACCATCGTCTTCACCCCCGAGGAGCCGGGCGTCTACCTGGGGCAGTGCGCGGAGTTCTGCGCCGATTCGCACGCGCTGATGAAGATGCGGCTGATCGCCCACACTCCCGAGAACTTCAGGGAGTGGCTCCGGAACGAGTACCAGCCCGCGCGCGACGTCACGCCGGTTACGGCGCAGGACTCCGCCATCGCGCTGGGCAAGCAGCTCGTCACGCAGGGCGCCTGCGCCGGATGCCACATCATCAAGGGCACCCCCATGGTGGGGCGCACCGGCCCCAACCTGACGCACTTCGGGAGCCGCCGCACCCTCGCCGCCGGCATCCTGGAGAACAACGCGGAGAACCTCGCCGCCTGGCTCCGGAACCCGCCGGCCATCAAGCCCGGGGCGAAGATGCCCAACCAGAACCTCAAGGACGAGGAGATCGGGTACATCGTCGCGTACCTGCAGAGCCTGCAGTGACCCCGGCGCCCCGCGCGAGCAGGCGGGGACGCGTGTTTCGTGATCAGGCGCCCGGGAGCACCGCCGCGAACGCCGGCGGGCCGCGCCGCAAACCGATGGAGTAGGAATGGCATCGACTGCAACGGTGGCTACCGCCCCCCACGTAGCCGCCCACCACGGACCGACGGGGTTGTGGAGCTGGGTCACCACCGTCGACCACAAGCGGATCGGGATCATGTACGGCGTGGTCTCGTTCATCTGGTTCCTGGTCGGCGGCCTGGAGGCGCTGCTGGTGCGCGCCCAGCTGGCCGTCCCCAACAACGACCTGATCAGCGCCGAGTTCTACAACCAGCTGTTCACCACGCACGCGGTGACGATGGTGTTCCTGGCGCTGATGCCGCTCACCGCGGCGTTCTTCAACTTCCTGGTGCCGCTCCAGATCGGCGCACGCGACGTGGCCTTCCCGCGGCTCAACGCGCTGTCGTTCTGGGTGTTCTTCTTCGGCAGCATCTACCTGAACATCTCGTTCCTGCTGGCGCTGGTGCCGGGGATGGGGTCGCAGGCGCCCAACGGCGGGTGGTTCGCGTACCCGCCGGTCACGACCGAGGCGTACAACCCCGGGCTGAACATGGACTTCTACGTCCTCGGCCTGCAGATCATCGGTCTGTCCTCCATCATCGCGTCGCTGAACTTCATCGTCACCATCATCAACCTGCGCGCGCCGGGGATGCGGCTCATGCGCATGCCGATCTTCACGTGGATGGTGCTGGTCACCAACGTGCTGATCGTCACGGCGCTGGCGGTGTTCACCATCGCCTCCACGCAGCTGATGTTCGACCGGCTCTTCGGCACGGTGTTCTACGACTCCGCCCGCGCCGGCGCCGACCCGCTGCTCTGGCAGCACCTGTTCTGGATGTTCGGCCACCCCGAGGTGTACATCCTCATCCTCCCCATCATGGGGATGGTGTCCGAGGTGCTCCCCACCTTCTCGCGCAAGCCGCTCTTCGGCTACAACGTGATGGTGTTCTCGGGGATCCTGATCGGCTGGCTGGGCTGGGGCGTGTGGAGCCACCACATGTTCGCCGTGGGGCTGGGCCCCATCGCCGACACCTTCTTCGCGCTGGGCACCATGCTGATCGCGATCCCCACCGGGATCAAGATCTTCAACTGGCTGGGGACCATGTGGGGCGGCGCCATCCGCTTCACCACGGCCATGCTCTTCGCGGTGGCCTTCATCGGCATGTTCACCATCGGCGGGATCTCCGGGGTGATGCACTCCGTGGCCCCGGCCGACCTGCAGCAGACGGACACCTACTTCGTGGTGGCCCACCTGCACTACGTGTTCTTCGGCGGCACGGTGGTGGGGCTGTGGGCGGGGATGTACTACTGGTACCCCAAGGTGTTCGGGCGCCTGCTGGACGAGAGGCTGGGCCAGGTTCACTTCTGGCTGACGCTGGTGGGGATGAACCTCACCTTCTTCCCCATGCACTTCTTGGGGCTGTACGGGATGCCGCGCCGCATCTTCACGTACGCCGACAACATGGGCTTCAACGAGATGAACATGCTCGCCACGGTGGGCTCGTTCATGATCGGGGTGGGGACGCTGGTCTTCGCGTTCAACCTGTTCACGGCCTGGAAGCGCGGGAAGATCGCCGGCCCCAACCCCTGGGGCGCCGCGACGCTGGAGTGGAGCATCCCCTCCCCGCCGCCCGAGTACAACTTCCGCGAGCTCCCGGTGGTCCGCTCGCGCATGCCGCTGTGGGAGGGCGACCCCACCAAGGAGGCGGCGATCCCGCACGGCCGCCGCGACGAGGACACCGAGGACGTCACGCTGGCCGGCGCCAGCCTGGCGACCCTGGAGTACCCGGACGACGAGAGCAAGATGTCCGCGCACGACCTGGGGATCCACCTGCCGCCGCCGTCGTACTGGCCGGTGGTGCTGGCGCTGGGGATCACGCTCACCTTCGGGATGCTGATCTTCCGGCAGGCCGCGGACGGCAGCGCCTGGTACTACCTGTGGTACGGCTCGGTGGCCGGGCTCCTGCTGACGGTCTACTCGATCTACCGCTGGGCGTTCGAGCCCGGGCACGGACACTAGAGACGAGGGACGGAGGGCGGACCGCCGGACGGCGCCGCCCGCCCTCCATCACCCGACACCTGAATCGCCGACTTTCATGGATCACTCGCACGCGATGGCGGGGCACGCGGCGCACCCGGCCCACATCGACACCAGCACCGGCCTGGACAGCCGGAAGATGGCCTTCTGGGGCTTCATCGGCTCGGAGTGCCTGCTCTTCGGGTCCCTGATCGGGACCTACATGGCGTACAAGGGGAAGAGCATCAACGGCCCCTACCCGCACGACGGGATCGTGGACGGCAAGGCCGTCGAGGGGATCCTCAACATCCCGCTCACCACGGCCAGCACCTTCATCCTGCTGATGAGCTCGGTGGCCATGGTGCTGGCGCTGAACTACACCCAGCGCGGAGAGCGGAGCAAGGCCTTCACCTGGCTCCTGCTCACGGCCTTTCTGGGCTCGCTCTTCCTGGGCGCGCAGGTCTACGAGTTCACGCACTTCGCGCACGTGGGGCTGGGGCTGGGCACCAACCTGTTCGCCTCCAGCTTCTACCTGCTCACCGGCTTCCACGGCGCGCACGTCACCGTGGGGGTGATCTACCTGATCACGCTGGCCTTCCTGGTCCGGGCCGGGAAGGTGCCGCCGGAGAAGGCGCTGAACGTGGAGATCGCCGGCCTGTACTGGCACTTCGTGGACGTGATCTGGATCGTGATCTTCCCCCTCGTGTACCTCATCAAGTGAGCGAGCCGATGTCCAGCGAGACGCGTGAAGTCATCCACGACCAGCACACGCACCCCAGCAACAAGTTCTACCTGTACATCGGCGCCCTGCTGATCGGCCTCACGGTGCTCGAGGTGTTCGGCTACCTGGGGGAGGTGAACGAGGTGTACGCCGCCGGCACCGCGGCGCTGATCATCGGCGTGCTCTCGGCGGTGAAGTTCGTGCTGGTGGTGATGTTCTACATGCACCTGAAGTTCGACAGCAAGGTGTTCACGGGGATCTTCATCTTCCCGGCGCTGCTGGGGACGCTCGTGATCATCGGGCTGTGGATGCTGTTCCACGTGATGCCGGCGCTGCTCGACCAGGGCCACGACATCTGCTGTCCCTGAGCAGGCGCCCACGGAGGTTCGCGGTATGCTGTCTCTCTCGACGATCTCCCTGCTGCACCAGGAGACGTTCTCGTGGACGGAGTGGAGGGTCTACTCGGACTTCATGGTCGGGTGGCTCCTCCTCTTCGCCGCCTACTTCCTGCTGATCGGGCCGCTGCGCCGCCGCTTCCCCGGAGCCCGCCCCGTCCCCCCGCGGAAGGTGGCGAGCTTCGTGTTCGCCATGGCGATCATGTTCCTGGCGCTCCAGGGCCCGCTGCACGAGCTGAGCGACTTCTTCTTGTTCAGCGCGCACATGGTGCAGCACCTGGTGCTGATCCTGGTGATGCCGCCGTTCCTGCTGTACGGCCTCCCGGACTGGCTGCTGCGCCCCGCGATCAACGTGAAGGCGATCGGCACGGTGGCGCGGCTCCTCACCCTGCCGCTGGTGGCGTTCGCGCTCAACAACGTCATCTTCCTGGCCTGGCACTTCCCCGGCCCCTACGACCTGATGATGCGCAACCACGACGTTCACGTGGCGATGCACCTGATGATCATGGCGACGGGGACGATCATGTGGTGGCCGGTGATGAGCCCGCTCCCGGAGCTCCCCCGCATCGCCCCGCCGCTCCAGATGATGTACCTGTTCGTGCTGGGGATCCCCATGATGGTGACGGCCGCGCTGATCACCTTCAGCGACGCCGAGCTGTACGCCTGGTACGTGGAGGCGCCGCGCATCTACCCCCTCTCGGCGCTGGACGACCAGCGCCTGGGCGGGGTGATCATGTGGGTGCCCGGGGCGCTCACCATCTGGATCGCGATCACGGTGGTGTACTTCCGCTGGACGCAGCGCGAGGTCCGCGAGGACGAGGGCACGCAGGACCGCCCGCACGTCTCCCCCAGCGGCCTGGTGTACGCCCCGCCGCCCTTCCCGAACCACTAGGGAACGGCAGTACGGAGTACGAAGTACGCTGAAACGGCAGTGCGTGAGTGCGAAAGTGCGTGAGTGCGAAAAGGCGCCCCCACCGGGAGATCCCGGTGGGGGCGCCTTTTTGCCGTTCAGCAGTTCGCAGTTCCGCCGTACCCGTATGATCTTTGACGGAGGGAGACTCGCCGGCAGTTTGGCGAGGCTCCCGGAGCCCGCGGAGGAGACCGGACGGCTGTATCGTCCGGGCTCCGTAGCGGCCCGCAGAAATCAGACGATCAGGAAGGCGACTCCGGGTTCGGACGGTTGGCCGGGATGTCGGCGCACGCCACCGGGGGAGTCGATGGGCCCGCGTTGGCGCCGTTGACCGTGACCACGTGCTGGCCGTTCATCACCGTGGCCGCGGGGAGGGTGAGCGTGTCCGTCACCGCGCCGCTCCCGGTGCTCCCCACCTGCAGGCCGCTCCCCACGGGCGCCACCTCCCGCCCGGTGCTCCCGCAGCGGCCCTGGTTGATCGCCACCCGGTAGGCGGTGTTCGCCTGGGCGTCGGTGAGCGACACGGACACCAGCGTCCCGGACGGGATCTGGGAGACGGTGAGCGAGCCGTTGACCCCGCTGCGGTTCACCGGGATCAGCTGCCCGGCCACGGTCATCCCGCCGCGGAGGTCCGGCACGGCGCTGGGAGCGTTGGGCGTGGCGGTCTCGTACGCCGACGGTTGGCCGGGGACGCCGCTGTCCTCGGCCATCCCCTTCATCGCCTCCATGTCGGTGGCGTCCACCTGCCGCGAGGTGGTGCCGGGGTTCCGGCCCTGGTCCGGGGTGTCCTCGTCCATGGTGCAGGCGCCCACGGCCGCCGCCAGGGCGAGCGCGAGCAGCGCGTTGCGTTTCATCCGTCCGCTCCCTTGTGCCGGTTGCTTCCACCCTTTGTCGAGGGCTCCCGGTCAGGCAAGGAGCATTCCAGGCCCGCCGCGCGTCAGGACCCCGCGGCGAGGGCGGCGAGCCGGCGGTTGGCGGCCTCCAGCTGCTCCGGCCGCCCGATGTCCAGCCACAGCGCATCGTCCACCCGGAACGGCAGGATCGTCTCGCCCTCCCCCGCCAGGCGGAGGTAGGGGTCCAGGATGGAGAACACGCCCCGCTCCGTGATGCGCGGCAGGATCTCGGGCGAGATCACGTGCACCCCGGCGAAGGCCAGGGCGCGCACCTCGCCCTGGGCGGGGCGGGCGCGCAGGTCCAGCCCCTTGCGCTCGTCGGTGCGCCCCAGCAGGCCGCGGTCGTCGAAGAGGAGCTTGCGCGAGGTGGGACGGTCCATCACCGCGAGGACGGCCAGGGCGCCGCCCGCCCCCTGCGCGGCGTACATCTCGCCCAGCGGCAGGTCGGTGACGACGTCCGCGTTGTGGGCGAAGAAGGGGGCGTCGCGGCGCAGGTGGGGCGCGGCGTGGAGCAGCCCGCCGCCGGTCTCGAAGGGCTCGCCCTCCTCGCGGGAGACCACCACCTCCACCCCCCACCCGCCGCGCTCGGCCACGAAGCGCTCCACCTGCTCCGCGTGGTGGTGGACGTTGACCACCAGGCGGTCCGCCCCCGCGGCGATCAGCCGCAGCGCGACCCGCTCCAGCATGGGGACGCCGCCCACCTCCACCAGCGCCTTGGGAATGCGGTCGGTCAGGGGGCGCAGGCGCGTCCCCAGCCCCGCCGCGAAGAGCATGGCGTCCACGTCAGCCCGCCGCCCCGCTCTCCACCCCGGCGGGCCCGGCCGCCACCGCCACGCCGGCCCGCCCCCCGCCCACCACCCCGGGCGCCAGCGCCACGTTCACCTGCGGGAACTTGCGCCCCAGGTGCCTGGCCAGCCGCTCGGCGAAGTACACCGAGCGGTGCTGCCCCCCCGTGCACCCGAAGTGGACGGAGAGCGAGGTGAAGCCGCGCGTCAGGTAGGTGTCCACCTGGCTGTCCACGATGGCGCGGACGTGCTTCCAGAACTCCTCCACCTCCGGCACCTCCTCCAGGAACTTGACCACCGGCTCGTCGCACCCGCACAGGCCGGCGTACTCGGCGTAGCGCCCCGGGTTGTGCAGCGCCCGGCAGTCGAACACGAAGCCGCCGCCGTGGCCGCCGCCGTCCTCGGGATAGCCGTTCTTGTAGCTGAAGCTCCCCACCTGCACCGTCAGCCCCGGGGGCACCTGCACCGGCGTCTTGCGCAGGGTGCGCGAGGCGACGATGCGCTCGAACACGGCGCGGAGCTCCGGGAGCTCCACCGGGAGGAAGCCCGTCTCCAGCAGCCGCTCCACGTTGCGGATGGCCTGGGGGACGCTCGCCAGGAAGCGCGGCTTGCGCTCGAAGAAGCCGCGGTACCCGTACGCGCCCATGGCCTGCATGATCCGCACGAACACGTAGCCGCGGAAGTGCTGCCGGAACTGCTCGCGGTCCACCGGGAGGTACTTCTCCAGCGCGTCCAGGTAGTGCTCCAGCAGCCTGTCGCGCAGCGCCTCCGGGATCGCCGCCTTGGGGTCGAAGAGCAGCGAGGCCACGTCGTACTGGAGCGCGCCGCGGCGCCCGCCCTGGTAGTCGATGAACCAGGGCTCGCCGTCCCTCAGCATCACGTTGCGCGACTGGAAGTCGCGGTACATGAAGTGGCGGGTGTCCGCCCCCAGCAGGAAGGTGGTGAGCCGCTTGAAGTCCTTTTCCAGGCGCGACTCGTTGAAGGGGACGTGCGCCAGCTTGAGGAAGTGGTACTTGAAGTAGTTCAGGTCCCACAGGATGGACTGCCGGTCGAAGGCGGCCCGCGGGTAGGCCACCGAGTAGTCCACCACCCTCCCCCCCTCCACCTGGAAGCGCGGCAGCACCTCCAGCACGCGCCGGTACACGGGCACCATCTCGGCGGGGAAGTCGCTCCGGCCCGCGTCGGCCTCGCGCGCCAGCGAGAGCGCGTCGAAGAGCGTGCTGTCGCCCAGGTCCTCCTCCAGGTAGACGCCCGCCTCCTCGTCGGCGGCGTACACCTGCGGCACGGGGAGGCCCACGGAGCGGAAGTCGCGCGAGTACGAGATGAAGGCGCGGTTCTCCTCGCGGTCCGGCCCCACCACGCCGATGGCGGTCTCGTACCCGTCCCCCACCACGCGGTACATGGAGCGGCTGGACCCGTCCCCCTCCAGCGGGAGGATGGACGCGGGCACCTTGCCGAAGTGCTGCTTGAACAGGCGACGTAGGATCTGCTGCACGGGCACGCTCACGTAACGGTGTGTTCCTCAACGCGTAACCAGCGAAGATAATGCAGCAACCCCGATGCCGGGAGGGAACAGGCGTCCACGAACAGGGCTATCGCATCTAAATCTGGCAGAGCTCTTGCGGCGCGGGGCCGCTCCGCGCGTAAACACCGGCGCGGATCTCCCCACCGAGTCGAAGGCAGGTCCCCCCATGCTCCCCAGCGAACCTCCGTC
>JBFMFL010000015.1:0-46109 GCA_040752145.1 Gemmatimonadota bacterium
CGCCAGGCGAACCGCCTCGATCTTGTACTCCTTCGTGAACCGCCGTCTCATCTCTCCCATGGTCACCTCCTCTCCCCTGAACCTATGCAGGGTTATTGAGGTGTCCACTCCACACGGGGAAGATCAGTTCAGCGCTCCCGGCGGCGGCCCACGTACACCGGCTCGGGAGCTGCGGCGCGGGAGACCAGGTGGAGGCCGGGGACGGCGGGGTCGGCGTCGTCGTAGCCGCGGCGGACGTCGTAGGCGGTCTCGTACGGGCCCAGCACGCGGGCGCGGGCGGCGGAGGCCCGGCGGAGGGCTTCCGGAGTCGGGTTCGGCATGGGTGTCGTCCTGCAAGGAAGGGAGCGCATCGGGACGACTGCGGGGGACGCAAGAAAGGCGCCCGGGCCCCTTCTCGGGGGCCGGGCGCCTTCTCGCGGGCGGGGCCCGCGTATTCTCCAGGCCGGCCGCGGGGCGTCGCCGCCCCGGGATCAGACCTCGAGCGGCTTCTCCTCCACCATGGCGCGGAGCTCCTTGGACGGCTTGAACACCGGAACCGCCCGCGGGGGGACCTCGACCGGGTCGCCCGTGCGCGGGTTGCGCGCCAGGCGGCTCTTGCGCTCGCGGACCTTGAAGGTGCCGAAGCCGCGGATCTCGATGTTCTGATGGTCCGCCATCGCGTCCTTGACGGCGTTCAGGAACGAGTCAACGACCACTGCGCAGTCCCGCTTGGTGATCCCGGGACCGATCGCATCGGCAACCCGCTGGACCAGATCCGCTTTCGTCATGAAGTCCCTCCTTGGGGGGTTGGAAGCCGGGGCGGGGCCCCGTGTTGTTGCGCGCGTGCGCAAAACGTACGTCCGGGAGGATGCGCTGCCCGGGGTTGCCGTCCCGGTACAGGTCCCGCCCGAGCCCTGCCGAGCTCCGGCAGTGCGTGTGGTCCCTCTGGCGCTCTCGGTTCGCTGGGAAGCTCGTGTCGATCGGAGGGCCGGAACGGCGGATCTCACCGCTCGGCCGTCGCGCAGACGTTCCGCGGGGCGGACTGGGAGGGAGCTAAGAGGTTGACGGACGGCGGTTTATCTGAGCCGAAGGATAATGCGACGCGTAGAAACCGTCAAGCGTCGTGGACGCCGCCGCCCGTGCGCCGCTCCATCTCCGCGACGAAGCGGTCGAAGAGGTAGCGCGAGTCGTGCGGCCCCGGGGCCGACTCCGGGTGGTACTGCACCGAGAACACGGGACGGGCGGTGTGCTCCAGCCCCTCCACCGTGCCGTCGTTGAGGTTGAGGTGGGTCACGCGCAGCTCGGGCGCGCCGGGGATCCCCCCCTCGTCGCCGCGCACGGCGAAGCCGTGGTTCTGCGCCGTGATCTCCACCGCCCCGTCCAGGATGCGGCGCACCGGGTGGTTCCCGCCGCGGTGCCCGTAGTGCAGCTTGTACGTCTCCGCCCCGAAGGCGCGGGCGATCAGCTGGTGCCCCAGGCAGATGCCGAACACCGGCGTGTCGCGCTCGGCCAGCTCGCGGATGGAGTCCAGCGCGTGCCCCACCGCCTCCGGGTCGCCCGGGCCGTTGGAGATGAACATCCCGTCCGCGCCCGCGCCCACGATCTCGTCCACCGGGGTGCCGGAGGGGAGCACCGTCACCTCGCAGCCGCGCTCCGAGAGCAGCTTGAGCGAGTGCGACTTGACCCCGAAGTCGTAGGCGAGCACCCGGAAGCGGGTCTCCCCCGCCGCGGGGACCACGTACCGCTCCGCCGTGGAGACGCCGCACGCCAGGTCCAGCCCGGCCATGGAGGGCTGCTCCAGGATCCGGGCGCGGAGCGCCTCCGGGTCCTGCTCGCCGTGGGCGATGGCCCCGCGCATGGCTCCCAGCGAGCGGATGTGCCGGGTGAGCGCGCGGGTGTCCACCCCCGAGATCCCCACCACGCCGTGCCGGCGCAGGTACTCCTCCAGCGACTCGCTCGCGCGCCAGTTGCTGAACGCCGGCGGCGCCTCGTGGATGACGAACCCGGCCACCTGCGGCCCGACGGACTCCTCGTCCTCGGGGTTGGCGCCGTAGTTGCCGATGAGCGGGTACGTCATGGTCACCAGCTGGCCGGTGTACGACGGGTCCGTGAGGACCTCCTGGTACCCGGTCATGGAGGTGTTGAAGACGACCTCTCCGAACACGGTCCCGGGGGCGCCGAACGCCTCCCCGTGGAACACGCGTCCGTCCTCCAGCATCAGCACGGCGGTCTGGCCCAAGTCGTCTCTCCCCCGATCTCCGTCGGCTCGTTCGGTCAAGTGCATGCCGCATCGGTGGATGCGACCGCGGCAATCTACCGCCCCCGCGAAATCTGTCAAGCGCCGCGCCCGTCCGCCCCTGGGTTTCCGCGCCGGGGGGGCGTAGATTCACCCGCTTTCCCGCCCCACCCGCACCCGAGAACGATGAGCGAGCCGCTGGTCTTCATCTACGCCGACGAGTCCTGCCTGGGGAACCAGTTCAAGGGCAGGGCCCGCCCCGGGGGCGCCGCCGGGCTGGTGGAGTACTTCCACCCGGAGCGCGGCTGGGTCCGCCGCGACTTCTGGGTCTCCGAGCCGGACACCACCAACAACCGCATGGCCATCCGCAGCGCCGCGCTCCCCCTGGCCGCGCTCCGCAGCCCGTCGCGGGTGGTGTTCACCAGCGACAGCCGCTACCTGGTGGACGGGATGACGCAGTGGGTGCACGGCTGGGCCGCGCGCGGCTGGAAGCGCAAGGACGGGGAGATCGAGAACCTGGCGCTCTGGAAGGAGCTGCTGGGGATCGCGCGCCGGCACCAGGTGCAGTGGCGCTGGGTGAAGGGGCACGCCGGCCACGCGCAGAACGAGTACGCCAACTACCTGGCCACGCGCGCCGCCGCGAAGCAGGACTCCAGCGGGGGGCTGGTGGAGTCGCGCTTCGACGAGTGGCTCGCGGAGGAGCAGGCAAAGGAGCGCTACCTGGACTTCTTCCCCATGCCGCCCACCCGGTTCGAGTTCAAGGCGGCGCGGGCGCTCCCGCGGGGCTGACCTTCGCGAGGAACTCCCCGGGCGAGACGGCGACCCCGGGGAAGGCGGCGGCGAGCTTGCGGTCCACCGTGACCAGCGGCACCCCCGCCGCCTGCGCCACGGCGACGAACTCGCAGTCGTACGCGGTGCAGCCGGACGCCGCCGCGAGCCGGAGCACCGTCGGAGCGTCCACCTCCACCTCCCTGCCCCGCAGCAGCGCCTCGGCCGCCGCGGCAAGGTCCACCGCGGCGTCCACCCCCAGCTTTCCGCTCTTCACGTAGAGGGCGAGCACGTTGCGGAACTCGCTCCGCCAGAGCGGCGGAGCGAGCCACGCGCCGTCCCTGGCCTGCACCCGCTCCGCCTCGGCCGTGCGCTCGCTCTGGATCAGCAGGTACGCGATCAGGTTGGTGTCCGCGACGATCACGGACGTCCCTGGTTGATCGCCTCGTCCAGGAACTCGTCCGTGAGCGGCGGCGCGGCGATGCGGGCGCGCAGCGCGCGGATCTCGTCCAGACTGGGGCGGCTGTAGCCCGCCCGCGGCTCCCTCACCACCTGCTCCAGCGTGTGGATGATCTCGCCGTTGAGGCTGCGGCGGTGCTCCTCCGCGCGCTTCTTGAGCTGGTCGTAGAGGTCGTCAGGAATGTTCTTGACCGTGATGTTCGCCATGGGAGCCCCCCGAAACGGTTTCGAAATGGAACCATTTCGAATCTAACGGCATGTCTGTATTCCGCAAGCGCGAGAGGGGGAGCACCGCCCGTGCGATGCTCCCCCTCCGCCGTGTGGCTCGCCCGCGAGAACGCCTACGGCAGGTTGCCCCGGATGGCGCCCGCCGGGAAGGCCGCCGTGTGCAGGTTGACGTAGTAGTCGTCCGGGTCGGCGAGGAGCGCGTTGGCCAGCGTGGAGTTGGTGGCGCTGCCGCTCACCTCGAACTGCCGGTCCGTGTACGTTCCGCCGAGCAGCGTCAGCACCACGGGCCCCGTGCCGTTGGCCTGGTCGACGACGTGGACGTGCCCGGCGCGGAACGCTTCCCGCGCGGGGTTGTGGACGCGCACCGTCCACTCGATCACCCCGTTCGGTTTCACCTTGACCTGCGCGAACCCCCAGGCCCTCGAACCGCTGGGCGCGGGGAGCTCGTCCTGGGCCCGGAGCTGCGTCGTGTAGACGGCCAGCGGGGCGCGCTGCTGGTCGCCGCGCGCGAACGACAGGGACACGGTACCCGCGGCGGCCGCATGTGTGGTGGTGGGATCGCCACAGGAAGCGAGGCCGAGCACGAGCGCGAGGGGAGCCAGAGAGCGCATGGTGTGCCTCCGGGGCCGCGGGTTGGGTGTGGATGGGGACGTGTCGGGGCGGGCAACCTGACACTACTCTGCAAGCCGCGTGCGCGTGGATCCGGTCCCATAAACGCACGAGGGGCGGCGGACTCGCGTCCCCCGCCCCTCGCCGTCCCGAGCCCCCGCCGCTCCCTCAGCCGTCGATGGCCGCCCGCCCGAACTCCCGCTCGAAGCAGCGCACCACGGCCGCCTCCACCTCCTCCATCGCCACCGGGCGCCCCAGCTCGCCGGAGATGGAGCCCACGCCGTACCGCGTGATCCCGCAGGGGACGATGGCGCCGAAGAACGACAGGTCGGTGCTGACGTTGAGCGCGAACCCGTGGCTGGTGATCCACCCCGAGGAGACCCGCACCCCGATCGCCGCGAGCTTGCGGTCGTCCACCCACGCGCCCGTGAGTCCCTCCTTGCGCCCCCCCACCAGCCCGAACTCCGCCAGCACCGCGATGAGCACCTCCTCCAGGTCGCGGAGGTAGCGGTGCAGGTCCTGCCGGTCCGGCTTGAGGTCCAGGATGGGGTAGCCGACCAGCTGCCCCGGCCCGTGGTAGGTCACGTCGCCGCCGCGCCCGGTGTCGAACAGCTCGATCCCGCGCGCCGCCCGCTCCTCCGCCGAGACGAGCACGTTGTCGTCGTGCGCCCCGCTCCCTAGGGTGATGACGTGCGGGTGCTGGAGCAGGAGCAGCGTGTCCGGGATCTCCCCGGCGCGCCGCTGCCGCACCAGCTCCGCCTGCATCTCCAGCGCGTCCGCGTAGCGGACCAGCCCCAGCCGCCGCACCACGAGAGGCCGGCGCGAAGAGGCGGAAGCCGAAGCGGGGTCCGAGAGTGTCCGAGTCGCGTCCATGCCCCAAGATAGCGCCGGGGGCCCGCGAACGGTATTCGCGAGCCCCCGGCAATCAGTCGAACACACCGGCCCCAAGCCATTGCAGTTCCAGCAGTACCCCCAAATCCGTTCGGAGGGAGACTCGCCGGCAGTTTGGCGAGTCTCCCTCCGGCGGAGGGAAACCCGCAGCAGTACCGCGGGGTTCCCGGAGCCCGCGCAGGAGACCGGACAGCCGTACCGTCCGGGCTCCGGAGCGGCCCGCAAAAGCCAGAGGAAACGCTTACGCCTGCTCCGGGAACGTCTCCATGATCTGCTTCACCCGCGCCAGGAACTGGTCCCCGTCCGCCCCGTTCACCAGCCGGTGGTCGTAGCCCAGCGAGATGTACCCCCGCTTCCTCGGCACGATGGCGTGGCCCCCGTACTCGTCCGAGATCACGGCCGGCCGCATCTCCACCCCGCCGACGCCCATGATCGCCACCTGCGGCTGGTTGATGATGGGGAAGCCGATGGTGGTGCCGAAGACCCCCGGGTTGGTGATGGTGAAGGTGCCGCCCTGGATCTCGTCCGGCGACAGCTTCTTGCCGCGCGCCCGCGTGGCGATGTCGTTGAGCCGCTTCGCCATCCCCACCAGCGACAGCTCGTCCGCCTGCTTGATGACGGGCACGATCAGCCCGTGGTCCAGCGCCACCGCGATCCCCAGGTTGACGTCGGCCCGGTAGATGACCTCGTGGTTGGAGTACGAGGCGTTGAGCTTGGGGTGCTCGCGCAGCGCCCGCGCGACCGCCCAGGCGATGAAGTGCGTGTAGGTGACCTTGACCCCCTGCTCCTCCCACAGGCGCTTGTTCTTGGCGCGGATGTGGTCCAGCCGGGTGTAGTCCACCTCGAAGTACGAGTGCACGTGCGGCGAGATGCGCCGCGACTGCACCATGTTGTTGGCGATGATCTGCGTCATCCGGCTGGCCGGCTCGACGCGGTCGTTGGGCCCGGCCTGCACGGTGGGGTGCTGCGGCGCCCCGTAGAACTCGTCCCAGGGGAAGCCGCCCTCGTACGCGGGAGCCGCCTTGGGCTGCGGAGCGGCCGGGCGCTGCTGCGCGGGCGCGCCCTGGGGCTGCGCGGCCGGCGCGGCCGGGGCCTTCCGCCCCTCCTCCACGTGGCGGAGGATGTCGTCCTTGGTCACCCGGCCGCCGCGGCCGGTCCCCTGCACCTCCGCCACCTCCAGCCCGTGCTCCGCGGCGATCTTGCGGACCAGCGGCGTGGAGCGGGTGCGGAGTCGCTCCTCCAGCGACTGCGGCCCGCCGTCCGTGGAAGTCACTCCCGCGTCGCGCTGCGCCTTGGGCTGCGCATCGCCCGGCACCGGCGTGGCGGGCTCCTCCTGCGGGGTGCCCTGCTGCGGCGCGCGCACCTCGCCCTGCCCCGCGGCGGCCTCGGGGAGGGTGGTGGGCAGCTCGCCCGGCACGCCGGCCGCCGGCTCGGCCGGGGCGGGCGTGAGGGCGGAAGCGGCCGCGGCGGCGCCCGCCTCCGTCTCGATGAAGGCCACGACGGTCCCCACCTCCACCGTCTGCCCCTCGACCACCACCACCTCCACCAGGGTGCCGGCTGCGGGCGCGGGGATCTCGGCGTCCACCTTGTCGGTGGAGATCTCCATGATCGGCTCGTCGCGCTCGACGCGGTCGCCCACCTTCTTGAGCCAGACGGAGACGGTCCCCTCGGCGATGGACTCGCCCATCTGGGGCATGGGCACTTCTACACGGGCCATGTGAGGATCAGCGGGTCAGGGTTTCCGTAGTCGGTGCTCAGTAGGCCGCCAGGTGGCGGGCGGCCTTGACGATGTCCTCGGTCTGCGGGAGGAAGTAGTCCTCCAGCGGCGGCGAGTACGGGATGGGGGCGTCCAGCGCGGTGACGCGCAGGATGGGCGCGTCCAGCCACTCGAACGCCTTCTCGTTCACCCGCATGGCGATCTCGCCCGCGATCCCCCCGGTGCGGGTGTCCTCGTGCACCACCAGCAGCCGGCTGGTCTTCTTGACGCTCTCGATGATGGCGTCCTCGTCCAGCGGGAGCAGCGTGCGCAGGTCGATCACCTCCACCGAGAGGCCGTCCTCCTCCTCCAGCAGCTCCGCGGCCTCCAGGCTCTTGTGGACCATGGCCGCGTAGGTGACGATGGTCAGGTCCGTCCCCTCGCGGTGCGTGCGGGCCTTGCCCAGCGGCACCACGTAGTCCTCGGCGGGGAGGGTCTCGCGCACCTGCGGGCGGCGGTACAGCCACTTGTGCTCGAAGAACAGCACCGGGTCGTCGTCGCGCACGGCGGCCTTGAACAGCCCCTTGGCGTCGTACGCCGTGGCCGGGTAGACGATCTTGAGCCCCGGGGTGTGGAAGAACGCCATCTCCGGGTTCTGCGAGTGGAACGGCCCGCCGCGCACGCCGCCGCCCGAGGGCCCGCGGATCACCATGGGCACGCCGCCCGACCCGCGGTAGCGCGAGGTGGCGATGTAGTTGGTGATCATGTCGTACGCGGTGGAGATGAAGTCGATGAACTGCATCTCCACGATGGGGCGCATCCCCATGTGCGCGGCGCCGGCGGCGGCCCCGGTGAAGCCGATCTCGGAGATGGGGGTGTCCAGCACGCGCAGCGCGCCGAACCGCTCCTGCATCCCCTCGGTCACCTTGAAGGCGCCGCCGTACGCGCCGATGTCCTCCCCCATCAGGAAGACGCGCTCGTCGCGCTCCATCTCCTCCCAGATCGCCTCCCGGATGGCCTCCAGGAAGGTGACGGGCTTCCCCTCTGCGCTGAGCCGGACGTGCTCCGGCTTGGACTTGGTCGCGGTCGCCATGCTCCTGCTCAGGCCAGTGTGGGATCGGGGAGGGTGCGGCGCGTCCAGGGCGCCTTCGCCCGCACGCCGGCGTACACGTCGTCCAGGGTATCCTCGGGCTCCGGCATGAGCGCGGCCTCGGCCTGGGGGATCATGGACTCCAGCTCGGCGTCCACCCCGGCGTCGATCCCGGCCAGCTCCTCCGCCGTGGCCCAGCCGCTCCCCGTGAGCGAAGCCACGTAGCGGTCGATGGGGTCGTTGGTGGTGGCCCAGCGCTCGATCTCGGCCGGGTCCACGTACGACTGGTTGTCGTGCTGCGCGTGGCCGCGGCGGCGGTAGGTGACCACCTCCAGCAGCGTCACCCCCTCCCCGGCGCGGGCGCGGTCCACGGCGCGGCGGGCGGCGCCGTACACGGCCAGCATGTCGTTGCCGTCCACCTGCTCGGCGGCGATCCCGTACCCCGGCGCCTTGTCCACGAAGCTCGTCGCGGCGGTCTGCAGGCGGGTGGGCGTGGTGTACGCCCACCCGTTGCTCTCCACCACCACCACCAGGGGACAGCGCTGCACCGCGGCGAAGTTGATCCCCTCGTGGAAGGCGCCGGTGGAGGTGGCGCCGTCGCCGATGTACACCATCCCCACCCGGTCCTCGCCGCGCTGCTTGAAGGTCAGCGTCACCCCCGCCATCACCGGGATCAGGTCGCCCAGCGGCGAGATCTGCCCGATGAAGCCGCGCCGGTAGTCGGTGAAGTGGATGTTGAGCTCCTTGCCGCGCGCGGGGGAGTCGCCCTTGGCCATGTACTGGCGCAGCACCTCCTCCGGCCGGGCGCCCATCACGATCATGGAGCCCAGGTTGCGGATCAGCGGCGAGAGCATGTCGCCGGTGCCGTCGTCCCGCCGGCGGAGGGCGTACGCGCTGGCGACCGACTCGCCCTCCTGCCCCAGCGAGCGGAACAGGCCGCCCACCACCTTGCTCTGCCGGAACAGGTTCTCGAGCTTCTCCTCCAGCGTCCGCGTCAGGCGGACGTAGCGGTACATCTCCAGGAGCTGCTCCCGGGTGAGCCCGTGCGGGATCGCCGCGGGAGGGGCCTGCTTGGGTCTCGCCATGAAAGCCGGTTCCGGATGCCGTTTGCGCCGCCCGGGTGGCCCGGGGGCGGATCGGCGGACAACTTGCCACCCCATTTGCGCCCCGTCAAGCGAAAACCGGGAGCGGCGCTTCCGCGCGCCGCTCCCGGCCATGCACCCGCGCGGAGCGCGGATCGGATGCTAGTCCGCCTGCTTGGCCTTCGCCGGGGCGGAGGCGGTCCGCGCCGCCGAGGACCCTCGCGGCAGCGGGGTGAGCGGCGCCGGGTAGGTGTCGAACTGGCTCCAGGTCATCCGCTGCGACTGCCAGCGCTCGATCAGCGTGGGCCGCGGGTCGAAGGGGAGCCCGTGCTTCTTGTTCAGGTAGAAGTTGATCGCCTTGGTGGCCACCGGGCCCACGTCGCTCCCGTGCAGGCCGTGCTCGATGATAGCGGCGACCACGATCTCCGGGTGCCCGCCCGGGGGCCCGGAGAAGCCCACGAACCAGCCGTGGTCCGCCCCGCCCGGGTTCTGCGCCGTCCCGGTCTTCCCGTACACCTTCCAGCGGGCGATGGAGGACAGCACCGCGGTGCCGGTGGGCGAGGTCACCAGCGCCAGCCCGTCCCAGAGCGCCTCGAGCCCCTTGGAATCGAGCCCCAGGTCGATCTGGTGCTCCCCCTGCCCGGCTCCCGGCCGGGACACCAGGTGCGGCTCCGGCGCGGTCCCGTTCCCCGCGATGGCGGAGTAGAAGTGCGCCATGTTCAGCACCGTCTGCGAGTTGGGGCCCTGCCCGATGGAAAGGCTCATCACCTCCGACGGGGTGGGCGTGTGCCCGAAGCGCTCCTCGTACCAGGGGATCCCCGTGGGGAAGCGCGGCCTGGCCTCGCCGGGGAGGTCGATCCCGGCGCGGCTGGCGAAGCCCATCCGCGTCCCCTCGGCGGCCAGCTTGGCGAGCCCCAGCCGGATCCCCACCTGGTAGAAGTACACGTTGCACGACTTCTCGATGGCGCCCGCGAGGTCCAGGGAGCCGTGCCCGCTCCGGTACCAGCAGCGCGAGTAGCGCCCGGCGTACGCCATGCCGCCGGTGCAGGAGATGGGCATGCGCGTTCCGGCCCTGAGGATCCCGGCCCTCACGCCCGCCGCCGCGGTCGCCAGCTTCCAGGTGGAGGCCGGCGGATACAGCGCGGTGATGGTGCGGTCCAGCAGCGGCTTCGCGGGGTCGGACTGGAGCGCCCGCCAGAGCGAGGTCTTGATCCCGCCGACGAACTCGTTGGGGTCGACGGTGGGGTGGCTGTACATCGCCAGGACCTCGCCGGTGGACGGAACCATCGCCACCACCGCCCCCTTCATGCTGTCCGGGAAGATCTGGTGGATGTAGTTCTGGAGGTCCAGGTCCAGCGTCAGCTTCAGGTCCTGGCCGGGCTCGGGCGCCAGCGCGCCCACCGAGGAGCGCGGGTCCACCACGCGGCCCATGGCGTCCACCTCCACGAAGCGGGCGCCGTCCCGCCCGCCCAGCTCGGTCTCGTACTCCTTCTCGATCCCCGCCTTGCCGATCCACACCCCCTGCTCGTAGCCGGCGTCGCGGTACTGCGGCTGGACCAGCTCCTCCCGGGTGATCTCGCCCACGTACCCGGCGATGTGCCCGATGGCGGGCCCGCTCGGGTAGTGGCGCATGGGGCGCTCCACGATCATCAGGTTGGGGAACGCGGCGCGCCGCTCCTCGATGGCCGCCACCTGCGGGAAGGTGGCCCGCTGGGTGATCTCGACCAGGTCGTTGGGGCGCGCGTTGCGCTTCTTCATCAGCGCGTCCACGTCCGGCTGCGAGAGCCCCAGAAAGGGCATCAGGTCGCGCAGCGTCTCCCGGATGGTCTCCTCCGAGGCCGGGAGGAGCGACACCGAGTAGCCGGTGATGCTGGTGGCGACCACCTCGCCGCCCCGGTCGTAGATGGTGCCGCGCGGCGCGGGGATCTTGATGGGGCGGAGCCGGTTCTCCTCGGAGCGGGCCGCGTACTGCTCGCCGGCCAGCACCTGCGTCTGGAAGAACGCGGTCATCAGCGTGCTGATCACCAGGGTGATCATGAACACCGCGCCCAGCGTCCTGCGCTGCCTGGGATCGGGCTGGAAAAGCTTCATGGTACGGTGGTTTTCACGGTGTGCGCCTCCCGCCCGGCCGCCCCGGCAGGTTGTCCGGGGTCCGGCGGAGGGGCCGTCCCTCCCCGGGTACTACGTCGGGGCGCGGGGCGGGTTCCCCCGCCGCCGGCCGCCCCGCCAGCGCGTCGCCCCACCCCGCCACCCGCCGCCGCAGCAGGTCGATCAGCGCCGCCGCCTCCCCCGTCCCACCCGGCGGCCGCCCCACCGGGGCCTCGTCGTCACGGCCGGCGGGCCCGTACGAATCCGCCGCCCAGCGGAAGACGGGCGCGAACCGGCCCGGGATCTCCCCCCCGCGGCGCGCCAGGAAGCGCCGCACCGCGTCGCCGCGGCGGGGGCGCGTCTCACCGGCCAGCAGCAGCCCCGCCGTGCAGAGCCGCACCAGGTCGTCGCGCATCCGCTTCCAGGCGGCGCCGTGCTCCCCGTCCAGCAGGTGCCCGGAGGCTTCCTCGCCGCCCTCGCGCACGCGCACGAGCAGCGACCCGGCGCAGCGGAGCGCGTCGGCGGGGGTGAAGGAAAGCGGGCACCGCGGCGCGCCCGGCGGCCAGAGCGGGATCCCGTCGTCCAGCGCGTCCACCAGCATGGGGGTGCGGAAGCCCGCCTCCAGGTCCGGGAGCGACACGGACCACACCGTCACCGGCACGTCCGTCTCCGCCGCGACCTCCTCCGCGACGTCCTCCGCCATCCCCGCCTGCGGCTCGCGGTCGGGAGGGAGCCGCCGCCAGACCAGGAGCACGTCCACGTCGGAGTCGGGGCGGGCCTCGCCGCGCGCCTTGGAGCCGAACACGAAGGCCCGGGCCAGCTCCGCCGGGACCCGCTCCCGGACGCGGCGCACCAGCTCCAGCGCGGCGGCCCGCTCCCGCGGCCGCAGCACCGTGTACCGGGCCGGCCCGCCGCGCCGCCCGCCCCCTCCGCTCCCCCCGCCTCGCCGTGTGCGCATCGCCCCGGCGACCTCGCAAGTCGCGTTCCCGGTAGAGGTGCCCCCGCAAACGGCGAACGGGAGCCCGGCGCGCCGCCGGGCTCCCGTCCCCTCTTCCCTGCCCTGCCGAGCGTCCGTGCGAGCGCTCAGTCGTGCGCCGCGGCGGTGGCGGTCCGCTCCACCCCCAACGCCTCGGCGATCGCCACCTTGAAGACGCCCTTGGCCTCGCGGGCCTGCGCCACCACGCTGCGGAGCGCGGCGGGGTCCAGCCGCGACACGTCGTACCCCGCCGCCATGAGCGCCTGCCTCACCCCCTCGGCGTGGATCCGGCCGCGCCGGTACACGTCGCGGTACACCCTCAGCTCGCCGTCGCGCACCACCACGGGCTGGTAGGTGATCTCCAGCGGCACCGGGCTGCGGAAGGTGGAGTTCCGGGTGGCGGTGGGCCGGGCCAGGATCGCCGGGATCTCGGACGGCGCGACGGTGGGGGCGGCCCGCCGGTGCAGCAGCGTGGCCAGCTCGATCACGTCGCGGTTGCGCATCCGCACGCACCCGTGCGAGGCGGGCGTGCCCAGGTCCTTTTCGTGCGGCGTGCCGTGCAGGTAGTAGTACGGCGCGAAGAACAGCTTGACCCGCCCCATGGGGTTGTTGGGCCCCGGCGGCGTCACCTTGTCGTCCTTGGCCCACTCGCGGGCCGGCGGACGCCACCAGGGGTTCCACTCGGCCCGCTGGACGGTGAAGTCGCCGTCGGGCGTGTCGTGGCCGGGGAGCCCGGGGGACACCGGGTACTCCTTGACCACGCGGTCGCCGTCGTGGACGCGGAGGACCAGCTCGGGGATGTTGAGGCTGAGGCGCAGCTCCCCGGCGTCCTGCGCGTGGAGCGGGGCCGTCGCGAAGGCGAGCGCGGCCAGGGCCAGGCGGACGATCTTCATGCTGCTACGGGTGCGGATGACACGAAGGGACAACGGGTTGCGACGGGAGCGAGGGCAAGCGCCGTGCCGGGTCCGCCGCGGGGGAGAGAAAAGATAACGGGAAGCGGACGCGGGGGGAGCCCCCGCGGAAAACACGAGAGCCGCGCTGCGGTGTCGCGGCGCGGCTCTCGGCGGTTCAGTGGTCGATCAGGGACTCGAACCCCGGACCTCTCGCATGTGAGGCGAGCGCTCTAACCAACTGAGCTAATCGACCGTATCGCAGGCCGGGGGGTACCCGCGCCTGCGCCAGGAAGTGGGCTGCTGCCTGCGGGGCCCTGACCCTTTGCCTCCCAGTCCTTGTCAATAGCGGGGGCGGGATTCGAACCCGCGACCTTCGGGTTATGAGCCCGACGAGCTACCAGGCTGCTCCACCCCGCGACACGTGCTGCAAGTACCCCGTAGGGGAATCGAACCCCTGTTTACGCCGTGAGAGGGCGTTGTCCTAGGCCACTAGACGAACGGGGCCTCAACTGCTGAAGAGCCTTCAATTTACAGCATTTCCCGAGCCTGTCAAGGCCCCTTCGGGAGAGGCGCCGCCCGGATTCGAACCGGGGGTCGAGGATTTGCAGTCCTCTGCCTTACCACTTGGCCACGGCGCCGTACCACGTGCCCTTGCGGGCCTCAGAGCGGGCAACCGGGCTCGAACCGGCGACCTCAACCTTGGCAAGGTTGCGCTCTACCAACTGAGCTATGCCCGCGTCCCAAAAAGGAGAGCAAACATACCAGTCTCCCCCGGGGCCGTCAACCCCGCGCGCGCCGGATTTCCAGCATCGGCGCGGTCCCCGCGCGCCCGCGGGGCGCCCGCGCGTTGACAGGGTGGGAGCCGACCGCTAGCGTCCCCGCACCGCCGCTCCGGCGGCCGAAACGCGATCCACGACCACCCGGCGCGGCGCTCCCGCCCGCCCCTTCCGTAAACCCGCGAGCCCGCATGAAGCGCTTTTCCCGCGTGGCCGGTGCCTGCCTCGCCCTGCTCCTGTGCGCCGGGACGGCCGCCGCCCAGGAGGACGCCCGCGTCCTCCCCCGCGGCTACCTGGCCTTGCGCGTGGGGGGCGAGTTCACGCAGTACGACTCGCGCCGCGGGGGCGGCGCGGAGGCGCTGGGCGCCCCCTTCGCCACGCCCTTCGCCGGCACGCGCTTCAACAGCCTGCGCCCCGTGCGCGACTCGCTCGCCGGCTTCTTCCGGGCCAGCGCCCACGCCGGCGACGCCTTCGCGCTGACGGACGACGACTTCTTTTTGGGGAACCTGGCCGCCGAGCTGGCCACCGACGGGCGCCGCGTCCCCATCGCGATCGAGGCGGGGCTCGCGCGGCGGCTGATGCTGCGCGTGACCGTGCCCGTGGTGCGGCAGGAGACCGAGCTGGTGTCGCTGCGCCTCACCGACGCCGCCTTCGGGGTCAACGTCAGCCCCGACTCGCTGGCCCGGCGCCTCCAGGCCATCGACTCGTCGCTGGTGCGCTTCGGGCGGCTGGCGTTCGTCCCGCTGGCCGGCTCGCGCGCCGGGCAGGAGATGCAGCGCCGCTACACGCGCGCCACCGGCGACACCGCCTCCCTCCCCCTCCCCACCGTCGGACTGGGGCGCACCCGGATCGACGACCTGCTCGCGGCCAACCAGCTGGGCGACCTCACCATCGGCTCGGCGCCCGAGAACTACCGCCTGGGCGACGTGGAGGTGGCCGCAAAGCTCCAGCTGCTGGGCGGCACCGGCGGCGCCCTGTCGCCGCGCGCGACGGGGACGCGCCTGGCCGTGGAGGCCGGCCTCCGCCTCCCCACCGCGACGGGCACGGACGTGGACAGCCTGACGGAGGCCGTCGGCGACGAGGGCCACGCCGGCGCCAACGCCGCCCTGTTCGCCGACGTCCCGCTGGGGCGCCGCCTGTGGGTGGGCGCGCAGGCCCGCTACGGAATGCTGCTGGCGCGCGACGTGGAGCGCGTCACCTGGAACCCGCAGGAGCCCTGGGACAGCCTGGGCCCGGCTCGCGCCTTCAGCCGCGAGCCCGGCGCCCGCCTGGAGGCCGCCCTCGCGCCCACCTACCAGCTCACCGACCAGCTCGCCCTGTCGGCGCGGTACGCCTTCGCCCGCCGCGGCGAGACCACCTACGAGGGCGAGCCCGACCCGAGCTCCGCCCCCGCCGCCTTCGCCGGCCTGGAGAGCACCGAGGCCCAGACGCTCCAGACGCTCGGCGTGGGCCTGGGCTACAGCACGCTGGGCGCCTTCGTGGAGCGCCGGACCGACATCCCGCTGGAGCTGTGGCTGACGTACGACACCGCCTTCGCGGGCTCGGGCGGGGCGCCGGACGTGGGGATGATCCGGCTGACGGGGCGGATCTGGGTGCCGGCGTGGGGAGGTCGGTGAACGGAAGTGCGAAAGTGCGTGAGTGCGAAAGTGCGTGAGTGCGAAAGTGCGGAACGACACGGCGCCCCTACCTCGGCACAGAGGTGGGGGCGCCGTTTTGCCGTTCGCCGTTGCGGTTCCGCAGTACCCGTATGATCCGTGACGGAGGGAGACAGCCGGGCAGTTTCGGCTGGCTCACTCCGGCGAGGTGAGACCCCGCGGCAGTTTGCGGGGGCTCGCCGAGCCCGCGGAGGAGACCGGCGGGGCAGTTTCCGCCGGGCTCCGTAGCGGCCCCGCCCCGACAGAAGGATCTACGCGACGCCGACCCCGCCGCGCTCCAGCAGCTCCCGCGCGTGCTCGAGAGAAACGGCGCTCTCGGGGTCGCCGCCCAGCATGCGGGCGATCTCCTGCACCCGGGTGTCGTCGTCCAGGGCGCGCACCTCGGTGGTGGTGCGGCCCGCCTTCTCGCGCTTGACCACGAGCAGGTGGTTGTGCGCGCGCGAGGCGATCTGCGGCAGGTGGGTGATGGCGAACACCTGGTGGCTCCCCGCCACCGCGCGCATCTTGTCGCCCACCTGCAGGGCCACGCGCCCCCCGATGCCGGTGTCCACCTCGTCGAAGATCAGCGTGGGGACGGAGTCCAGGCGCGCCAGGATGGTCTTGAGCGCCAGCATCACGCGCGCCAGCTCGCCGCCGGACGCCACCTGCGCGATGGGCTTGGGATCGAACCCCTTGTTGAGCGCGACGCGGAACTCGACCTCCTCCGCCCCGTGCGCGCCGGGCGCGGGGAGCGGCAGGCCCAGCGCCTCGAAGCGGCCGCCCGCCATCCCCAGCTCGGGGAGCACGGCGTTGACCTCCCTGGCGAGCGCCGTCATGGCCTTGGCGCGGCGCTTGGACAGCTCGCCGGCCAGCCTGTCCAGCGCCTCGCCGGCCTCGCGCTCGCGGCGCTGCAGCTCCTCCAGGTCGTGCGAGGCGCCCTCCAGCAGGTCCAGCTCGCCGCGCGCCCGCCGCCCCGTCTCGACCACGTCCGCCAGCTCCGGCCCGTACTTGGTCTTGAGCCGGAAGAACAGGTCCTGCCTGCGCCGGATCTCCTCCAATCGCTCGGGGTCGGCCTCCACCGAGCGGGTGTAGTCCTCCATCCGCTCGCCCAGCTCCTGCAGGGCGTAGTAGGCGGTGTCGTACAGCTCCTGGAGCGCCGCCTGCGCCGGGTCGATCCGGACCAGCTGGTCCAGCGGCCGCTGCAGGGCTCCCAGCCGCGACGAAATCGCCGAGCCGCCGCCCGCCAGGGCCTCGTACAGGCTCCCGGCGATGGCGGTCAATTCCTCGGCGTGGGTGAGGCGGCTGGACTCGGCGTCCAGCTCCTCCTCCTCGTCAGCGCGCAGCTTGGCGCCCTCGATCTCCTCCAGCTGGAAGCGCAGGAAGTCCACCCGCTGCGCCGCCTCGCGCCGCCGCTTCTCCAGCTCCTCGATGTCGCGCCGGGCGCCCAGCAGCACCCGGTGCGCCTCCGCGGTCCTCGCCGCCAGCTCCTCGTTGCCGGCGTACGCGTCCAGGATGGCGCGCTGCTCCTCGCGGCGCAGCAGCGTCTGGTGCTCGTGCTGCCCGTGCAGGTCCACCAGCGCGCGCCCCAGCTCGCCCAGCACCCCGGCGGTGGTGGGGGAGCCGTTGATCCAGGCGCGGCTGCGCCCCTCGGCGGCCACCTCGCGCTTGAGCACCACCACGCCGTCCTCCGGCTCCACGCCGCGCTCGTCCAGCAGCCGCGCGATGTCGTCGCGCCCGCCCACCTCGAACACGCCCTCCACGGAGGCGCGGTCGGAGCCGGAGCGGACCACGTCGGCGGAGGCGCGCTCGCCCAGCAGCAGGGAGAGCGCGCCGACGATGATCGACTTCCCCGCCCCGGTCTCGCCCGTGAGCACGTTGAGCCCGGGCGCGAGGCGGACGGAGAGCTGGTCGATCAGCGCGAAGTTGCGGATGCGGAGCTCGGAAAGCATGCGCGAAGATACACCGAAAGATTGGTGCGGTTCGGACTTCGTGGACAGCCGAATCTACTGCATGTTTCGGGCGTGCGGCAGGAAAGCTTTAGTGCGAGAGTGCGAGGTGCGAGAGTGCGGACCCCACCCGGCTCGCTTGAGGCTCGCCACCCTCCCCGGGCCGGGGAGGGCTGAACGGCAGCCCCACGGTGAGTAGCGTACTTCGTACTCCGTACTGCCGTTCACTCCCGCACTCCCGCACTCCCGCACTCCCGCACTCCCGCACTCCCGCACTCCCGCACTCCCGCACTCCCGCACTCCCGCACTCCCGCACTCCCGCACTCCCGCACTCCCGCACTTCGGTTCCCTACAGCAGCAGCTTGCTCGCCATCCCCAGGAGCAGGAAGAAGCCCACCATGTCCGTGAAGGTGGTGACGAAGATGGAGGAGGCGACGGCCGGGTCGATCTTGAGGCGCTCCAGCACGATGGGCACGAAGGCCCCCGCGAAGCTCCCCACCGTCAGGTTCATCCACATGGCGAGCATCACCACCAGCCCCAGCGTGGGGTTCCCCTCCAGGACGATGGCGACCAGCGCGACCGTCAGGCCGATGGCCAGCCCGTTGCCCAGCCCCACCAGGAACTCCTTGCCCACGATGGACCAGCGCTGGCTGGTGCTCTCCTGCGACAGGGCGAGGCGCCGCACGGTCACCGCCAGGGCCTGCGTCCCGCTGTTGCCGCCCATCCCCGCCACCACCGGCATCAGCGCGGCGAGCACGGTCATCCGCGCGATGGTGTCCTGGAACAGGGAGACCACGGTGGCGCCGCCGGCGGCGGTCAGCAGGTTCACGAACAGCCAGGGGAGGCGGGAGCGCACCGCGTCGCCCCAGCCGCCGCGGATCTCCTCCTCCTCCGAGACGCCGCCGAACTTGAGGATGTCCTCGGTGGTCTCCGCCTCGATGACGTCGATCACGTCGTCGAAGGTGATGCGGCCCAGCAGGTGCCCGCGGTGGTCCACCACCGGGACGGCGGCCAGGTTGTAGCGGGCCAGCACCCGCCCCACGTGCTCCTGGTCGGTCTCGGGCGAGACGCACGCCACCACCTCCTCCACCATGTCCTGCACCCGCGCCCCCGGCCGGGCGATCACCAGCGCCTGGAGGGGGACGGTGCCCAGCAGGCGGTTGTGGTCGTCCACCACGAAGATGCTGTAGAACTCCCCGATCTCCTGCCCCTGCCGCCGCACCTCCTCGATGGCCTCCGCGGCGCTCAGCGAGTCGCGCACGGACACCATCTCCGTGGTCATGATCCCGCCGGCCGACTCCTCGTCGTACTCCAGGAGCTGCCGGATGTCGCCCGCGTCCTCCACCGACAGCGTGGCGAGCACGCGGTCCTGCTCCTCCGGGTCCAGCTCGCCGATCATGTCGGCGGCGTCGTCGTCGGAGAGCTCGGCGAGCACCGCGGCCATCTGCTCCGGCTCCAGCGCCGCGAGCGAGTCCTCGGGGTGCTCCTCCCACTCCATCTCGGAGAGCGCCTCGGCGGCCAGCGCGGGGTCCTCGGCGCCCAGCACGCCCACCACCCGGGCGCGGTCGTCCTCGTCCAGCGCCTCCAGCAGGTCGGCGACGTCGGGGCCGTGGAAGTCGGAGAGGAAGGCGCCCAGCGCGGCGGCGTCCCCGGCGGCCAGCAGCTCGTGCAGCCGGTCGAGCGGGTCCAGCGGCGGAGCCGGGGGCGCGGGCGGCGGCGGGGTGACCGTGCTCACCCGCGGGCTCCGGCGTCGAGGACGGCGCGCAGGATCTCCTCCTGGCGGCGGAACATCCCGGACTCCGCGCGCTCCTCGCCCTCGGGGTGGTCCCACCCCAGCACGTGCAGGGTGCCGTGCACCGCCAGGCGCAGCAGCTCCTCGCGCGGGTCCACCCCCAGCTCCCCGGCCTGGCGGAGCGCCTGCTCCACCCCCACGTACACGTCGCCCAGCGGCGGCTCGCCCTCGCCGTGCAGCGCGAAGGAGATCACGTCGGTCGGGCGGTCGTGCTCCAGGTACTCGCGGTTGAGCGAGGTGATCTCCGCGTCGCCCAGGAACGCCACGGACACCTCGCCCTCGCCGTGCCCCTCGGCGCGCAGGGTCGCGCGGACGGCCCGCTCCACGGCCTCCTCCGGCAGGGGGAGGGACACGCCCTCGCCCAGGCTCACCTCGACCTCGATGGACTGCATGTGGGCCTCAGGCGCGGGAGGAGGCATCCCCCGCCGCCGCGGCCGCCGCGGGCTCTTGGGCCGCGGGGCTGGGGGGGGCGGCGGGGTAGTCGATGCGGTGGTGGTACATCCCCGCGAGCACGCGGGCCAGCTGCTCCTTGACCACCTGCACGTCGCGCAGCGTCAGCGGCGACTCGTCCAGCTGGCCGCAGGCGATCTTGGAGGCGACGATGCGCTCCACCATCTCGCGCAGGCGCTCCGGCGACGGGTCGGGGAGCACGTGCGCGGCGGACTCCACCGAGTCGGCCAGCATCAGCACGGCGGTCTCGCGGGTGCGCGGCCGGGGGCCCAGGTAGGTGAAGTCCTGGGGGTTCACCGCGCCGTCCGGGTCGGCCTCGCGGGCACGGTCGTAGAAGAAGGAGATCTGCTGCGTGCCGTGGTGCTCGCGGATGAACGCCTTGACCGCGGGGGGGAGCCGCGCCTCGTCGGCCAGGCGCAGCCCCTCGATGACGTGGCTCCGCACGATCGCCGCGCTCATGGCCGGCTTGAGCTTGTCGTGCGGGTTCCTGCCGCGGGGCTGGTTCTCGATGAAGTACTGCGGCTTGGCGACCTTGCCGATGTCGTGGTAGTACGCCCCCACCCGCCCCAGCAGCGCGTTGGCGCCGATGGCCTGGCAGGCGGCCTCCACCAGGTTGGCGACGTTGATGGTGTGGTGGAAGGTGCCGTTGGCCTCGCGCTGGAGCCGGCGGAGCAGCGGACGGTTGGTGTCCGACAGTTCGAGCAGCATGGCGTCGGTGGTGACGCGCACGAACGACTCCAGCAGCGGCAGGAAGCCGATGGCGACCACCGACGACAGGATCGCGCTCGCCACGCCCCAGGCCACGTCCCGCACCACCTCCGGCGCGGGGCGGGAGAGCAGCAGCCCCAGCGACATGGCGCAGAGCGCGTACGCCAGGGCGATGATGACCACGAACAGCCAGGTCTGCGAGCGGCGCTGGGCCGCCCGCACGCTGAACGCCGCCGCCGCCCCGGTGACCGCCGCGGTGAAGGGGACGCTGACGCCCAGGAAGGGCGTCTGCCCGCCCAGCAGCAGCGCCAGGATCAGGGCCAGGGAGAGCCCCAGCCGCCCGCCCCACAGCGTGGCGACCACCAGCACCGCGAAGGTGACCGGGATGAGCTCCTGGGGGAGCCCGGCCCAGGTCACCAGCGCCGCGGTGCCCGCGACCGCGGTGACCAGCACGCCCAGCAGGAACATCGCGCGCAGGTCGTCGTACAGCGGGCGCCGCGAGAAGCGCAGCAGCAGCCCCAGGATCCCCAGCACGGCGGCGTTGAAGAGGATCGCCCCCAGCGCGCGCGGCACCGTGTCCTCGCCCCGCTCGTCCAGCCCGCGCTCCACCAGGGCGGCCTGGTAGGCGCGCAGCCGCGCCTCCTCGCGCTCGCCCACCTGCTCGCGGGCGCCCACGATCTTCTCGCCGCGCAGCACGTTGGCGGCCACCGGGTCCACGGCGGCGCGGGCGCGGGCGCGGGCGGCCTCGGTCTCGTCCTCGTTGAAGGCGAGGCTGGGCTGGAAGTAGCGGATGAGGAGGAGGCGCTGCAGCTCGGCGGCGTCCGGGCCCAGCTCCGCGGGGAGGCGGGCGGAGGCCAGGCGGCGGAACTGGTCGGGCGTGACGATGGAGTCCACCGGGGCGATGCGCTCGCCGCCCACGGCGCCGCGCACCCGCACGGCCGAGATCCCCTCGCGCTCCAGCGCGGTGGCCGCCACCCCCAGCGGGAGGAGCGCCCGCACGGCGGCCGCGGTGGCTTCCCGCAGGCGCGCGCGGCGCTCCGGGTCCAGCAGCAGCTCCACGGAGCCGGGGGTGGCCCCCACCCGGCTGCCGCGCAGCGCGGCCTGCACCGCCGCCGCCGGGTCGATCCCGGCGGGCGTGGGGGCCGCGGCCGCCGCGAAGAAGGCGTCCACCCCGGCGAGCACGCTGTCCGCGGCCTGGGGCCGGAAGTCGTACACGGGGGGGACGCTGCGGGCTGCCTCCTCCTGCTCGCGGCGCAGGTCGGCGGGGTCCTTGGGGACCTGGAAGGCGAACTCGGCCACCACGTCCGCGGGCGCGACCATCCCCCGCTCCAGCGCCGCCGACTCGGAGATGCGCGCCGGGGGGAAGAACAGGTAGACCGCCGCGGCCACCGAGAACAGCAGCAGGACGCGGAGGCCGTCGTGCACCAGGTGCGCGCCGCGCCGGGGCGCCGCGGGCGGGGGGGCGGGTGCGGCCCGGCGGCCCGCCCCGTTGGTCCGCGCCCGCTCGGGGCTCATCCGCCCTGCTCCGGCGCGTCCGCGTCCTCGCCCGCCGCCGCGGCGTAGGCGCGGATGATCTCGCGCACCAGGCGGTGCCGGATCACGTCGGTGGGCTTCATGTAGACGAAGGAGATCCCCTCGATCCCCTTGAGGATCCGCTCGATCTGCAGCAGCCCGGAGTCGTCCCGGCGGGGGAGGTCCACCTGCGTGGGGTCGCCCGTGATCACCGCCTTGGAGTTGAGCCCCAGGCGGGTCAGGAACATCTTCATCTGCAGGCCGGTGGCGTTCTGCGCCTCGTCCAGGATCACGAAGGCGTCCTGGAGGGTGCGGCCGCGCATGTACGCCAGCGGGGCGATCTCGATGGTGCGCGACTCCATGGCCCGCTTCAGCCGGTCGGCGGGCATCATGTCCTCCAGCGCGTCGTACAGCGGCCGGAGGTACGGATCCACCTTGTCCTGCAGGTCGCCGGGGAGGAAGCCCAGATTCTCGCCGGCCTCCACGGCGGGGCGCGCCAGGACGATGCGCTTGACCCGCTTGTGCGCCAGCGCCTCCACCGCCATGGCCACGGCCAGGTAGGTCTTCCCCGTGCCGGCGGGGCCCACGCCCACGACGATGTCGTTCTCGGCGATGGCCTCCAGGTACTCGCGCTGCCCGGCGGACTTGGGGCTGATGGTCTTGCGGGCGCCGGGGATGGAGATGCGGCCGCCCTCGCCCAGCCGGGCCGCGCCGCCGGCGCCGTGGCTGGCCTCGTCCCAGAAGCGGTCCACGTCGTCCTGCGCGATGCGCTGGCCGCCGCGGGCGAGCTCGATCATGTGCTGGGCCACCGGGACGGCGCGCTCCACCTCGTCCATCCCGCCGGACAGGACCAGGTGGTCGCCACGGAGCACCACGCGCACGTTGGCGAGGCGCCCCAGCTCGGTGAGGTTGCCGTCGTTGATCCCCCCGATGGTCATGGGGTCGGCTCCCTCGGTGGAGAGCCGGTGCTGGACCGTCTGGACTTCGGTGTTCGCCATGTATCGGACCGGTGCGACGCCCGGCGAGGCGACCGTCAGGCGGTCCCCCCTCCCAGCGTACGGATGTGCAGTTCCCGGAGTTCACCGTCGGGCACCCTCACCGGGGCGCCCTCGAACAGGGCGCGGGTGGAGGCCGTCTTGGGGAACGCGATGACGTCGCGCAGGCTGCCCGCCCGCGCGAGGAGCATGACCATGCGGTCGAAGCCGAAGGCGAACCCCGCGTGGGGCGGTGCCCCGTAGCGGAACGCCTCCAGCAGGAAGCCGAACTTGGTCCGCGCCTCCTCGTCCCCGATCCCCAGCGCCCGGAAGACGCGGCGCTGCAGCTCGGGGTCGTGGATGCGGACCGACCCGCTGGCCAGCTCGTTCCCGTTGTACACCGCATCGTACGCCCGGGATCGTACCGGCAGGGAGTAGAGGCGCTGCGCGGCCTCGGCCGAGACCGGCCCCTCCCCCGCCGTCGCCTCCATGAGCGCCGGGACGTCGTCCGGGTGCGGCATGGTGAAGGGGTGGTGCGCGGCCACCAGCCGCCCCGCCTCCGGGTCCCAGTCGAAGGCCGGGAAGCCGGTCACCCAGAGCCAGGCGTGCTTGCCGGGGTCCACCAGCTCCATCTTGCGCGCCAGGTGGCGGCGCAGCTCGTCCAGCGCCGGCTCCAGCCCGGCCGCGACCGACGGCGCGCCGCCCCCGCCGCCCGCGCGCACCACCCGGAAGTCGCCGACCACGGCCACGAACAGGTCGCCCGCCTCCATCCCCGTGGCGGCGAAGAGCGCCTGAGCCGCGCCCTCGTCCAGCGCCTTGGCGAACTGCCCGGCCAGCCCCTCCTCCGTGCGCTTGATCCACAGCGCGCCGGCGGCCCCGCCGCGCCTGGCCACCTCCTGCAGCTCGTCGGTCTCCTTGCGGGACAGGCGCGCGCCGCCGGGGACACGGATGCCGCGGATGCGCTGCGCGGTCCCCCGCACCGCCTGGAAGAGGCGGAACTCGGTGCCCGCCAGGACGTCGGTGACGTCCACGACGGGGAGGTCGAAGCGCAGGTCGGGCTTGTCGGTGCCGTACCTCTCCATCGCCTCGGCGTAGCTCAGGCGCGGGAACGGCCTCTCCAGCTCCACGCCCAGCACCTCGCGCCACACCGCCGCCACCATCCCCTCGCCCACGCGGAAGACGTCCTCCTCGTCCACGAAGGACATCTCGGCGTCGATCTGCGTGAACTCCAGCTGCCGGTCGGCGCGCAGGTCCTCGTCGCGCAGGCAGCGGGCGATCTGGAAGTAGCGGTCGAAGCCGCTCACCATGAGCAGCTGCTTGTAGAGCTGCGGCGACTGGGGGAGCGCGAAGAACTCGCCCGGGTGGACCCGCGAGGGGACCAGGAAGTCGCGCGCGCCCTCCGGGGTGGGCTTGGTGAGGAGCGGCGTCTCCACCTCCAGGAAGCCCTGCGACGACAGGTAGTTCCTGACCACCTGGGCGGCCCGGTGCCGGACCACCAGGTTCTGCTGGAGCGCGGGGCGGCGCAGGTCCAGGTAGCGGAATTGCAGGCGCAGCTCCTCGGCCGGCAGTTCCTCGTCGGCGGCGTAGTCCACCTGGATGGGGAGCGCCTCGGCCACGGTGACCACGCGCAGCCCGGTCCCCCGCACCTCCACCTCGCCGGTGGGGAGCTGGGGGTTCACCTTGATCCGGCGCTCCACCGTGCCCTCCACCTGCACCACCGACTCGGGCTTGAGGTCGCGCGCGGCGGCCAGCACGTCGGCGGGGGTCCAGGAGGGGTCGAACGACACCTGCACGATCCCGGCGCGGTCGCGCAGGTCCAGGAACGCCACGCCCCCCAGGTCGCGGATGCGGTGCACCCACCCGGCCAGGCGGACGGGGGTGCCGGCGTGCTCGGCTCGGAGCTCCCCGGCGGGGAGGTCGCGGAGGGCGGTGCGGAGCGGGCTCTCTGTCATCGGTCGGAAGCGGCCACGGCCGGGGTGCGCCCCCGGAGCCGGGCCCGGAGGCGTGCATAAACGAAAGTGCCGGCCAGGACGCCGAGCACGTCGGCGGCCCAGTCGGCGGGATCGGCGGAGCGTCCGGGGACGAACGCCTGGTGGAGCTCGTCGGAGGCGCCGTACAGGCACCCGATCACCACGGCCCAGCGCGGCGCCAGCCCCGACCTGTCGGCGCCGTACGACACCAGGAAGGCCAGCAGCGCGTACGCCCCGAAGTGGAGCAGCTTGTCGGCGCTCCAGAACCCGGGGATCGCGACGGAGGGGCGGGCGCTCACGAGAAAGATCGCGGCGGCCCAGGCGGCCGCCGGGACCCAGGCGAGCACCCTCCCGCTCACGACTGCTCCGCTTCGGCCAGGATCGCGTGGAACTCCGCGGGCGTGGCGGCCTCGGCCAGGCGGCGGCGGAAGGCGTCGCTGCGCACCAGGCGCGAGATGCGGCTGAGCGCCTTGACGTGGTCGCCCGCGGCGCTCTCCGGCCCCACCAGCAGAAAGAACAGGCTCACCGGCCGCCCGTCCAGCGCCTCGAAGTCCACCGGCTCGCGGGTGACCCCGGCGGCCATGGCGAGGGCGCCCACCTGCGAGGACTTGCCGTGCGGGATGGCGACGCCGTTGCCGATCCCCGTGCTGAGCACCGCCTCCCGCTCGCGCACCGCGCGCAGCACCTCGGACGGGTCGCCCACCTCGCCCGCCTCGTGGAGCACCTCGACCAGCTCGCGGAGGAGGTCGTCCTTGGAACCCGCCGCCAGCGGGATGCGGATCCGCTGGGGCGGCAGAAGCTCGGAAAGCTGCACGGAACTCCTCGGTCTCCCCTGGGCCGGAAACGAGTCGCGCGGGGCGAGGTCCCCGCGCGGGCGCAAGGGTTGCAAAGGTAACGCCACGCCTGGCGCGCATCAAGCGAGCGCGCGGCTTTTCGCGGGGAACCCGGGCCCGGCTGCGGGGGACTAAGCGGACGATTCCGGCGCTTTCGCAGAACAGGTGCAGAATGACCGCTTCCCAGACCAAGACCGACCTGGTGGGCCTCCTCCCCGAGGAAGCCGAGGCCGCCCTCGTCGAGCACTTCGCCCGCCGCGGGCAGCCCCGCTACCGCGCAAAGCAGGTGGTGGGGTGGCTCTACGAGCGGCTCGCCTTCGGCTTCGAGGAGATGAGCGACCTGCCCCGGGCGGAGCGCGACGCCCTGGCGGAGGCGTTCGACTTCACCGCGCCGGAGGTGGCCAAGCTCTCCCGCTCCACCGACGGCACGGCCAAGCACCTGTGGCGGCTGCACGACGGGGAGCTGATCGAGTCCGTGCTGATCCCCACCTCCACGCGGCTGACGCTGTGCATCTCGTCGCAGGCGGGGTGCGCCATGGCCTGTTCCTTCTGCGCGACGGGGTGGTCGGGGTACCGGCGGCAGCTCTCCGCGGCCGAGATCGTCTCGCAGTTCCGCGGCGCCCGCGCCTGGGCCCGCGACAACGGCTACGACGAGATCACCAACGTCGTCTACATGGGGATGGGCGAGCCGCTGATGAACCGCAGGGCCGTCTTCCCCTCGCTGGCGATCCTGAACCGCGGCTACAAGCTGGGCGCGCGGCGCATCACCGTCTCCACGGTGGGCGTGGTCCCGGGGATCCTGGAGATGGCGGACATGCCGGAGCAGTACCGCCTGGCGGTGTCGCTGCACGCCCCCAGCCACGAGCTGCGGCAGAAGCTGATCCCGCTGGAGAAGAAGCACCCGCTCCCCGAGCTGCTGGACTCGCTGCGCCGCTTCGACGAGGCGGGCGGCAAGCGGATCACCTTCGAGTACGTGATGATCGACGGGGTCACGGACCTCCCCGAGATGGCCGACGAGCTGGCCGGGCTGGTGAGCGAGTTCAACGCCTTCGTGAACCTGATCCCCTTCAACCCCATCCCGGGGACGGAGTGGAAGCCCAGCACGCGCAACCGGCTCAACCTGTTCGTGGAGCGCCTGGGCAAGCGCGGCATCTCCGCGGCGGTGCGCGAGTCGCGCGGGCGGGACATCGCCGCGGCGTGCGGCCAGCTCCGCGCCGAGGCCACCGAGGGCCGCAAGCCGGTGCAGATCACCCCCGGCTCGACGCTCAGGACGCGTCCCGGCCGCGAGGCCACCGCGGGCGACTGATCCCGCGGCAGGTGCACGAACGACGAGAGGCGGCTTCCCGGGTGGGAGGCCGCCTCCGTCGCTTCCGGCCGTTCCGCGGTGGGGGGCTTACGCCGGCCGGAAGAACGTCAGCGTCATGCGGGCCTGGCGCCGCAGGGCGAGCGAGTCGTACGCCCAGTACAGGTCCTCCATGTCCTGGCAGAAGCGCCCCGCGTCGCCGTAGACGTACAGCCCGAAGTTCGGGTCCATGATGTAGTAGCTGCCGTTGGAGCTGGCCGCGCCGATGGCGTGCGGCCCCAGGTTGGTCGCGGCGGCCCAGGTGGCGACCGCGGGCAGGTTGGCGGGCCCGAGGTTCCGCGTGGAGAGCTCCTCCTCGATCACGATCCCGGTGCCCATGGCGCCGTGGATGTGGTTGAAGAAGCTCTCCATGCTGAAGGGCTTTACGTTGGTCCCGAGCTTCTGGAAGTAGGCGCCCTGGAAGCGGAGCTGGTCGGTGAACGCCCCCGAGAACGTCGCCGTCCCCAGCGCCGCCCCGGAGCCGTCGCCCAGCACGTTGATGACCCACGCCATGGTGATCCCCGCGCAGATCCCCGGGTCGGCGCGGCCGGCGAAGAACCGCTGCACGTCCTGATCGACGCCGCCGCTCAGCCCCGTGTGCCACGCCCCCCAGATCCACGCGGAAAGGCGGTTCGCCGCCCGGCCCAGGCCGGGAGCGTAGTTGTAGCCTTCGAACTGGCAGCGGGTGTCGAAGCGGGCGAGGACCTGGCGTCCGTTTACGGTAGGCATGGGACGTAGTCGGTCGAGCGGAGGGAGACTGGAACGGAGCGCCGGGAAAGGCGCTCCGAGGCAGGGAAGAGCTTCGATGCCATGACCGATCCGGACGCGGCCGGGGCGGTCGCCTTCAGGGCTCGGCCGCGGCGGAGTCCGGTGCGCTCTCCTCCGCCGGCGGGGCGCCCTTCCAGTCGCGGCCGATCACCACCGTCACCTCCAGCAGCAGCGTGGAGTCGGGGCGGCTGAGCACGCGCTCCGCCTCCAGCGCCGCGGCCACCTCGCGGGCGGCCTCCCCGCGCCCCACCCGGTCGATCACCAGCGTGCTCTCGGGCGAGAAGCCGCGCGCGTTGCCGAAGTACACCACGTCGAAGCCGCGCTCGCGCAGCGTGCGGGTGGCGACGCGCGCCAGCCCCGGGACCCCGGCGGCGTTCAGCACCTCCACCCGCACCCGCTCGCCGGCGGGGACCTTCGCCGCGGGGACGTCCGGCACCTCCTCGGGCGCCGAGGGGGCGTCGGGCCCGGCGTCGCCGCCCATGCCCATCGCCATGGACACCACCAGCCCCGCCACCAGCAGCAGGGTGGCTGCGAGCGCCGCCGTCTGCAGCCGCTTCATCTACTCCTTCCCCACGGCCGCGCTCCAGAAGGCGGCCGTCTCCGGGCTCACCGGCTTGCGCCGGTCCAGCAGGTTGCGGATGCGCGCGGCCAGCACCTCCACCAGCACCTCGTCCATCTCCGCGGGCATGCGGGCGGCCAGCGAGGCGCGCCACTCCCGCTCGAAGTCGCGCCCCGGCTCCAGGAAGTCGGCCAGGTAGAGCGCCTTGCCCAGCCGCCCGAAGCCGGGGTGCCCCAGCGTGTGGTAGCGCACCGCGTCGCACAGCTCCGGGTCGGCCACGCCCGCCAGGCGCTCCGCCACCGCGGGGCCGTGCAGGACCGCGCCCGGGAGCGAGCGGAAGCGCTCCGGCACCGCGGCGCGCAGCCGCTCCGGGTCCGCCTCGCGCAGGGCGTCGTGGAGCCACCCCGCCGCCAGCCAGCGGTCGCGCTCCACCGGGTCCAGCCCGGCCGCGTCCGCCCACTCCGCGAGCAGCGCGCTCACCCGGGCGACGTGCGCCCGCCGCCGCGGGCCGGCCTCGGCCCAGGGCGGCATCCGGCCGCGCGCGGCGGCGCGCACCACCTCCGGGAGGTCGCGCGCGGCGTCAGTCGTACCCGCGTCGGGCATACGGCTCCAGGATGGCCCGGTTGCGAATGGACGTGTGGGACAGGTAGTTCCACCCCTTGAGCTCCACCCCGCTCCCCACCCAGCTGTCGACGATGCGGCACCCGGGGCCCACCACCGTCTCCTCGCCGATGGTGGTCTGTCCCTCCAGCACCACGCCGGGGTAGACCACCGTGTCGCGGCCGATGCGGACGTCCAGGTCCACCCAGGAGGTGTGCGGGAGGAAGAAGCTGACGCCGCCGTCCATCAGCCGCCCCACCAGCCGGTCGCGGAGCAGCTCGGAGGCGCGGGCCAGCGCCCGGCGGTCGCGCACCACCAGCGAACTCTCCGGGTGAACCAGGCGGGGGGCGTCGCCCGCGTCCTCCGCGAGCGCGGCCATCCCGCGCCAGGCGCCCAGGCGGCGGCGCGCGGCGGCGCGGTCCAGGCAGGCGGCCGCGACGCCGCCCGCCTCGTCGGCCAGGAAGAGCGCGGTGGGCGACTCCAGGAGCGCCTGGAGCCCCGGAGCGAGCAGGGGGGCGCGCGCGTCCACCAGCAGGAAGCGCTCGTCCGGGCCACACGCCTCCTCCAGCGCGCTCCACAATTCCTCGCCGGAGCGCTCCAGCACGCGGATCTCCTCCCAGACGTCCAGAAAGGGGTCGGGACCGACCTCGCGGTCGGACACGAGAAGAATTCGCGACGGCGCGGGGTGGAGTCCCGCCAGCGCGGACACGGCGTGCCACGCCAGCGGGCGCCCGGCCAGGGGGTGCAGAAAGGTGGGGAGCCGGGACGCCATCCGGTCGTCCGCCGGCTCCGAGCGCGCCAGGACGATGCCGGTCCAGGCGGCGGCCACGGGACTCAGGGCGCGCAGGCCCGCAGGGAGTTGCCCACGATCCGGTTCTCCTCGTCCACGAAGACGAAGGTGGGACGGTAGGTGGCCAGCTCCGCCTCGTCGTACTGCCCGTAGGAGATGATGATGACGCGGTCGCCGGGGTGCACCAGGCGCGCGGCGGCGCCGTTGAGGCAGATCTCCCCCTTGCCGCGCTCGCCGGTGATCACGTAGGTCTCGAACCGGGCCCCGTTGTTGATGTCGACCACCTGCACCTGCTCGAACTCCAGCAGGTCGCCCGCCTCCATGAGGTCCGGGTCGATGGTGATGGACCCCACGTAGTTCAGGTCCGCCCCGGTCACGGTGGCCCGGTGGATCTTGGACTTGCACATCGTGCGCTGCATGGCGATCCCCCTTGGAGGCGCTGATTCAAAGGAAGCCGTTGTCGATCAGCCGGGTCGTCCCGACCCGGGCCGCCACGGCGCAAACCGTGCCGGGAAATGCCCGGTCGACCGGCGCGAGCGTCGCCGGGTCCACGACCTCGGCGTACTCCACTTCTACACCCGGCACCGCCAGGGCGCTCCACGCCGCGGCGCGGAGGGCGCTCCCGTCCGTCTCGCCGGCCGCGAACCGCGACCGGGCCGCCTCCACCGCCCGCGGCAGCGCGAGCGCGCGCGCCCGCTCCTCGGCCGACAGGTACACGTTGCGGGAGCTCATCGCCAGCCCGTCCGGCTCCCGCACGATGGGCGCCACCTCCACCGCGGGCGGCATGTCCAGGTCCGCGGCCATGCGGCGGATGAGCAGCGCCTGCTGGAGGTCCTTCTGCCCGAACACCGCCACGTCCGGCGTGAAGATGCCGAACAGCTTGGCCACCACCGTGAGCACCCCCCGGAAGTGGCCGGGGCGCGACGCGCCGCACAGCCGGTCCTCCAGCGACGGGTCGGCGACCACGGCCACGCGCGGCTCGCCGCCCGGGTACATCTCGGCCACGGAGGGGGCGAAGACCAGGTCCACCCCCCGCCCCTCCGCCAGCGCCAGGTCGCGCTCCAGGTCGCGGGGGTAGCGGTCCAGGTCCTCCGCCGGCCCGAACTGGAGCGGGTTGACGAACACCGACATCGCCACGCACTCCGCCCGCTCCCGGGCCCGGTCCACCAGCGACAGGTGCCCCTCGTGCAGGTAGCCCATGGTGGGCACCAGCCCCACCCTCTTCCCCGCCCCCCGCGCATCGGCGACCGCGGCGCGCACCCCGGCCTTCGTGCGGACCAGCCTCATGGTCACTCGAAGGTGTGCTCGGCGGCCGGATACTCCCCGGAGCGCACCGCGCCCACGTAGTCGCCCACCGCGGAGCGCGTCGCCCCGGCGAGCTCCGCGAAGCGGCGGAGGAAGCGCGGCTTGAAGTCCTCGTACAGCCCCAGCATGTCGTGCAGCACCAGGATCTGCCCGTCGCACCCCACGCCCGCGCCGATGCCGATGGTGGGGATGGAGAGCGCCTCCGTCACCGCCGCGGCGACCGGCCCCGGGACCAGCTCCAGGACCACTGAAAAGGCGCCCGCGGCCTCGACCGCGCGCGCCTCGGCCAGCAGCCGCTCGCGCCCGCCCTCCTCGCGCCCCTGCACGCGGGTGCCGCCCAGGGTGTTCACCGACTGCGGGGTGAAGCCCAGGTGCGCCATGACGGGGATCCCCACCTGCACCAGCGCGCGGACGGTCTCCGCGATCTCCGGCGAGCCGCCCTCCAGCTTGACCGCGGCGGCGCCCGTCTCCTTGAGGACGCGCCCGGCGTTGCGGATCGCCTCCTCGCGCGAGACCTGGTAGGTGAGGAAGGGGAGGTCCACCACCAGGAGCGCGCGCCGGACGCCGCGGCGCACGGCGCGGGCGTGGTGGATCATCTCGTCCAGGGTGACGGGAACCGTCGAATCGTACCCCAGGACGACCTGCGCGAGCGAGTCCCCGACGAGCACCACGTCCGTGCCCGCCTCGTCGACCAGCCGCGCGAAGAGGTAGTCGTAAGCGGTCAGGGCGGCGATCTTCTCGCCGCGCCGCTTCATCTCCCGGAGCGTCGTCGTGGTGACGCCCCGGCCCGAACCCGCGCTCTGAACGGACATAAGCTCTCCGGCACCTGGAAATTGCGCCGTGACACACACGTCGCGCACCCGTCACGGCGCCGAGCTTCTCCGCTCCTCTCTGGCGGGTTGACCGCCCGAAAAGCTAATCCCATCTTGGGGGGGTGTCAAACCCGATCCGGTACGATCCCGTGCTCGTCCGCGCCCTGGCCCGCGAGCTGGACGAGCGCCTCCGCGGACGCCCCGCCAGCCCGTCCCTCCTGTTCGCGCCGGACCTTTCCGCCACCCTCCCGCTGGACCGGGGGGCGGCGCTCCGCTGGGACCTGCACCCCGCCCGCGGCTGGACGCGCATCGTCCCCGCCCCCGACGACGCGGACGACGAGCCGGACGCGCGCATAACCGGCGTGTCCGCCCCGCCGGACGAGCGCGTGCTGCTCATCGACCTGGTGGACCCGTCCTCGTTCGGGAGCGCGCGCCGCCGGATCGTGGTGGAGCTGCACACCAACCAGTGGAACGCGCTGGTCACCGCGGGCGACGACGAGCGCATCATCGCCGTGCTGCGCGGCCGCGACGCGGGCGAGCGGGCGCTCCGCATCGGCGCGCGCTACCGCGCTCCCCCGCCCTCCCACCGCTACGGCACGGGCGACGAGACGCGCGAGGACGCCTGGGACGCCTGGCGCACCCTGATGGGCCGCGTCGCCCCGGCGGACCGCCCCGTGGCCGCGGTGCGCAACTTCGCCTGGATGAGCACGCTGACCGCCGGCCCGACCCTGGACGGCGCCGCCCGCTCGGCGGACGAGGGGGAGCTGGAGGCGGCGTTCGCGCGCTGGTGGGCGCTGCGCACGGGCGAGGCGGGGTCGCCCGTGCTGCTGGAGCGGAAGCGCGGGGTGCAGCCCTTCCCGGTGCCGCTCCCCGGGATCCCGTCGCGGCCCGTGCCGTCGCTGCTGGCGGCCATGGACGCGGCGGCGGCGGAGGCGGCCTCCGAGCCTGCGGACGAGGGGCGCGACGCGGAGAAGCTGCTGCGCGGCGCCCGGCGCCGGCTGGCGGCGGCGGAGGGGCGGGTGCGCAGCCTGTACCGCCAGCTGGAGAGCGCGGGCGAGGCGGAGCGGATGCGCCGCTTCGGCGACACCATCCTGGCGCACCTGCACCTGGTGCCGCCCGGCGCGTCGGTGGCGCGGCTCCCGGACCTGGAGGATGGGCAGCGGGAGATCGAGGTGGAGCTGGACCCCACGCTGCGCCCACACCAGAACGCGGAGGCCTGGTACGAGAAGGCGCGGCGGCTGGCCCGGGCGGAGGAGCGGATCCCGGAGCTGATCGAGGCGGCGGAGGCGGAGGCGGCGCGCTGGCGGGAGGCGATCGCCGCGGCGGAGGCGGAGGGCGGGTCGCTCCCGGAGTGGGCGCTGCGGGCGCTGGAGCGCCCCTCCGGCCGCCCCGCCCCCAAGGCGGACGAGGGGCCGCGCCTCCCCTACAAGCTGTTCAGGACCTCGGGCGGGATCGAGGTGCGCGTGGGGCGCAGCGCAAAGGACAACGACCTGCTCACCTTCGGGCACTCGGCCCCCGGGGACGTGTGGATGCACGCGCGCTCGGTGCCGGGGTCGCACGTGATCCTGCGCTGGGCGGACCCGGCCGCGTCGCCGCCCGCGCGCGACCTGGAGGAGGCGGCGACGCTGGCGGCGCTGTACAGCAAGGCGCGCACGTCGGGAATGGTCGCGGTGGACTGGACCCGCCGCAAGCACGTCCGCAAGCCGCGCGGGGCGCCGCCGGGGATGGTCAAGATCCAGCAGGTGAAGACCGTGTTCGTGGAGCCGGACCCGGCGGTGGAGGAGCGGCTGCGGGAGGACCGGGGCGAGCCGGCGGCCTGAACGGCTTTTCGACGGCAGGATTCGGGCGTGCCCCCGGCTGCGCCGGGGGCGGGCTGCGGCTCCGTAACGCACGATACAACTGTGCGTAACGGAGTCGAGCCCCGCCAAACTACCGGCGGGTCTCGCCGCTTCGCGCTCGCATCCCTCACGCAACGGCAGGCCCCCTCCCCCGCAAGCGGGAGAGGGGGAGAACAGCAAACGGCGGAACGGCTCCCGATCAGGGGCCGTTCCGCCGTTTCGTGTCGCTGTCCAGGCGGATGCCGGTCGAAGCGACCGCCCGACGTCAGGCGACCGTCTGTACCACCCTCTGCTCCGCGACCGGAGCGGATTCGACAGCGGCCGGGTCCTGGGAGACCGCCGTGAACCGCGCGATGTAGCCGTTCAGACGCTCCGAGACGTCCCGCAGCGCCGACGTGGCGCGCTCGATCTCGGCGAGGGACGTGGCCTGGGCGCGGACCGCGTCGGCGACGGCGCGGACGCCGGCGCCGTTGCGCTCCGCCACCTCGGCCACGGCGCCGAACTCGTCGTGCAGCCCGGCGATCCCGGAGCGCTGCTCGGCCACCCGCTCCGCGATGCGCCCGGTGAGCTGCGCCGCGCCCTCGGCGGCGGCGACGATGCGCTCCACCGCCTCCAGCGCGACCCGCGACAGCTCGCCCACGTCGGCCACGCGCTGTGCGCCCTGCTCCATGCGGCGCACCGTGGTCGCCACCTGCTCGCCGATGGCGCCGGCCATCTCCATGGCCTCCTGCGACGCGCTGGCGCTGGAGTCGGCCAGCTTGCGGACCTCGTCGGCGACCACGGCGAAGCCGCGCCCGTGCTCCCCGGCGCGCGCCGCCTCAATCGCCGCGTTCAGCGCGAGCAGGTTGGTCTGGTCCGCGAACTCGCGGATCGCGCCCACCACGCGGGAGATGCGCTCCGAGGCGCCGGCCAGCGCGGCGATCTCGCGCGCCTCCACGTCCACGAAGTCGCGCAGCTCCACCAGCCGCCCCACCGCCTCGAAGATCGCGCCCCGGTTCTCGGCGGCGAGGCGCCCCGCGTCGCGGCTGCGCTCCGCCACCACGGCGGCGTCCTCCGCCATCTCGGCGGCGGAGCCGGCCAGCAGCGAGGTCAGCTCCAGCCCCGCGGCGGTGCGCTGCCCCTGCACCTCGATGCCACCGCGGATCTCGCCGGCGTGCGCGGCCACCCGCTCGCCGCTCTCGCGCATCCCGGTGGCGGTGCCGCCCAGGGCGCGAAGCTGCGTCTCCATCTCGCCCGCGGCGTGCACCATGGGGCGGACCAGCGAGTCCAGCTGCAGCGCGAGCGCCACCTGCCGCCCGAAGCGCTCGATCAGCCGCAGCTCGGCCGCGCCGTAGGTGTGCGGCCGGTGGTGGGCGATCTCCAGCACCCCCGTGACCTCGCGGCCGTAGCGCAGCGGCTGCTCCACCACCGAGCGCAGCTCGCCGCCGGCCGCGACGCGCCCGTCGCGGCGGGCGTCCTCCACGGCCAGGGTCTCGCCGGAGGCCACCGCGGCGCGGCGCAGCCCCCGGGCGGCTTCGAGCGCCGCGGGCGGGGCGCCCGCGGGGTAGATGGGCACCAGTTCGTCGCCGGAGCGGGCGTACACGTGCAGCCAGCGCCACTCCACCAGGCGCGCGGCCAGCCGCTCGATGTCGAGCAGCGACTCGTGCAGGGGGACGCCGGCGGAGATCACCGTCTCCATCGCCATCACCTTGCGCAGCTCCTCCGAGGCGATCGCCTCCAGCACCAGCGCCCGGGCGAACACCCCCGCCGCGCCGATGAACGCCAGGAGGAAGAGCCACCCCAGGCCGTCGCCGTACAGCGCGAAGGCCGCCGCCACGGCGAGCGTCGCCACGGCGCCCAGGGCGGCGGCGATGACCTCGTGGCGGAACAGCACCATCCACTCGCCCGCCTGCAGCTTGCCGCGGAAGGCCAGGGAGAAGTAGAAGAGCCCGCGGGAGAAGAGGAAGTAGGAGATCAGGAAGGCGACCAGCGCGGGAACCGCGTCCACGGAGAGCGGGTCCAGCGCGCCGGGCGGCGCCACGGCGCGGACGGAGGCCAGGAACACCCCGGCGGCCGCGCACGCCGTCAGCGCCTCGCGCCCGGCGTTGACCAGCGCGGGGATCGCGCCCTTGCGCCGCAGCAGGTCGCCCGCGGCGGTGCCGGCCCAGGCCGCGGCCACCGCGGCGACCGGCCAGCCCAGCAGGGTGAGCGCCCCCACGGGGACCACCGTCATGGTGACGTAGGCGTACTTGGAGAGCGGCACCGCCCACCAGCGCAGCGCGGCGACGGCCACCGTCCCGGCCGCGGCGAGGCCCCACCCGCGGACGTCCGGCGGCGCGGCGGCGAGCGCGGCCAGGAGGACCAGCCCCCCCGCCCACGTCATCCCCCGCGCGAAGCCCCGCAGGACGGCGGTGACCGGCGCGGGGAGCGCCCCCGGCTCAGCTCCGTGCATCCCCGCCCCGCACGGTCGCCGCGCGCAGCCCCCGCACCAGCCCTCGGGCGCCCTCCACCCCCTCGCGCCCCAGCAGCTCCACCAGCGCGCTCCCCACCACCACGCCGTCGGCCACGCGCGCCACCACGGCGGCCTGCTCCGGGGTGGAGATGCCGAAGCCCACCGCCACCGGCACCGGCGTGGCGGCGCGCAGCTCGGCCACCTCGCGCTCCAGCCCGGTGGCAAGCTCCTGCCGCGCGCCCGTGACCCCGGTGCGCGACACGTAGTACAGAAACCCCCGCGCCGCGGCGGCGATCTCGCGCACCCGATGCGGGAGCGTGGTGGGGGCCACCAGGCGGATCAGGTCCAGCGGCGACGCCGCGAACGCCGCCTCCAGCTCCGGGTCGGCGCCCACGGGGAGGTCGGTGAGGAGCACCCCCTGCGCCCCCGCCTCCGCGGCGTCGCGCAGGAAGGCGTCCACGCCGTAGCGGAGCACCGGGTTCAGGTAGGTGAAGAGGATGACCGCCGTGTCGTGCTCGCGGCGGAACTCGCGCAGCGCCTGCAGCGTCCAGCGCAGGTCCACGCCGTGGCGGATCGCCTCGAAGGAGGAGCGCTGGATGGTGGGGCCGTCGGCCAGGGGGTCGCTGAAGGGGACGCCCAGCTCGATGACGTCGGCGCCCTCCTCGGCCAGCATGCGCAGCAGCGGCGCGGTGTCCCCGGGCGAGGGGTGGCCGGCGGTGACGTAGGGCACCAGCGCGGCGCGCCCCTCCGCCGCCGCGCGCTCGAAGACGCGCGCGAGCGCCGCCGCCTCAGACGAAGTAGTCGCCGACATGGATACCGTACCGCTCCGGGTCCGTGGTCTTGATGATGGTGCGCCGCGGCGCGCCGGGCTCGGGGGCGAACAGGTCCACCTCGACGGGCGGGTCCACCGGCTGCCCCATGGAGTCGAAGACGATGCGGACGACGGGCTCGTTGAGCGCCTCGGGCCGCGGGTTGGGGGCCGTGACCACCGCCATCTCGTACGTGTCCAGCACCACCATGCTCCCCACCGGGTAGATGCCGGTCATGCTGATGAACGCCTTGACCAGCAGCGGGTCCATCCCCCGGTGCGGGTTGTCACGCATCTCCTTGAGCGCCGCGTCGGGGAGCCAGGGCTTGGACTGGTAGCTCCGCTTGGTGGTGGCGGCGTCGAAGCTGTCGGCGATGGCGACGATGCGCGGGAACAGGGTGGGGTCGCGGGGACGCTTGCACGACGGGTAGCCCGTCAGGTCCGTCTTCATGTGGTGCTCGTACACGCTGAGCATGGGGCGCAGCGGGAGGTCGGCCAGGCCGCGCATGTCGAAGAGCGCCAGGAACCCCTCCGTGGTGTGCTCCTGCATCTGCGCCCGCTCCTCGTCCGTCAGCGCGCCGGTCTTGTTGATCAGCTCCAGCGGCATGCGCACCTTGCCCACGTCGTGCATCAGCGCCCCGAAGCCCAGCTCGTACAGCTCGTGCTTCCCCAGCCCCAGCTTCTTCCCCAGCGCCACGCTGAAGATGCAGACGTTGACGCAGTGGGTGAAGGTGTACTCGTCGTAGTCGCGGAGCGTGGTCATCCCCACGATGGAGGTCTCGTTGGCGAGGACCTGGTCCACGATGGACTGCACCGCCCGCTTCACCCGCCGCACGCTCACGCTGCGCCCGATCCGCACCGCGGTCATCGCCTCGCGCGCCACGGCCACCGTCTGCGCGTAGGCGCGCTTGGCCATCTCGCGCGCCTCGTCCGGGTCGCGCGGGTTGGCCTCGGCCTCCGCCTCGGGCACGGCCACGATGGCGCGCACCGACGTCCTCTCCAGCCGCTCGGCGAAGCGCCCGTAGGGGTCCTCGTCGTCGGGCTCGGCGAGCAGCAGCGACAGGAACGCCGTCCAGTCCGCCACGCCGGCCTCCGGGCCCACGTCCAGCTGCCCCACGCCGTGCGCCCGCAGCGCCCGCCCCACCGCGCTGAAGGTGGCGAAGCTCCCCAGGTCGATCCGCATGCGCAGGTCGTTGAGGAACACGAAGTCGCCCACGTAGCGCACGGAGACGGAGCCCTCGGTGGCCACGATCTGCCGCACGGTGGAGTCCAGCTCGGCCAGGGCGTTCTGGACCGTCTGGTTCTCCAGCGGATACATCTTGAGGACGCGCAGCGAGGCGTAGAGCGCGAACAGCAGTTCGCGCCCGGCGCGCTGCAGGCCGCGCTCGTCGGCGGGGGCGAGGTCGCCCGCGTGGGCGTCGGCGGCGGAAAGGCCGGGAGTGCTCACGATTCGATCCCGCGGAGGGCGCGGCCCACGGCGCTGCGGACCACCGGGTCGGTGTCGGCCGAGGCGGAGGCAAGGGCGCGGCGGGCGGCGGGGAGGCCGGAGCGGGCGAGCCCCAGCGCCGCGCAGGCGCGCATCTCGGGGGTCTCCTTGCGGCCCAGCCAGCTCTTGCCGTTGAGCATGCGGTCCAGCAGGGCGACGCCCTCCTCCCCCGCCGCGGCGCCGAAGGCCTCGAAGAAGGCGATGCGCTCGGTGAGGTCGGCCTCGCGCAGCCGCTTGGAGTCGATGGCCGCCTCCAGCGCCGGGCGCGCCGGGGTGTAGCGGAGCGCGGCCAGCGCCCGCGCCGCGGCGATCCGGACGTCGCGCTCGGCGTCGCCCAGGGCGCCCTGGAGCGCGTGCGCCGCCACCGGGTTGCGCAGCGCCAGCAGCGTCTCCACGGCCGTCAGGCGCAGGGGGAGCTCGGGGCGGGCGAGCAGCCGCGCCACCTCCGGCGCGGCCGCGGCGAAGCCGCGCCGCCCGGCCACCCGCGCCGCCCCCGCGGCGATGCGCGGGTCCTCGTGCGCCAGCAGCGGCACCAGCCGCTCGCCCTCCCTGCCCGCCAGCCTCTCCGCCGCGGCCAGCACCGCGGAGCGCACCCCCTCCACGCCGGTGGCCTCGGCGGCGCGCAGCAGCGCGGGGAGGGCGTCCGGCGGGAAGAAGGAGAGGAGCCCGCCCAGCCCCTCCAGCGCCGGCGCGCTGGGGGCCTCCTCCACGGTGCGGATCAGCTCGTCCACCGTCTCGCCCTGCGACAGCCGCTCGAACAGGCCGCGCACGGCGCGCAGCACCTGCGGGGAGAGCGCCCCCGGCCGGGTGGCGATCCCCACCAGGTCGCGCAGCAGCGACGCGGCCAGCGGCAGGTTGCCGGAGGCGAGCAGCGTGGGGAGCAGGTCGGCCAGGATCCGGACGATCTGCTCCTGGCGGTCGGGGGTGCCGTCCTCCAGCCGGTCGAACAGGCCGGCGAGCACGTCCCGCCACAGGTCGCGCTCCTGCTCGCGGCGCACCTCGGCCTCCAGCCGGCGCAGGTCGCCCTCGTCCAGGAAGTACAGCGCCTCGCGGAAGTCGTCGCGGCTCACCGTGGAGACCAGGGAGGACTCCTCCTCGCGCGGCGGCGGCACCGGGCGCGGCGGCGTCCCGCTCCCCGCCGGGAGGGCCACGCCCTCGGGGAGCGCCTCCACGTAGCGGTAGCGCAGGTACTGCCAGTCGCGGTCCCAGAGCAGGGTGAGCAGGTCGTCCTCGTCCGCCTTGAGGCGCTGCACCCGCACCAGGATCCCCAGGAACACGCCCAGCTCCTCCTCCTCGAAGCCGGGGAGGAAAACCAGCTCGCGCACCCCGTCGCGGTACAGCAGGAAGGCGAAGTCCTCGGAGCGGGTCTCGCCGCGGTACACCGGCTCCCCCTCCCACAGCACCTCGTTCTCCTCCACGTGCAGGGCCAGGCGCTGGAAGGAGTCCCACAGCCCGGCCATGCGGGTCCTCACCGCGTCCACGAAGCGGTCCACCGCCGGGTTGTTCCCCTCGTACAGCAGGTGGACCCGGAGCGAGCGTCCCAGGTCGCGCACCAGCTCCTGCACGGCTTCCCGCTCGGCGGCGGTGGGGCCGTCGGGCGGGCTCTGCGCTTCCATCAGCGGGACGGGTGAGTTCACGGGAGTGCGGGTCAGGCGCGGGCGCCGGTGAGCTCGGCCACCTGGGCGACGTCCTTGTCGCCGCGGCCGCTCAGGCAGACCACCACCGGCCCGGCGTCGGCCCAGCGGGCCCCGTCGCGCAGCAGGTGGGCGATGGCGTGCGCCGTCTCCAGCGCGGGGATGATCCCCTCCAGCCGGGCGAGGCGCCCGAACGCCTCCAGCGCCTCCGCATCGGTCACCGACACGTAGGTGGCGCGGCCGGAATCCTTGAGGTGGGAGTGCTCCGGGCCCACGCCCGGGTAGTCCAGCCCCGCGGAGACGGAGTGGGCCTCGGTCACCTGCCCGGCCTCGTCCTGGAGCAGGTACGAGCGGCTCCCCTGGAAGACGCCGGGGGCGCCCTGCGTCAGGGTGGCGGCGTGGCGGCCGGTGTGGACCCCCTCCCCCGCCGCCTCCACCCCCACCAGCTCCACCTCCGCGTCGCCCACGAACGGGTGGAACATGCCGATGGCGTTGGAGCCGCCGCCGATGCAGGCGATCACCGCCGCGGGGAGCCGCCCCTCCACCTCCAGGATCTGCTCGCGGCTCTCGCGCCCGATCACCGACTGGAAGTCGCGCACCATGCGCGGGAACGGGTCCGGGCCCACGGCCGAGCCCAGCACGTAGTGGGTGTCGCGGACGTTGGTGACCCAGTCGCGCATCGCCTCGTTGCCGGCGTCCTTGAGGGTGCGGGTGCCGCTGGTCACCGGCCGCACCTCGGCGCCCAGCAGGCGCATGCGGTACACGTTGAGCGCCTGGCGGCGGATGTCCTCCTCGCCCATGTACACGATGCAGGGGAGGCCGAAGAGCGCGCACGCCGTGGCCGTGGCGACGCCGTGCTGCCCCGCCCCGGTCTCGGCGATGATGCGCCGCTTCCCCATGCGCCGGGCGAGGAGCACCTGGCCCAGCGAGTTGTTGATCTTGTGGGCGCCGGTGTGGTTGAGGTCCTCGCGCTTCAGGTACACGGTCCCGACGCCCGCGGCCTCGCCGAGCCGGCGCGCCCGGTACAGCGGGGTGGGCCGGCCCACGTAGTCGCGCCAGAGCGCGTCCAGCTCCGCCCAGAACTCCGGGTCGGCGGCGGCCTGCGCGTAGGTCGCCGCCAGCTCGTCCAGCGCGGTGACCAGCGTCTCGGGGACGAAGCGCCCCCCGAACTTCCCGAACCTGCCCGACACGTCGCCGGTGTTCGCCGATGCTGCGGTCGAGGACATCTGGTGTTTCCTGCGGATAGTTACAGCGGTGCGCGGAGCGCGGCCGCGAAGGATTCGATCGCCGTGCGGTCCTTGATCCCGGGGGCGGACTCCACCCCCGAGCTGACGTCCACCACGTCCGGGCGGAGGAGCGCGACCGCGCGGGCCACGTTTTCGGCCCGCATCCCGCCCGCCGCCACCAGCGGCAGCCCGGCCGGGACCAGCCCGCGGAGCGCCGCCACCTCCTCCCAGGGGAAGGCGGTGCCGGTGCCGCCGTGCGCCCGCGCCGAGAAGCCGTCCAGCAGCAGAGCGTCGGCATCCGCGGCGTAGCGCTCCACCCCGGCGCGGAACTCCGCCGCGTCGCGGGGCCGGAGCGCCTTCCACACGGTCCAGCGCCCCTCCGCGCGCAGTTCCCGCAGCAGCTCCGGCGGCTCGTCGCCGTGCAGCTGGAGCACGTCCAGCCCGGCCAGCTCGCCCGCGCGGCGCAGCTCGTCGGCCGGGGCGTCCACGAACACGCCCACCCGGATCGCCGGGAGCCCGGCCAGCAGCGCGCCCGCCTCCTCCGCGGCCACCGTCCGCCGGCCGCCGGGGGCGAGCACCACCCCCAGGAACGCGGCGCCCGCTCCCGCGGCCGCCTCGGCGTCCGCGCGGCGGGTGATGCCGCACACCTTGAGGCGGGGCGCGGCGCTCACGGGCGCGCGGCGGGGTCGCGGGGCCGCCCCGTCAGGGCGGCGGCGGCGGCGCGCAGGTCGTCCTGCCGCATCAGCGACTCGCCCACCAGCACGGCGTCCACCCCGGCGGCGCCCAGGCGGTCCACGTCCTCCGCGGTGCGGATCCCGCTCTCGGCCACCAGCGTCACCCCGCCGGGGACGGAGGCGGCCAGCCGGACGGAAAGGTCCAGCTCGGTGCGGAAGCTCCCCAGGTCGCGGTTGTTGACCCCGACCAGGGTCGAGCCCGCCGCGAGCGCCCGCTCCAGCTCCTCGGCGTCGTGCACCTCCACCAGCGCGTCCATCCCCGTCTCCGCGGCCAGCCCCAGCAGCTCGGCCAGGCGCGCGTCGTCCAGGATGCGGACGATGAGCAGGACGGCGTCCGCGCCGGCGGCGCGCGCCTCCCACACCTGCGCGGGGTCGATGAGGAAGTCCTTGCGGATGGCCGGCAGGGCGACGGCCTCGCGCACCCGGCGGAGGAACTCCAGGTCGCCGCCGAAGTACTCGCGGTCGGTGAGAACCGACACGGCGGCCGCGCCCCCCCGCTCGTAGGCGCGCGCCACCTCCACCGGGTCGGCGCCCGGCCGGATCTCCCCGGCGGAGGGGGAGCGGCGCTTGACCTCGGCCAGGAGCCGGACCTCGCCGGGGCGGCGGAGCGCGGCCGCGAAGCCGCGGGCGGGGGGGGCGTCTGTGGCGCGGGAGCGGAGCTCCGCGAGGCGCGGGAGGAGGTCGGCGACCTCGCCCCGCTTGGTGTCCACGATGCGCTGCAGGATGCTCAAGAACTCTCGGAAAATGGGCGGCCCGCAGCGCCGTTCCGGGACCGGAAGGAAGCCCTTCCGCACGGCCGTCTTGCGCTTCGGTGTACGTTCGGGTATAATTCTATTCGGTGATTCTTCGGATCGCAATCGGTCCACTTCCCCGGAGACCTCGAGATGGCACTCACCAAGCGTCAGCGGCAGATCCTGGACTACGTCCAAAGCTTCATCGAGGCGTACGGGTACTCGCCCAGCTTCGAGGAGATCGCGGAGCACTTCGGATACTCCTCCCTCGCGACCGTGCACGAGCACCTGTCTAATCTGGAGCAAAAGGGCTTCTTGCGGAAGAACTACAACAAGAGCCGCTCCCTGGAAGTGGTGCCCGCCGAGATGGGCACGCTCGCCGTCGAGCTCCCGCTGCTCGGATCGGTGGCCGCGGGTCTGCCCATCGAGGCGCTGCGCGACAACGAGGACACCGTGGCGGTCCCGCACGACATGGTTCCCAAGGGGAACAACTACGTGCTGCGGGTCAAGGGGAACTCCATGGTGGACGAGCAGATCCGCGACGGCGACTACATCATCGTCAACTCCCGCGTCACCGCGGACAACGGCGAGATGGTGGTGGCGCTGGTGGGCGGCGAGTCGGCCACGGTCAAGAAGTTCTACCGCGAGCGCGACGGGCGCATCCGCCTGCAGCCCGCCAACCCGACCATGCAGCCCATGTACTTCCAGCCCGCCGAGGTCCAGATCCAGGGGATCGTCGTCGGGGTGATCCGCAAGTACTGACCTTGGCATTCCGCCCGGGTGGCCGCGTTCTGCGGCGCCCGGCGGGGCCGTCGTTCCTTCGGCGCCGCCGCGGCGCCGCACCACTTTAGCAGGAGACGAGCCATGCAGGGTGCCGAGCCGGTTCCGTTCGTGGTGGGCCGCATCGCCCGCGACGGGAAGAGGATGATGGTGCTGGAGTCCGCCACCCCCGCGCCGTTCCCGGGGCCCTGGGACCTGCGCGCCGTGTTCGCCCCCGGCAGCGGTTCGTCCTCCGGCAAGCGTAGCTGACCGCTTCGGCGGGTCTCGTGGGCCGCTCCGGAGCCCGGACGATACTGCTGTCCGGTCTCCTCCGCGGGCTCGGCGAGCCAGCCGAAACTGCCCGGCTGTCTCACCTCGCCGGAGTGAGCCTCGCGGTACTGCTGCGAGTCTCCCTCCGTACAGCTTTTTATGGGTACGGCGAACGGCAACGGCGGTTCGCCGCGCCTGGCGACGAAAAAGCCCCGTCCGGGATCCCGGAGGGGCTTTCGTGCGTCGGGCCGTTAAGCGTACTGCGTACTTCGTTCTCGGTACTGCCGTTCTATCTCCGCGTCGCCGTCCGCAGCGCCTCCAGCGCGGTCCACCCCGCCCCGCCGTCCAGCGCCTCCTCGGCTTTGCGGACGCCTTCCACCAGCGTGTCGGCCATTCCGGCGACGTAGACCGCGGCGCCGGCGTTGAGCGCCACCGCCGCGCGGGCGGAGCCGCCCGCCTTCCCCCGCAGCACGCGCTCGATGGTGCGGGCGTTCTCCTCGGGCTCGCTCCCGCCCAGCCCCTCCACGTCGGCGGGCTCCCAGCCCAGCTCCTCGCGCGGGTCCAGGGTGGTGCGGGTCAGCTCGCCGCCGCGCAGCTCGATCACCTCCGTCGGGCCGATGGGGCTCAGCTCGTCCATCCCCGGCTCGCCGTGCACCACCAGGGCGCGCTCGTGGCCCAGCTCGCGCAGGCCGCCGGCGATCAGCTCCAGCAGCCCGGGGTCGGAGACGCCCACCACCTGGCGGCGGGCCAGGGCGGGGTTGGTGAGCGGGCCCAGCACGTTCATCAGCGTGGGCATCCCCAGCTCGCGGCGCACGGGGCCGATGTGGCGCATGGCCGGGTGGTGCAGCGGGGCGAACATGAAGACGATCCCGGTCTCCTCCAGCACGCGCGCCTCCTGCTCCGGCGCCAGGTCCAGCCGCACCCCCAGCGCCTCCAGCACGTCCGCGCTGCCACAGCGCGAGGTGAAGCTGCGGTTGCCGTGCTTGGCGACGCGCACCCCGGCGCCGGCGGCCACCAGCGCGGCGGCGGTGGAGATGTTGAAGGTGGTGAGCGCCCCGCCGCCGGTGCCGCAGGTGTCCACCAGCTCCAGGCCGGGGTCCACCGGCACGGCGACCATGGCGCGGCGCAGGGCGCGCACGCCGCCGGCGACCTCGTCCGGCACGGCGCCGCGGACGCGGATGGCGACCAGGAGCGCGGCCATCTGCACCGGGGTGGCGCGCCCCTCCATCACCTCGCCGAAGGCGCGCTCCGCCTCGGCGGCGGTGAGGGGGCGCAGCGTGGCCGCGCGGATCAGCTCGCCCAGCGACATCTCGGCGGCCTCGCCGGACAGGAGCCCGTCGCTCATGCGGCGCCCCCGCCGCGGAGGGGGCGGGCCGGCGGGGTCCGGGGGGATGGAGCGGTGAGCATCGGGGCTGATCCGGTGCGGGTGGAACGCGCTGCTTGTAACCGAGGTGGGATCATACCGGGGGGCCGCGGAGACTGTCAATCGCGCCGGGCCGCGCGCTTGACACCGGAGGGGCGCCGGGTAGCTTGTCGCCCGTGAACGCCACCGGAACGCACCGCATCCGCTTCACCGTCCACTACGACGGCCGCGACTTCTTCGGCTGGCAGGTGCAGGCCAGGGAGCGCACCGTCCAGGGCGAGCTGGAGCGCGTCCTTACGCGCCTGTTCGCCCGCCCCGCCGGCGTGCTCGGCTCGGGGCGCACCGACCGCGGCGTCCACGCCACGGGCCAGGTCGCCGCCGTGGACGCGCCCCTCAAGTGGACGCCGGACGCCCTGCGCCGCGCCCTCAACGCCCTGCTCCCCGGCGACGTGTGGATCGCCGACGCGGCGGAGGCGGCGCCGCGCTTCCACCCGCGCTACGACGCCGTGGCGCGCTCCTACGTGTACCGCGTGGGCCTGGCCGCGGAGGCGCACTCGCCCTTCCGCGCCCGCTGGTGCTGGCCCCTGGGCAGGCCGCTGGACCGCGCCGCCATGGAGCGCGCCACGCAGGTTCTCGTGGGCGACCACTCCTTCAAGGCCTTCGCCAAGGCCGGCCAGGAGGAGCGCGGAGACCGCTGTATCGTCGCGGAGGCGCGCTGGGCGGAGTGGGAGCGGGTGGGCGTGGAGTTCCACGTCACCGCCAACCGCTTCCTCCACCACATGGTGCGCTACCTGGTGGGGACGCTGGTGGACGTGGGCCTCGGCGTCCGCCCCGAGGCCGACGTGGCGGCCCTTCTCGCGCAGGCCCCGGGGCTGGAGACCTCGCCCCCCGCCCCGCCGGAGGGGCTTTTCTTGCGGGAGGTGCGGTACGGCGAGGGAACAGGGAACAGGGAACAGGGAACAGCCGGCAACGGCGGCCCTCACCCGGCGGCCTGAGAGCCGCCACCCTCTCCCAATTCTGGGAGAGGGGACAACGGCTGCAGATCGAAGTACGGCAAGCCGTT
>JBFMFL010000150.1:0-16257 GCA_040752145.1 Gemmatimonadota bacterium
CCCAGAATTGGGGGAGGGTGGCGGCTCTCAGGCCGCCGGGTGGGGGCCCCGCGGACGCAGCCCACTGCCTGTTCACGCACGAGAAAAGCCCCTCCCCTGCTTGCGGGGGAGGGGTTGGGGAGGGGGCCCCCGCGGACGCCAGCGCCAGCACCGCGTCAGCGGGGGCGCGCCCGAACCGTGCTGTTCTGTTCTTTCAGTCTCCGCCGCGCAGCGCCACGAGCGGATCGACACGCGTCGCGCAGCGGGCGGGAAGATACGCGGCGACGGCGGCCGTGAGCCCGAGGCCGAGCGGCACCGCGACGAACGTGGCCGGGTCCGTGGGCGCCACCCCGAACAGCAGGTGCTCCAGCAGCCGCGTGAGCCCCAGCGCCGCCGCGACCCCCACGGCCAGCCCGGCGGCGGTCATCGCCATCCCCTGGGCCACCACCAGCCTGCGGATGGACCCCGGCCGCGCGCCGAGCGCCATGCGCACCCCCATCTCGTAGGTGCGCTGCGCCACCAGGTACGCCAGCGTGCCGTAGATCCCCACCACCGCGAGCACCAGCGCGACCGCCGCGAAGGCGCCCAGCAGCAGCGCCAGGAAGCGCGGCCGGGCCACCGACTCGCTGCGCACCTCGGCCAGCGTGCGCACGTCGGCCAGGGGGAGCTCCGGGTCCATGGCGCGGATCGCCTCGCGCACCGGGCCGGCCAGGCGCGCGGGATCGCCGCGGGTGTGCACGGCCAGCGTCAGCGAGCGGGCGGCGCCGCCCCCGTTCCAGAACCTGAACTGCGCGTGCGGCACGTACATCTCCGGGCGCGGCGGCTCGCCCAGCGCCGCGTGGCGGACGTCGCGCACCACCCCGACGACAGTCACCCACCCCGGCCCCGCCTCCCCGCCCAGCTTGAAGCGCGCCCCCAGCGGGCTCACCCCCGGCCAGTACCGCCGCGCCAGCGACTCGTTGATCACCACGGCGCCCGGCGCCCGCTCGCCGTCGCTCTCGGCCAGCCCGCGCCCGGCGAGCACCTGCATCCCCATGGCCCGCAGGGAGCCGGGCGTCACCGCCTGCCAGTCGGCGCGCGGGCTCACGGCGTCTTCCGGCACCGGCTTCCCCTCCAGCTCGAAGTTGAGGTCGCCCAGCGTGCTGGCGAGCGGCAGCCTGGTCACCGCGCCCGCCGCGTCCACCCCCGGCACCTCGCCCACGCGGCGCAGCATCTCGCGGAAGCCGCCCACCACCCGGGCGTCGTCCGGGTAGTCCGCCCCGGGGAGCGTGACGTGCAGCGTAAGCACGCCGCCGGTGCGGAACCCCGGGTCCACCGCGTACAGCGCGGACAGGCTGCGCAGCAGCAGCCCCGCGCCCAGCAGCAGCACCACCGCGAGCGCCACCTCGCCCGCCACCAGGGCGGAGCGGAAGCGGCGCCGGCGCACGCCGCCCGTGCCGGCGCGCCCGTTCTCCTTGAGCGACTCGTGTACCCGCCCTCCGGAGGCGTGCAGCGCCGGCGCCACCCCGAAGAAGAGCAGGCTGAGCAGCGAGGCGCCCAGCGCGAAGCCCAGCACCGCAGGGTCCATCCGCACCGGCCCCGCGCTGGGCAGGTCGGCCATCTCCAGCAGCGGCACCGCGCGTAAAGCCCACGCCGCCAGCAGCACGCCGGCCGCTCCGCCCAGCGCCGCCAGCAGCGCCCCCTCGGCCAGGAGCTGGCGCACCAGGCGCCCGCGCCCGGCCCCCAGCGCCGCCCGCACCGCCAGCTCCCGCCGCCGGCCGTCCACCCGCACCAGCAGCAGGTTGGCCACGTTGGCGCAGGCGATCAGCAGCACCAGCGCCACGGCGCCCAGCAGCAGCACGAGCACGGGCCGCGTCCGCCCCAGCACCGCCTCCCTCAGCGGCACCACGCCCGCCGCGAACCTCATCTCCGCCGGGTAGTCGTCCGGGAAGTCGCGCGTGAACCCCGCGGCCAGTGCGGCGATCTCCCGGTCCGCCGTCTCCGGCGCCACCCCCGGCCGCAGCCGGCCGACGCCCTCCAGGAAGTGGCTGCCGCGCTCCGCCGCCAGCTCCGGTCCCAGCGGCAGCGGCAGGAACACCTCCGTGTCCTCGCCCTCCTCCATGTCGGCCGGGAGCCGGAATGCGGCGGGCATCACGCCCACCACCGTGCGCGGCGTGCCGTCCAGCACGATCCGGCTCCCGACCGCGTCCGGCGAGCCGCCGAAGCGGCGCGTCCACAGCCCGTGGCTGAGCACCGCCACCTCCTCCGCGCCGGGCGCGTCCTCCCCGGCCGAAAAGGTCCGGCCCGCCGCCGCGCCGACCCCCAGCGCGGGGAAGACGCCGGCCGTCAGGTAGCCCGCCCGCAGCCGCTCGGGCGTGCCGCCGCCGGTCAGGTTCGCCGGGCCGACCGCGTACGCGCCCATCGCCTGCAGCGAGCGCAGCCGGTCGCGGTAGTCGAAGTACTCCGCGGGGGACAGCTTGCCGGCCGGCTCGTCCTGCCAGCGGTTCTGCAGGCGGACGAGCCGCTCCTCGGCGGGGAAGGGGAGGCCGCGCAGCAGGGCGGCGTCCACGATGCTGAACACCGCCGTGTTCGCCCCGATCCCCAGCGCCAGCGTGAGCACGGCGGCGATCGCGAACCCGGGCTTCCTCCTCAGCTGCCGCGCCCCGAAGGCCAGGTCCTGCCGCAGCTCCGCCAGCCACTCCGAGCGCCGGCGGCCGCGCTCCCGCGTCCGGTCGGTGCGGAATAGCGCCCGGCGCGCCCCGTCCACGTCGCCGAACTCCTCGGCCGCCCGGGCGCGGGCCTCCGCCTCCGTCATGCCGCCGCGCACCAGCTCCTCCGTGCGCATGTCCAGGTGGAAGCCCAACTCCTCGTCCACCTCGGCGCGGATCTGGTCGCGCGTGCGCCAGGGGAAGCGGAAGGAGCGCGGCGGGCGCGTGAACGGGCTCATGCCGCCTCCCCGGGCGCCGGGTCGAGCACCTTGAAGATCGCCTCCGCGTAGCGCCGCCAGGTGGCGGTCTCCTGCCGCAGCCGGGCGCGGCCCTCGCCGGTGAGGGTGTAGTAGCGGGCGCGGCGGTTGTTCTCCGTGACGGCCCACTCGGCCTCCACCCAGCCCTTCTTTTCCAGCCGCCGCAGCGCCTGGTAGAGGGCGGCGTCCTGCACCGCCAGCACGCCCCCGGTGCGCTCGCGGATCCACTGCGAGATCCCGTAGCCGTGCATCGGCTCCCAGGCGAGCGTGCGCAGGATCAGCACGGCGAGCGTGCCCTGCACCAGTTCCAGCGAGTCGTCCGCCATTAGCTTTTTCTCGTTTCCTCTGGTTCTTGGAACTGCGGGTTCGGGCGTGCCCCCGGCTGGCGCCGGGGTCGGGCTTCGGCTCCGTAACGCAGCAAACAACGCTGCGTAACGGAGTCGAGCCCCGGCGGAAACTGCCCCGCCGGGTCTCGCCCCTCCGGGCCGAAATCCCTCACGCGGGGCTGGCGCTGCGTCCGCGGGGGCCCCCACCCGGCTCGCTTGAGGCTCGCCACCCTCCCCCGTGCCGGGGGAGGGCTTCCTGACCCTCGGGCTCCGTCGTGTCGTTCTCCCCCTCCCCCCTTGCGGGGGAGGGGGCCGGGGGGTGAGGGGTAGCCCTTCAGGCCGGAGCCTGCCTGCCTACGCTGTCGTTCTCCCCTCCCCCTTGCGGGGAGGGGCCGGGGGAGGGGGTCGCCGTCGCCGTTCTCCCCGCAGCGTGCTCCCCTTATCACGTGAGGGTAAGGTGCGCGCGGCGGGGCGGCGGTGTCAAGACCTTCGTTCTCGCATCGCGCTTCAGGCTGCGGCTCTCCCGTCGCGGACGCGCCGGGGGGGGTAGAGCCGGGGGGCTCTACCCGGCCCCCGGCGCCACGGTCAGGCGCCGCCGGGGCGGGCCATCGCCTGCGGCATGAGCACGGCCACCACCTGGCCGCGCGCCGTCACGTCCGCCCCGGCGGCAAGGGTGACGTCCACGGTCACCATGCGGCCGCCGGCGCTCTTCACCCGGCCGCGCACCACCAGCTCCGGGCCCAGCGGGGTGGGGAGCTGGTAGTCCACGTGCAGCGAGGCGGTGACGAAGCGCGGCGCCGGCCGCTCCCCCACCTGCCGGCCGGCGGCGCGCTCGGTGGCCGCGGAGGCGGTCGCCATGGCGGCGCAGTCCATCAGCGAGGCGATCAGGCCGCCGTACACGTAGCCCGGCACCGCCACGTGCTCCGGGCGCGGCGTGAAGCGCGTCACCGATTCGTCGCCCTCCCAGCGCGTCTTGAGCTGCAGGCCGTGCTGGTTGAGCCGGCCGCAGCCGTGGCAGTGGGCGAAGTCCTCGGGGTAGAAGTCCTGGACGGCGGGGGGTGCGCTCTCGCTCACGGGGCGGCTCCTTGCCTGGCGGTGCGGACGGACGTGCGGAAGGCGCCGGGAGCGGTGCCCTCGGCGCCCTGATCATAGCCCCTTTCCCGCCGCGGCGCAGGGGCCGGCGGCTCAGGAGCCGCCCGCCGCCCGGCAGGCGAAGCGCTCCGCGTAGCCGCTGGCCGCCAGGAAGGCGTCGAAGTCCCGGATCTTCAGCATCTCCGCCACGGCGCGCCGCTTGTCGGCGGCGCGCTCGTGGTACGCACGGGCGATGCGGTAGCCCATGACGTAGCCCAGGTCGCCGGGGCGGTCCGTGGAGCGGGCGCCGTTGTACAGCCAGCCGCTCGTGTCGGTGCCGTGCATCTGGCCGCGGAACTCGCACCAGAGCTCGCGCTCGTGGAGGTCCGCGTAGGCGTGCGCGGCGGGGTTGATGTGCCGGCCGGAGATCAGCTCCGCCACGAAGTCGGCCACCCCCTCGTTGAGCGACTGGCGCAGCAGCGAGTTGCCGGGGGCGTAGTCCTGCTGGTAGTGCACCAGCTCGTGCGCCACGATGTGCGGCACCTTCTCCACGCTCCCGAACACCGCGCGCATCCAGGGCGCCATCTCGCTCTCCGGCGCCTCGGGCGTGCGCCCGTACACCTCCGTGCCGATCAGCAGCCCGCGCCCGCTGGTGGTACCCCCCGTGGAGGTGTTCCCCACCAGGAAGTACACGTCCGGGTACACGGCGTCCGGGTACAGCTCCTCCATCTTCCGGAACGCCTCGCGGATCTGCGGCTCGTAGCTCCCGGCGCGCAGCGTGCTGGCCCGCGCCGAGCGGTAGTAGCCGGGGAAGCGGTCCAGCGCCTGGGCCAGCGACTCCGCCGTGCCGATGCGCAGCACGGTGAAGTCCTGCAGCCCCGGGGAGCCGCGGTCCAGGTACACGCGCTTCAGCACGGCGGCGCGGGTGGCCGGCGTGGAGGAGTCCACCGCCGCCCAGAACCGCGGCACGTCCTCGGTGACGATGCGCGCCGAGTCCGGGTGGTCGTGCGACACGTCGAACGGGGCGGCGGCCTCGGCGGCGAACGCCGCGGCCTGCGGGCTCCCCGCGCGGGCCAGGCGGAAGGGCATGGTGGACTGGCCCACCCGCGCCGTCCCCTCCAGCGTGCGCCCGTCGGGGGCGAGCACGCCGTCGAAGCGGGCCCCGCGCAGGTCGCCCGCGAAGCGCAGCCGCACCGAGTCGCGGGCCACGCGCACGGTGTCCACGGCGCGCCCCTCGATCCGGCGCGCCGGCAGCGTCAGCGTCCCCGTCCACCCGCCGCCGGCCTGCGCGAGCGTCATGCGGATCACGGAGGGGCGGGGCGTGCGGATCACCCCCTCCCAGTCCCCCGCCTGGCCGGCGGGCGGGGCCTGCGCGGGCGCGGGGAAGGGAAGCGCGGCGAGGGCGAGCAGGAGCGCGGCGAGGTGGCGCACGGGCGGTCTCCGGCGTGGAGGGTAGGTCGCGTCGGGGCGGGCCGTGCGGCACACGCTAAACGTGCGTCTCCTCCGGTGCAAGGAGGTCGGGGCGGATCCGGGCCGGCCGCGGGGGACGGCCGCCGGCGTCAGGCGTCCGGCACCCCCGGCGTCTCCTGCCGGGCCCGGCGCTGCCACACCGCGCGCGCACCCAGCGGGAGCGCAACGGCGGCGAGGGCGAGGCCGAGCATCGCCGGGAGGGAGCGGACGTCCACCAGCGCGGCCGCGAGCACGACCAGGAGCACGGCGGCGAACGCACGGCGGACGGGGGAGCGGATCGGGCGAGGCATGGCGCACCTCCAGAACAGGGTACCACGGGTTGCGCGAAAAAGTCGCTGCAAGGAGAAGGCCGGACGCGCAGCTCAGCCGCTCCCCGGCGGCAGGGCCCCGCGAGGGACAGGTTTGCATATATATGTTGCAACACATATATTGGATGCATGGCGACGCTCCGTGACGAGATCAGGCAGACCCGGGCCTTCGACGGCCCGGAGCAGGAGGCGCACCTCGGCATCGAGCGCACGGCGGCGGTGCTCGGCCACGCCCTGGCGGAGGTGCTGAAGCCCTTCGGGATCACGGCCACGCAGTACAACGTGCTGCGCATCCTGCGGGGGGCGGGGAAGGCGGGGCTCTGCCGCAGCGGCGTGCGCGAGCGGCTGGTGGCGCAGGTGCCGGACGTCACCCGCATCCTGGACCGGATGGAGGAGGGCGGGCTGGTGGAGCGGGAGCGCGACGCCGCCGACCGGCGCTTCGTGACCACCCGCGTCACGCCCGCGGGGCTGGCGCTGCTCGCGCGGCTGGACGCCCCCATGGCGGAGGCGCACCGGCGCCTGCTGGGCCACCTGGGCGAGGAGAAGCTGAGGACGCTGGTGGAGCTGCTGGCCCAGGCGCGGCAGGGAGCGTGATCCGCGGGAGATGCATGTGTTGCGACACAGGTTGTCGCGGCAGGCACCCCGGCGGGCGGGACCCTCGAACGCAGGGAGACGGACCATGACCACGAACGAGACCGCGACGGCGGCGGCGGAGTACGGGATCGCGCCCGCCGGGTACCGCCTCCCCGCGGCGACGCGGCTGGGCCCGGTGCGGCTGCAGGTGGCCGACCTGGAGCGCTCGCTCGCCTACTACACGGGCGTGCTCGGCTTCCGGGTGCTGGCGAGCTCCGCGGGCGGCGCCGTGCTCGGCGCGCACGGCGAGGACGCGCCGCTGGTGGAGCTGCGCGAGCGGAAGGGCGCGTCGCCGGCCCCGCGCCGGGGACGGCTGGGGCTCTACCACTTCGCCGTCCTGCTCCCGGACCGCGCGGCGCTGGGCCGGTTCGTGGCGCACCTGGCGGCCGCCGGCGAGCGCGCGGGCGCGTCCGACCACCTGGTGAGCGAGGCGCTGTACCTGCAGGACCCGGACGGGCTGGGGATCGAGGTGTACGCCGACCGTCCCCGCTCCGCCTGGCGCCACGCCGGCCGCGAGCTGGTGATGGACACCCGCCCGCTGGACCTCCAGAGCCTGGCGCGCGCCGCGGGCGGCGCCCCGTGGACCGGGATGCCCGCCGGGACCGCGGTGGGGCACGTTCACCTGCACGTGGCCGACACGGAGGAGGCCGCCGCCTTCTACCACGCCGCGCTCGGCCTGGACCGCGTGGTGTGGAGCTACCCCGGCGCGCTCTTCCTCTCCGCCGGGGGCTACCACCACCACCTGGGGCTGAACACCTGGGCCGGCCCGGACGCCGTGCCCCCGCGCGACGGCGACGCGCGCCTGCTGGAGTGGACCGTGGTCGTCCCCACCGCCGCCGACGCGGCGGAAGCCGCCCGGAGCATCCGCGAAGCCGGCCACCCCGTGGCGGTCGCCGGGGACGGCTGGCTGGCGACGGACCCGTGGGGGACCAGGCTGCGCGTCGTGGGCGGGAGCTGAGGGAAGGGAAGTGCGAAAGTGCGGGAGTGCGAAAGTGCGAAAGTGCGAAAGCCGAACTGCAGTACGGAGTACGCTGAACGGCGCCCCCGCCGGGAGATCCCGGCAGGGGCGCTTTTCGCAGTGAACCCGGCGGACGAAGCTCGGTCCCGCGTGAGGGATTTCGGCCCGGAGGGGCGAGACCCGGCGGCAGTTTGCCGGGGCTCGACTCCGTTGCAGACGGTCGTATCGTCTGCTACGGAGCCGAAGCCCGACCCCGGCGCCAGCCGGGGGCACGCCCAACCCCGCCGTCGAAAAGCAGTTCAGGCAGCCACCGCCTCAGGAGCGACCACCTCGACGACGGACGTGATCCCGACGCCGTTGCGGATGTTGTCGAACATGGGCGACGTGCGCTCCGAGATCCGCATCATCTCCTCGATCACCTCGGCGGGAGCGTCCGTCTTGACGCGCACCGTGTAGGTGATGTTGTCGTAGCCCGGGCGCACCTCCTCGTCCAGCCCCAGGTAGCCGCGCAGGTCCATGTCGCCGCGCACGTCGATCTCGAAGTCCTCGAAGTCGATGCCGCGCTTGGCCGCCTGCGTCACCAGCCCGATGGACACGCAGCTCGCCAGCGCCGCCAGCAGCAGCTCCACCGGGTCCGCGGCGCTGTCCTGCCCGCCGAACGCCTCCGGCTCGTCCGCGGCGATGGTGCGGCCGCGCGCCGTGGTCTCCGTCTTCGCCCCGCCCTTCCAGTGCGTCTTGGTGGAGAAGCTGAAGCGCGCCTTCGAGGGATCCTCCTGCACCGTGCGCAGGAAGTTCATGTAGTTGCCCAGGTTCAGCGTCATGCAGCTCTTGGCGGACGTATCGCTCATGGGAATGCCCCTGTCGGTGTGCGTTCGTTTCGGTGGGCGGCGCGCCCCTGCGCCGCGGCGTTGAAGGCCCGCGTCGGTCGCGGCCTCGGGGCGGCGGAAGGGCAAGCCGGGGACCACGCACGACGCGCGGGGGCATCTCCCGGAAACACAGGCGTTTAGCCGATTTCGAGACGGAAACGGATGGCCGGCCGGGCGGGGCGGGCGTGTCCCGGAGGGGCGGAGGGCGTGTCCCGGCGCGGCGCGGAGCCGGGCGCCGGATGGGTGGATTGCCCTACGCGGCGGGGAGGGTGAAGGTGAAGGTGCTCCCCTGGCCGGGGGCGCTCTCGGCGCGGATGCGGCCCCCGTGCGCCTCCACGATGCCCCGGGCGATGGCGAGCCCCAGCCCGGCGCCCTTGCGGCGGGCGTCGCCCTGCCAGAAGCGGTCGAAGACGTGGGTCAGGTGCTCGGGGGGGATCCCCACGCCCGTGTCGGCGACGGACACCTCCACCGCGCCCTCGACGTGGGCGGCGCGCACCACGATCCAGCCGCCGCGCGGGGTGAACTTGACGGCGTTCCCCAGCAGGTTGGAGAGCACCTGGAGGACGCGGTCGCGGTCGGCCAGCACCGGGGGGAGGCCGGGGGCGGCCTGCACCTCCAGCGACACGCCGCGCTCCAGGGCGGCCATCCTCACCAGCTCGGCGGCGTCGGCCAGCAGCGGCGGCACCGGCACGGCCGCGGGGTGGACGCGGAGCTGCCCGGCCTCGATGCGCGACGCGTCCAGCAGGTCCTGGATCAGCCGGTTCATCTGCTCGGTCAGCTCCAGCACGGTGCGCAGCTGGGCGCGCTGCGTGTCCGCGTCGCGCGGCATCTCCAGCAGCAGCGAGGCGTACATGGAGATGGCGGTGAGCGGGTTGCGCAGGTCGTGGGCGACCACGCCCAGGATTTCGTCGCGGGCGCGGCTCGCCGCCTCCGCCTCGGCGCGGGCGCGCCGCTCGCGCTCGTACAGGCGGGCGCGCTCCAGCGTGCCCGCGCACTGCCGCCCTATGGCCAGCAGGAACTCCCTCTCCTCCTCGGAGAAGCGGCGCGGCTCCGCGAAGCTGAGCCCGATGACGCCCAGCGCCCGCCCGTCGGCCAGCAGCGGCACCGCGGCCCAGGCGTTGTGCCGGAGGACGCTGGTGAGCGCCGGGAAGCGGGCGGCCAGCTCGTCGCGCGTGGTGACGAGCACCGGCTCCCCGGTGCGCACCGCCTCGGCCAGGGGGACGTGCGCGTGCAGGGGAAAGTGCCTCCAGGCCTCCACCAGCTCCGCGGGGAGGCCCACGGACCGCACCACCTCCAGCCGGGCGGCGTCCTCGTCCAGCAGGCACAGCGTCCCGGCCGCGGCCCCCAGCGCCTCCGACCCCTCGCGCACCACCACCTCCGCCACCTCGGCGGGGGTGAGCGCCCCGGCGAGGGCCGCGGTGACGCGCTGCAGGCGCGCGGTGCGGTCGGCGGCCCGCTCGGCGGCGTGGCGGGCCTCCCGCGCCACCCGGTACAGCCGGGCGTTGTCGATGGCGAGCGCCGCCACCCGCCCCAGCTCCTCCGCCAGCGCCAGCTCCTCCGGCCCGTAGCGCCGCCCCTCGCCCGAGAGCGCCAGGGTGAGCGCCCCGAAGGTCCGCCCGTGGGCCACCAGCGGCACCGTGACGGCGGAGCGCGGGTCGAGCAGGCGCGCCAGCCCGGCGTCGTCCGGGGCGGGCGCGTCCTCCGGCAGCCGCCCGGCGAGCCGCGCCCCCGAGGGCGTGGGCTCCACCACCGCGGTCCCCGCCAGCGAGGCGCCGTCCACGGCCCCCCGCCGGCACGCTTCCGCCAGCGCCTCGGCGCGGGCCGGGTCGGCGGCGGCGGAGCGCACGGCGCGCGGGCGGTCGTCCGGGCCCAGCAGGTCCAGCACGCACCAGTCGGCCAGCGCGGGGACGGCGAAGTCCACCACGCTCCGCAGCGACTCCTCGAACTCCAGCGACGCGGCCAGCACCCGGCCGGCGGCGGCCAGCAGCCGCTCGCGCTCCTCGCGCCTCTCGCGGTCGGTGACGTCGCGCACCACGGCGGTGTAGATGCGCCTCCCGCCCAGGGTGAGCTGCGAGATGGAGGCCTCGGCCACGAACTCGCTCCCGTCCTTGCGCCTCCCCACGACCCGGGTGGTGCCGCGCTCGGCCATGGAGCGGGCGGGGACCCCGGAGGCGCCGAACGCCTCCAGGTGCCCGGAGTGGGGCCCCCGGAAGCGCTCGGGGATGAGCACGTCCAGCGGCTGCTCCAGCACCTCCTCGGGCGCGTAGCCGTAGATGCGCTGCGCCCCCTGGTTGAACAGGGTGATCCGCTGCTCGTCGTCCACCGAGACGATGGCGTCGCTGGAGAGCGAGACGATGCCGGCGAACTTGGCCTCGGAGTAGCGGAGCGCCTCCTCGGCCTGCTTGCGCGCGGTGATGTCCTGGATCTGCGAGACGAAGCACTGCGGCTCGCCGCCGCGGCCGCGCAGCAGCGACACGGAGAGGAGCGCCCACACCACGCTGCCGTCGCGGCGCAGGTAGCGCTTCTCCTTCTCGTAGGAGGGGATCTCGCCGGCCACCAGGCTGCGGGCGCTCTCCCGGTCGGCGTCCACGTCGTCCGGGTGGGTGAGGTCCTGGAAGGTGAGGCCGAGCAGCTCCTCCTCCGGGTAGCCGACGATGCGGCACAGGGCGCGGTTCACCATCAGCCAGCGGCCGTCCAGCCCCACCAGGGCCATGCCGATGGGGGCGTTCTCCAGGACCGCCCGGAAGTGCTCGCCGCCCTCCGCGTCCGGCCCGGGGCCGGTCGGAGGGCGAGCGCGTTCTACGCTTCTGCGGGGCTCGTCGAGCATGGCTCGTGGCCGGAGCGGGGGGGAAGAGGCGGACGCGGGCGGCCGGTGGGCGGCAAGGGCACCGAAGGGACAATGTATCGCGCGGAACCCGTCATGGACATGGGCATGTCTCCATGAGCCGCACCGGTCCTGCCGCGTGTGCCGCCGTGCGCCCGGCCCGGCGCACCCTCCCGCCGCTCTCCCACACGTTTCGGGCCAGCGTTGCGGTTCGTATGGGTGGAATCCGCCACGATTGGGACAGACGGGCAGGCGATGCACGAAGCCATTGGCCTGCCTCGGCCCCCGCCCTGCGTCGTGGCGCGGGCTCCCGGCACCCCCGTCGGCCTCCTCCGCCCGCCGCCGCTGGCAGGCACCCTCCGCATCGTCGGACGGGACCGCGCTGCAGCCCCCGGAACGGTGAGTCCGGGGGGGCGGACACCGGGAAGGAGCGGGGGAAAGCTTGCACGGACGCTGCTAGGGCGTAGATTGCCGGCCTCACCCCGCGGATACGCACCCGGCCGGCCGGACCCTCCCGCGCGGGCCCACCCGGCGCCGAACGCCTCCCCGACGCAACACGCTCCCCCTCCTCCCGACTCCCATGAGAACCCGACTGCTGCTCCTCCTGGCGGCCGTTCTGCCGTCCCTGGCGGCCCTTCCGGCGCTGGCGGGACAGACGCGCGGCATCGGCGACGTGCTGCTCGTCGAGTCCAAGGCCGCCAAGATCGAGTCGCACCGGGACGACATCCCCCGCCAGCGGCAGGAGGCGGAGCGGCTGGACGCCGCGTGGGAAGAGCGTATCCGGCGCCTGCGGGACGAGCTGAGCGGGCTGCGCCGGGAGATGGACGGGCACCTGCACGACCTGCGGATGGGATACTACTGCAGCGAGTGCGGGCGGTCCAAGACGCAGCTGGAGAACCAGGGGATCAACTTCGCGGCGCACCTGCGCGACGTCCGGGGCCGCGCGGTCCCCGCGTCGCAGGCCCGGCTGGACCGGGTGCGGCAGGAGTACATGGACCGGATCTCCCGCAAGCAGGCCGAGATCGCGCGCGAGGCCGGCGGCGACCGGCAGGCCGCGTCCAAGCGGCGCGCCGTCGCCGACATGGAAGCGGCGATCCCGCGCCTCTGCGCCGAGATCACCCAGCACGGGCGGTCGTACGAGACAAAGGTGGTGGCGGAGGCGAAGTCGGACCAGGAGGACTGGGCCGCCACCCTGATGTCGCACGTGTCCAGCATCCTGATTGCCGAGGACCGCATCGCCATCTACGAGGCGCGTCTCCGGACGCTGGACCGCGGCCACGCACGCGCCGCGGAGGAAGCGCGCGAGCGGGTGCGGCGGGACACGCAGGGCCGGCAGGAGCGGCTGGAAGAGGAGACCGGCGGGCTGAAGGCCGGGCTGGAGCGGCTGCGCGCCGAAACCGAGGCGCGCGAGGCGGAGCTGGAGGCGCGCGCCGGCGCGCTGCGCGGAGCGCTGTCCGCGGCGGAAGCCACGCTGCGGCGGACCGACCTTTCCCAGGAAGCCCGGGACGCGGCCACGGCGGAGGAAGCCCGGCTGCGGCGGGACCTGGAGGCGCTGCAGCGGAGCCTCCAGGAGCTGCGGGCACGCCTGGAGGCCGAGTCCACGCGCGTGTCGGGCGAGGTGGAGCGGCTCCGCGGCGAGTCCCTGGACCTCGCCCGCAGCCTTCCGCGGCTCCAGGAGGAAGCGGTGGCCGGGCTGAAGGCGTCCACGGACCAGCGCGTCGCCGCAACGCGCGCCCTGATCGCCGCCGCGCAGGCGACGGTGCAGACCCAGACGGCCATGTTCCAGGCCAAGTCCGACCTGTTCCGCGGGCGCGTGGTCCGGTACCAGGCGCTGGTCGCCGAGGAAAGCAACCGCATGCTGGCGGCGGGATCGCGCGTGGGGTGCCCGGTCCCCAACGACGCGCGGGGCGCGGTGATGCTCCACTGGAACAAGCTGTACCCGTGCGTGAGCGCGCACCTGAAGTCCAAGCCGCGCACGGAGAACGTCTTCGGCTCGTACTGCACCGGCGAGTCGTCCACCCTGCACCACCTGGGCGAGTACCGGCAGTTCCTGGCGGGCCTGGACCCGGACGAGCTGCAGGTGGTGCGGAACGGGTCCAACCCGACTTGGCTCGAGCGCGTGACGAGCCCCTGACGGGGTGTCCGCGCCTCTTTTCCATCCTTCGAAACCACGCCGTGACCATGATTCTGCGCCGCCTTGCCCTGTCGCTGCTCCTGCTCCCCGCCGCCGCGGGAGCCGCCCGCGCCCAGAGCTCTTCGGTGGTCATGAGCTTGGACGACGTCGTCACGCTCCTGGGCGCTCCCCAGGTCTCGCGGGAGGTGCTGGGCTCCATGGTCCGCACCGGCTGCGTTTCGTTCCCGGTGGACGACGCGGCGGTGTCGCGCCTGCGCGGTGCCGGCGCCGACGATGCCTTCGTCGCGCTGGTGCGCGGCGCCTGCTTCACCGGCTCGGAGCTGGTGGTCCACAGCCGCCCGTCCGGCGCCGAGGTCCGGCTGGGAGGGGTGCGGGTGGGGACCACGCCCTGGACCACGCGGTTCGGGGGCGCCTCCAAGCTGGAAGTCACGGTGGCCAAGGGTGGCGCGACGCTTCGGGCCCCCGTGGAGATCCAGGCACGGCAGCGGGCGCGGGCGACCTTCACCTTCGCGGAAGACACGGTGGCGATCCCCCGCGCCCGGAGCGTCGCCGAGATCGCCCGCAGCCTGCAGCTGGAGCGGTCGTGGACCCCGCCCGTTCCCGCGCCGGAGAATCCGGGCGCCCTGCGCCTGTTCACCGGGAACGCCCTGACCATGCTCTTCGCGGCCGGAACCGCGGCCGCGGGCGTGGCGTACTGCGACGGCGCGGAAAACCACTGCTTCATCGAGCCCACGCTGGAGGACGACGGCACCGACTCGATGGAGCCCGCACGGTGGCTGGCCGGCGGGGTGGCCGGGTTCTTCGTGGGCACGTCGGTGACCGGCCTGCTGCAGCGGGCCGTCAACGGCGGGCGGCGAAGCCGCCACACCGAAGCGGTGGCCGCCCGGCAGGCGTGGGAGCACTCCAACCAGGCGGCGCGCGAGGAATGGATTCGGAACCACCCGGAGGTGCAGCGCGTCGTGCGCGAAGAGCGCGAAGCGCGTGACCGGGCGGTGCAGCACAACCGGCAGGTCCGCTCCCGCAACCAGGCCGCCCGCCCCGTAAACGTGGTGCACGAGCCGCTGCCCGGACCCGCGGACTCCTGACGCCCCCGGAAAGGGGCGGGGCCGGACGCCAGCCGGAAAGCCGGGTGACCGGGGCTACGCGTCCGCCGGGGAGCGCGGCAGGTACGCTTCCTCGGCGCGCTTCTGCAGCAGGTCTTCCAGCATGGCCGCCTGCTGCTGCAGCCGATCCAGCTCGTCCTGGAGGCGACCGGCCGTCGCCTCCATGCCCCCCCGCCCGAGCGAATCCGCTCTCCTCCGACACGAACCTCTCCGACAAGGGCACCCCGGCCGCGAGGCCGGTCCGCAAAGCCACGGGTCTCCCCGAGACAGCCCGCACCCCGGGGCAGAAGTACGCCCCGGCGGCGTCGGGCGGGACGGCGGGCGACCCGGCCCGGGCCCGGGTGCGCTTCGTCCTCACCAAGCAGGGCGGCGGCTCGCAGACGGTGTTCGCCATGGCCGACGCCTCCGGCAACGCCATGGCCACGGCGAACGTGGCCGCGGACAACGACAACCAGTGGATGGTGCAGACCACCGTCGACCCGGACAACGCCTTCTGGAGCGGCGACTTCGACACCGACCCGCTGAGCGTGGTGCTCGGGTCCACGGAGAAGCGGACCACGGGCGGCGGCTGGATCGCGGACGCCCGGAGCGCCAACGGCAAGGCCAACTTCGGGTTCAGCGTGGCGTACCAGAAGAACGGCACCCCGCGCGGCAACCTCACGTACGTCTACCGCGGCACCGACGGGTACGACTACGTGGTGAAGAGCAACAGCTGGCAGGGCGGGGCGCTCACCTTCAGCAACAACGACCCGTCGCTGGCCGCCCTCAGCGGCCGGGCCACGGTGCAGCGGATCGACCGGGCCACCGGGCTGGCCGACCTCAGCTGGCTCGCGGGCAACTACACCTTCACGGTCGACGGCATGGACGGCGACCTCAGGAGCCCCAAGGTGCGCGACACCTTCGCCATCACCATCATGGACAACGACGGCCGGATCTGGCGCCAGCTGGGCACCCGCACCGCGCCGGTGCAGCTGGGCGGCGGCAACGTGGCCGTGCAGAGCCGATAGTCGGCCGTCACCTCCGGGTGCGGAAAAGCGAGGGGCCCCGGGAGCGATCCCGGGGCCCCTCGTCTCGTCCGGCACAGGGAAGTTTTACCCTGGTACCGTCTGTTTCTCGTCCTACCTTGCCACACGCCGGACGGGCCCCGGCAGACCGCCGGACCCGTGAACCCCAGCCCGGAGGAACCCGGACCATGATCGTGTACGAGCCCAAGATGAGCGTTTCCACCGCGGACTTCGTCGACCTGGGAGATCCGGCCGCGCTCGGCGGGCGGGTGCTGGAGGGGTCGCCCCGGCTCTCGGCCCGCGTGGACTTCAGGGACGGGGGGATGACGGCCGGGATCTTCGAGGCGACCCTCGGCGTGGTCGAGATCACCTTTCCCTTCACCGAGCACGCCACCATCCTGGAGGGAGAGGTCACCATCACCGACCGCGGCGGAGAGAGGCACACCTACCGGCCGGGGGACAGCTACCTGATCCGGCAGGGGCAGGTCGTCGTCTGGGACGTGCGCGTCCCCCGGCTCCGCAAGTCGTTCTTCAACGTCGTCGATCCCTGACCCGGCACGGCCGGTCCTCCCCTCGATCCCCCGAAAGCGCGCGGGGCCCCGGGAGCGGTACCCGGGCCCCACGCCACAACCCCCCC
>JBFMFL010000151.1:0-16234 GCA_040752145.1 Gemmatimonadota bacterium
CAAGGGGAGAGGGGGAGCACGACACGACAACGGCGGGGACCGCAGCGTGGAGATTCCCCTCCCCCGGCACGGGGGAGGGTGGCGGCTCTCGGGCCGCCGGGTGGGGGCCTACGACAGCGCCCCCATCTCGATTCCGAGGCAGGGGCGCTTTTCACGTACTGCGTACTTCGTACTGCCGTTCACTTCCGCACTCTCGCACTTCCGTTCAATCCCCCATCACCACCGCGTCGGCCGCCTGCACCACGTCCTCGTGCACGGTCCGCCGCACCTTCTGGATCGCCACCGTCGCCCGGGGGGCGTAGGTGCGGTTGGTGAGCAGCACCGTCCAGGTCTTCCGCTCCGGGTCCACCCAGAGGGAGGTGCCGGTGAAGCCGGTGTGCCCGAAGGAGCCCGCCGACATCGCCAGCCCGGCAGCGCCGATCCCGCGCTCGTCGCGGGTGTCCCAGCCCAGGGCGCGGGTCGAGGCCCCCGGCTGGCGGGTCGTGAACTCGCGCACCGTCTCCTCCCGGAGCACCCGCACGCCGTCCAGCTCGCCGCCGTTCGCCAGCATGGCGGCGAAACGGCCCAGGTCGCGCGCCGTGGAGAAGAGCCCGGCGTTGCCGGCGCTCTCCGCGCCCAGCTTGCGGGCGGTGGGGTCGTGCACGCGGCCGACGATCTCCGCGGTCCCCGTCCAGGCGGTGGGGGCGCACGTCCGGCAGTCCAGCGCCGGACGGAAGGTGGTGGACTCCATCCCCAGCGGAGCGAAGACGCGGTCGCGCAGCAGCTCGGAAAGCGGCCGGTCCGCCGCGGCCTCGGCGGCGGCCCACAGCGCCACGAATCCCACGTCCGAGTACTCCACCCTCGCCCCGGGCTTCGCCTGCAGCGGCGTCCGGATCAGCCGGGTCCGCGCGGCCTCCGGCGCGCCCCACGTCGCGGCGCCCGCCGGCAGCCCGGAGGTGTGCGTAAGCAGGTGGCGGACGGTCACCTCGTCCTTGCGGCCGCCCGAGAACTCCGGCAGGTAGCGGGAGACCGGCGCGTCCAGCTCCAGACGGCCGTCCTCCACCAGCAGCATGGCCGCGGTGGTCGTCCCCACCACCTTGGTGAGCGAGGCGATGTCGTAGGTGGCGGAGTCCGGGCGCACCGGGTCGCCGTCCCAGCGGATCCGGCCCACCCCCGCCTCCAGCGCCAGCTCGGCCCCGCGGCCCACGGCGAGCGCGGCGCCCGGGAAGCCCTCGCGCTCCACCTGCGCCTCCAGGCTCCGCACCGCGTCGGCGAGGCGGGCCCGGTCCATCCCCACGGTGCGCGGGTCCTCCGGCGCCTTCCAGCGCGCGGCCACGGCCCTGGCGGCGGACGCGGCGGCCGGGGCGTAGCCCGCGGCCCCCGCGACCTGCGGCGTGGCGGCGGCCGGGGCGGGACCCTGGAGCACCCGGTCCACGCCTGCAAAGGCGCTCGCGGTCAGCAGCGTGCCGACGAAAGCGGTTCGGAGCGTGTTGTTGCGCATCATTGGGAGTTCCGGGGATCGATTCACGGCGGCCTCGCGCCCGCGCTCCGGGACGGAGCCCCGGGACTGCGGCGTAAGCAACGGTGATGAATTAATTTAAGGCAAACCGGGGCCGTCGTACACGGCGCGGGCGGGGCCGGGTCCTTCATTAACTGAACTTTAATCTGGCCCCGGCCGGCGGCTTGCCCGCCGCTCCCCGTTCCTGATAAACTTTGAGCCATGCCGACCCTCGCTCCGCCCCGCCCCCCCGCCCGCCGCTGGATCTTCCCCGACGCGCCCGACGCCGCCGCGGTGGACCGGCTCGCCGCCGACCTGCGCCTCCCCCCGCCGCTCTGCCGCCTGCTGGCCCAGCGCGGGTTCGGGGAGTCCGCCGCCGCGCGCGAGTTCCTGCGCCCCCACCCCGGCCAGATCCACCCGCCGCACCAGCTGGCCGGCGTGGCCGACGCCGTGGCGCGCCTGCGACGGGCCATCACGGCGGGCGAGACGGTCCTGGTGCACGGCGACTACGACGTGGACGGCATCTGCTCCACCGCGCTCTTCACCCGGGCGCTGCGGGCCATGGGCGCGCGGGCGGTGCCGTTCGTGCCGCACCGCATCGAGGACGGCTACGACCTGTCGGACGCGGGGATCCGCGCCGCCTCCGCCGCGGGGGCCACGCTGATCCTCACCGGCGACTGCGGCATCGTGGCGCACGACGCGGTGCTGCGCGCCCGCCGCGCCGGGATCGACGTCGTCGTCACCGACCACCACACCCCCGGGCCCACCCTCCCCGACTGCGTGGCGGTGGTCAACCCCAACCGCGCCGACTGCGGCTACCCGGACAAGGGGCTCGCCGGGGTGGGCGTGGCCTACAAGGTGTGCTGCGCCCTCGCCGCCGAGGTCGGCTACCCCCAGGAGCGGCTGCACGTGTTCCTGGACCTGGTGGCCGTCGCCACCATCGCCGACCTGGCCCCGCTCTCGGGCGAGAACCGGGCGCTGGTCCGCTGGGGGCTCAAGGTGCTGGCGCAGACCCCCAACGCCGGGCTGCGCGCCCTGCTGCGCGGCTGCGGCCTGGCCGACCGGGGCGAGATCACCGCCTCGCAGGTGGGCTACGTGCTGGCCCCGCGCATCAACGCCGTGGGGCGGATGAGCGAGGCGCTGCGCGGCGTGGACCTGCTCCTCACCGACGACCCCGCCGAGGCCGAGGAGATCGCCGCGCTGCTGGAGACGGAGAACCGCTCCCGCCAGACCGTGGACGGGCAGACGCTGGGCGAGGTGATGAAGACGCTGGACCGGGTGTACGACCCGGACCGCGACTGGGGCGTGGTGCTCGCCTCCGACGGGTGGCACCCCGGCGTCATCGGCATCGTGGCGTCGCGCGTGGTGGAGCGCATCCACCGGCCCACGGTGCTCATCGCCATCGACAAGGCCGGGGAGGGGAAGGGGAGCGCGCGCTCCATCCGCGGCTTCCACCTGTACGAGGCCATGCGCGACTGCGCCGAGCACCTGGCGCGCTTCGGCGGGCACCGCTACGCCGCCGGCTGCTCCATCCTGCGCGACCGGGTGGACGGCTTCCGCGCCGCCTTCAACGCCCGCGCCCGCGCCGTGCTCACCGAGGACGACCTGGTCCCCGAGGTCCGCATCGACCTGGAGCTGCGGCTCCCCGAGGCCGGCGACGACCTGTTCCGGATGCTCCGCCACGCCGGGCCGTTCGGGATGGGCAACCCCACGCCCGTGTTCGCGGCGCGCGGCGTGGGCGTCTCCGGCTATCCCAAGGTCGTGGGGCAGAACCACCTCAAGATGACGCTGTCGTCCGGGGGCGCCTCGCTGGACGCCATCGGCTTCGGCATGGGCGACCGGCTGGGCGACCCGGGGTTCGCGCGCGGGCCGCTGGACGTGGCGTTCAAGCTGGAGGAGAACACCTGGAACGGGCGGTCGCGTCTGCAGGCCAAGCTGGTCGACCTCCGGCCTTCTACTGCTTCCTGAACGGCTTTCCGGCGGGTGCGGGCGTGCCCCCGGCTGCGCCGGGGTCGGGCTTCGGCTCCGTAACGCACGATACTACCGTGCGTAACGGAGTCGAGCCCCGGCAAACTGCCGCCGGGTCTCGCCCCTTCGGGCCGAAATCCCTCACGCGGGGCCGGCGCTGGCGTCCGCTGGGGCCCCCTCCCCCGGCCCCTCCCCCGCAAGCAGGGGAGGGGAGAACCGCATGGTGCTCCCGCAGTTCGTCCCCTCTCCCAGGATTGGGAGAGGGTGGCGAGCCTCAAGCGAGCCGGGTGAGGGCCCGCCGGGCCGTAGTCCCTCGCGCGAGGCATTCAGCCGGCGTCTGTGCAAGATCGGGCTCTCCGGTCGTCATCCACTGCACGGGCGCCGCTCCGCAGCTCCGGCTGCCGGCGGCGAGATCCGGATCGCCCTCTTTCCGACCTCGCCCATGAAACCGTCCTTTTGTACGCTCGCGGCGCTCCTCGTCTGCGCCGCCCCGCTCGCCGCGCAGGAGCCCGTCGTCTCCGGGCCGGAGGCCACGCGCGGCGTCTCCCTCACCGTCTACAACGGCAACTTCGGGGTGGTGCGCGAGCAGCGGAGCATCCCGCTGCGCGCCGGGCGCAACCTGGTGCGCTACGAGGGCGTCGCGCAGCACATCGACCCCACCTCCCTGGCCATCCGCTCGCTCACGGCGCCGGGCGCGGTGGGCGTGCGGGAGCAGAACTACCAGTTCGACCTGGTGAGCCCCGCCGCGCTGCTGGAACGCTCCGTGGGGAAGACGGTGAGGTACACCGCGGTCGGGCCGGACGGCGCGCGGAGGGTCGTGCTGGAAGGGACGCTGCTCAGCGCGCCGTCGTCCGGGGGCGTGGTGGTGAGGACGGCGGACGGGCGCATCGTGCTGAACCCGGAGGGCACGATCGAGGTGGGCGACCTGACCGGCGGGCTGGTGTCGCGGCCGTCGCTGCTGTGGACGCTGGACGTGGCGCAGCCGGGCGAGCACGACACGCAGGTGTCGTACATCACCGGCGGCATCACCTGGAAGGCGGACTACGTGGCGGTGGTGCGCGAGGACGAGACGCGCGTGGACCTCACCGGCTGGGTGACGCTGGACAACCGCAGCGGCGCCACCTACCGTGACGCGCGCCTCCAGCTCATGGCCGGCGACGTGCGCCGCGTGCAGGACGTGGTAGCGCTGGAGGAGATGGTGGTCACCGCCCGGGCCGCCGCGCCCCCGCCCCCGCCGCCCGCGCCCGCGTTCGCGCAGGAGGCGTTCTTCGAGTACCACCTGTACACGCTGGACGGCGCCACCACCGTCGCCAACAACGAGACCAAGCAGATGAGCCTGCTCTCGGCCGCGGACGTGGGCGTGTCGCGGCGGCTGGTGTTCGACGTGGCGGCGCCCTGGTGGATGCATCGTCCCCGGCGCCCCGGCGACGGCACCAGCACGGTCGGCGACAAGCTGGGGATCGTGCTGGAGGTCCGGAACTCGCGCGAGAACCGCATGGGGATGCCGCTCCCCCGGGGCCGGGTGCGCGTCTACAAGGGCGACCGCACCGGCAACCTCCAGTTCGTCGGCGAGGACCGGGTGGACCACACTCCGCGCGACGAGACGGTCCGGCTGTACGTCGGCGACGCCTTCGACGTGGTGGGAGAGCGCAGGGTCATGGACGAGCGCGCCATCTCCAACCGCGAGCGGGAGCAGACCGTGCAGGTTACCATCCGCAACCACAAGGACACGGTCGCGCAGGTCGCGGTGGTGGAGCACCCGCAGGGCGCCTGGGAGATGGTGCGCAGCAGCCAGCGCTACGAAAAAAAGGACGCCACCACGGTGGAGTTCCCGCTGAGCGTGCCGCGCGGCGGCGAGGCCGTGGTGACGTACACCTACCGCTGGCGCTGGTGAGGATCGTCGCCGGGGAGTGGGGAGGGCGGCGCATCGCCGCGCCGCCGGGGCGGGCCACCCGCCCCACCACCGACCGCGTCCGCGAGGCGTGGATGAGCGCCGTGGCGGACGAGATCCCCGGGGCGCGCGTGCTGGACCTGTTCGCGGGCTCCGGGGCGCTGGGGCTGGAGGCGCTCTCCCGCGGGGCCGAGAGCGCCGTGTTCGTGGAGAACGCCCCCCCGGCGCTGCGCGCGCTCCGCGAGAACCTGGACGCGCTGGGCGCCGGGCCGCGCGCCCGGGTGGTGCGCGTGGACGCCCTGCGCTACGTGGACGCCCTGGAGGCGGGCGCCTTCGACCTGGCCTTCGCCGACCCGCCGTACGGGCAGGGCCTCGCCGCGGCGCTGCTGGAGCGCTTCGCCCGCGTCCCCTTCGCCGGGCTGCTGTGCGTGGAGCACGGGCGCGGCGACGAGCTCCCGGAGCTCCCCGGCGCCCGCACCCGCCGCTACGGCGACACCTCCCTCACCTTCGTCCCCGCGGGGGGCTGACATGGACACGCCGCGCGTCGCCGTCTTCCCGGGCTCCTTCGACCCCCTCACCTCCGGGCACGAGGACGTCGTCCGCCGCGCCCTGGCGCTGGCCGACCGGGTGGTGGTGGCCGTGTCCCACTCGCCCACGCAGAGCAAGCGGGGAATGTTCTCCGTGGAGGAGCGCGTGGCGATGATCCGCGAGACGTTCGCGGACGAGCCGCGGGTGCAGGCCGCCGAGTTCCAGGGGCTGCTGGTGGACTACGCGCGGCGGATCGGGGCGGGCGTGGTGGTGCGCGGCGTGCGTACGGTGGCCGACTGGGAGTACGAGCTGCAGATGGCGGCGATGAACCGCGCCCTCGCCCCCGGGCTGGAGACGGTGTTCCTGGCGCCCGCGCCGGAGCACTCCTTCGTCTCGGGGACGCTGGTGCGGCAGGTCGCCGCGCTGGGGGGCGACGTGTCGCGCTTCGTCCCCGCGGCCGTGCTCCTCCGCCTGGCCCCGCCCGAGCCGGAGCCGCCCCCCGTCCGCCCCGAAGAGATCGTCTGACCCGGCCCATGAGCTTCCTGGAGAGCGTCCGCGCCCGCGCGCGGGCCAACCCCCGCCGCATCGTCCTCCCCGAGGGCGCCGACCCGCGCACCCTGGAGGCCGCCGCCATCCTGGCCCGCGAGGGGCTGGCGCGCCCGCTGGTGGTGGGCGGCCCCCTCACCGCCGCCGACCTGGAGGACCGCGGCGTGGGCGGGCTGGCGCAGGTGGTGGACCCCGAACACGACGGGCGCCGCGCCGGCCTGGCCGCCCGCCTGTACGAGCGCCGCCGGGCCAAGGGGATGACCGAGGTGGAGGCCCTGCGCCACGCCGGCGACCCGCTCCTCTTCGGGGCGCTGCTGGTGGCCGCGGGCGAGGCGGACGGCTCCGTGGCGGGCGCCGTGCACTCCACCGGCGACGTGATCCGCGCCGCGCTCTGGGCGGTGGGCCCGGCGCCGGGGATCCGCACCGTCTCCTCCTCGTTCTACATGGTGGTGCCGCCCTTCCGCGGCGGCGGCGCGGAGGTGCTCACCTTCACCGACGGGGCGGTGGTCCCCGACCCCACGGCGGAACAGCTCACCGACATCGCCGTGGCTGCCGCCGCCGCGCGCGCCCGGGTGGTGGGCGACGATCCGCGCGTCGCCTTCCTCTCGTACTCCACCAAGGGGAGCGCCGAGGGGCCATCGGTGAGCAAGGTGCGCGAGGCGCTGGCGCTCTTCCGCGAGCGCGCCCCGCACGTCCCCGCCGACGGCGAGCTGCAGGCCGACGCCGCGCTGATCGAGTCCATCGGCGCGCGCAAGGCGCCCGGCTCCGACGTGGCGGGCCGCGCCAACGTGCTGGTCTTCCCCGACCTGGACGCCGGCAACCTGGCCTACAAGCTGGTGCAGCGCCTGGCCGGCGCCGAGGCGGTGGGGCCGCTGGTGCAGGGCCTGGCGCGCCCCTGCAACGACCTTTCGCGCGGCGCCAGCGTGGACGATATTGTCAACGTCGCCTGCCTGACGGGGCTGATGGCGGGGTGAACGGCAGTGCGAAAGTGCGTGAGTGCGAAAGTGCGGAACGGATGGTGGCACGCCCGCACTCGCGCACGGGGGGCGGCGGGGCCGGGCGGGGTCGCACTTTCGCACTCCCGTACCTGGCACATCGCTTGCCCTGCGGGTTCCGGTCTGTTTCGGATATCAACCTGAGGCGTGGAGGAGCCATGAGCTTCCAGACGAGTAAGCAGAACAGTGTGGTGGTGGTGGACGTGGACGGTCAGCTCATCGTCGGGAACCGGCAGGAGCTCAAGCAGAAGGTCCTCGACGAACTCGAGTCGGGCGAGCGCAAGTTCCTCATCGACTTCGCCAACACCGGCTACATCGACTCCTCGGGCCTCGGGGTGCTGGTCAGCCTCTCCAAGAAGATCCGGGAGCAGGGCGGGGAGCTGCGGCTCGCCAACCTCAACGAGGACCTGCGCACCCTCTTCGAACTCACCAAGCTGGACACCCTCTTCAACATCGCGGATTCCCGCGACGAGGCGCTCCAGTCCCTCTGAACTCCGCGCGAGGGATGCGCTTGAGACACGAGGCACAGCCGCCGGCCCGGCCCGAGGGGCGGGCCGGGGCCGAGTCCGGGGAGCCGGTCGCGTTCGTGCTGGAGCTCCCCAGCGACCTCCGGGTCATCGAGCGCGTGGTCGCCTACCTCGTGGAGCGCTGCCGCGGGGTGGACTTCCACGGCTCCAAGCTCACCCTGAACTTCCGGGTGGGGATGTGCGAGGCCCTCGCCAACGCCGTCACCTACGGCAACCGGCAGGACCCCGGCAAGTGCGTGCGCGTGGAGGTGGAGCTCAGCTCCGAGCGGATCGCCGTGGCGGTCCGCGACCAGGGCGAGGGCTTCGACCCCGGCGAGGTCCCCGACCCCACCCTGGACGAGAACCTGGAGCGCTCCGGCGGCCGGGGGATCTTTCTGCTGCACAACCTGATGGACGAGGTGGAGTACAACGAGCGCGGCAACGAGGTGCGCTTCGTCCTCCACCGCAGCACCCCGCCCCTGCGACGGGCCTCCGGCGAGTGAACCCCCCCGCTACTTCCGTGTCTCCCCCCCTTCCGTCCCTGGCCCGCATCCCGGACGCGGCGCGCGACGTCCTCGCCGACTTCCGGCGCGACTGCGGGCGCGAGGCGCGCGTGTGGGTGCGCGCGGGCGAGGGGTGGGCGTGCGCGGAGGAGGCGGAGGAGCGCGCCCCCGGCCCCGGCGCGGCCGAGTTCGCGGACGGCGCCGGGGTGCCCATGCGCGTGGAGGTGCTGGGGCTCCCGCCCGGCGAGGCGCGCCCCATGGCCCGCTTCCTGGCCTCCGCGCTGGGCCGCGCGCTCAGGCACGACGTGGAGGTGCGCTCCATGAGCCGGGAGATCATCGAGCGCTACGAGGAGATCACGCTGCTGTACTCCATCAGCGAGATCCTGGGCTCGGTGATCTCGCTGGAGAGCGCCGCCGGGACCATCCTGGAGGAGGTCATCGGGATCCTGGGGGCGCAGCGGGCCTCGCTCTGGGTACACGACGCCGACTCGGGGCGGCTCCTGCTGGCCGCCGCGGTGGGCGGCGACGGCCAGGTGGGGCCCATCTCCGTGGGCGACCCCTGTTCCATCACGGCCGAGGTGTTCCGCGAGCGGCGCCCCGTGCTCCTGGGCCCCACCGAGGAGTACCCGCGCCCCGGCTGCGACCCGGCCAACGTGCAGCGCGGCTCCTTCCTGTCCGTCCCCGTCAGCTACACCCCGCCCGAGGGGGAGGCGCGCACCATCGGCGTCATCAACCTGGTGGGGCGCGGCACCGCCGAGGCCTTCTCGGCCGGCGACCTCAAGCTGCTCTCCGCCATCGCCAGCCAGATCGGCGCGGCCGTGGAGAACAGCCGCCTCATCGAGGAGAGCCTGCGCCAGGAGCGGATGGTGCGCGAGATGGAGCTCGCCCACGACCTCCAGCTCAAGCTCCTCCCCCCGGTGGAGCAGTTCGAGGGGTACGCCGAGGTGGCGGCGCGCTGCGTCCCGGCCGAGTCGGTGGGGGGCGACTTCTACCACCTCTTCCGGCTCCCCGGCGGGCGGCTGGGGGCGATGATCGGCGACGTGTCCAGCCACGGCTTCGGGGCGGCGCTGATCATGGCGCTCACCATGAGCGCCGTGGCCATCCACGCCTCCGAGGGCGACCCCCCGGCCGAGGTGCTGCGCCGCGTCCACCGCACCCTGATCGACGAGCTGGAGACCACGGAGATGTACCTGACCCTGTTCTACGGGGTCATCGACCCGGAGGGCGGGCGCATCACCTACGCCAACGCCGGGCACGGCCACGCCTTCCGGGTGTGCGGCGACGGCGCGGTGCAGCGCCTGGGCGCCACCGACCCGCCGCTGGGGATCATCGACCTGGAGGACTACCACGAGGGCGAGGCCCCCTGGCGGCGCGGCGAGGACCTGCTCTTTTTGTTCACCGACGGCCTCTCCGACTCGCTGGAGGCCGGCGAGGTGGAGGGCTCGCGGATCCTGCTGGACGAGGTGGCGCGCGGCCGCGGCGCCGGGGCGCGCGAGCTGATGGACCGCATCTTCGGGCTGGGCGCCGTCCCCGGCGCCACGGGCGTCCCCGCGGACGACCGCACCGCGCTGCTGGTGCGGCTCTGAGCGCCGCCCCGTCGTGAGCCCCCGCGAAGGAGGACCCCACCGCGCCAAGAAGTCGCTGGGGCAGAACTTTTTGGTCGATGTCAACGCCCAGCGCCGCATCGTGGAGTCGCTGGGCGCCGGCCCGGACGACGAGGTGCTGGAGATCGGCCCGGGGCAGGGGGCGCTCACCCGCCACCTGGTCGGCACGGTGCGCCGGCTGGTGCTGGTGGAGCTGGACAACGACCTGGCCCCCCGGCTGGCGGCCGAGTTCGCGGGCGACCCCTCCGTGGAGGTGGTGCACGGCGACGTCCTGGACGTGCCGCTGGAGCGGGTTTCCGCCGACCCCGCCCGGCTGCTGGTCATCGGCAACATCCCCTACAACATCACCACCCCCATCCTGTTCTCCCTGCTGGAGCGCCGGGTGCGGCCGCGCGCCGTCGTGCTGATGGTGCAGCGCGAGGTGGCGGACCGCATCCTCGCCGACCCCGGGAGCAAGGCGTACGGCGCGCTCGCCGTGGGCGTGCGCGCCGTGGCCGACGCGGAGCGGGTGCTGCACGTGGGGAGGAAGTCGTTCCGCCCGGTGCCGGACGTGGAGTCCACCGTGGTGCGCATCACCCCGCACGATCCCCCGCGGCTCCCGCCGGAGGAGGAGGGCGCGCTGCGGGAGCTGACGCGCGCGGCCTTCGGGCAGCGGCGCAAGCAGTTCCAGCGCATCCTCCGCGACGCGTACCGGCTGTCGCCGGAGGAGGTGGAGGCGCTGGGCGCGGAGCTGGGGGTGGACCTCCGCGACCGGCCGGAGACCTTTGCGCCGGAGGATTTCATCCGGCTGGCGCGCGCCCTGTCGGCGCGGCGGCTGAGCCGGCGCCGTTGACGCGGGGTGGGGCGCGGCTTATCTTGTGAATGTTTTCACAAGTATCGGCCCGCCGTCCCGGCCGTCCCGTCGGTTGCCGCGCATGAAGAAGATCTCCGAGTCCACAGTCCGCAGGCTCTCGCTCTACCTGCGCTTTCTCCAGGAGGCCGCGGACCGCGGCCTCGACACCATCTCCAGCGACGATCTGGCCGAGCGCGGGGGCACCACCTCGGCGCAGGTGCGCAAGGACCTCTCCTTCTTCGGCTCGTTCGGCAAGCGGGGGCTGGGGTACTCGGTCCCCGAGCTGGTGGGCCGCATCCGCGAGATCCTGGGGCTCGACCACTCCTGGCGCGTCGCCCTGGTGGGGGCCGGCAAGATCGGCTCGGCGCTCTTCTCCTACCGCGACTTCCAGCGCCGCGGCTTCCACATCCAGGCCGTCTTCGACTCCGACCCCGCCAAGGTGGGCGCCGCCTGGGGCGACCTGCGCGTCCGCCACGACCAGGAGATGGACCGCGCGATCCGGGAGGACGGCATCGACATCGTCATCGTGGCCGTCCCCGCCGAGGCCGCCCAGTCCGTGGTGGACCGCGTGGTCGGCGCCGGCGTGCGCGCCATCCTCAACTTCGCCCCCACCCGCCTGCGCGTCCCCGAGAGCGTCGCCCTCCGCTACGTGGACATGACGGTGGAGCTGGAAGGCCTCGCATACGCGATCAGCGGCGAGCGGCTTCGGTAAACGGCTTCGGCAAAGGAAAGCAAAAAAACTACATACCAGCTGTTCTGCAGTTCTCCCCTCCCCCTTGCGGTGAGGGGCCGGGGGAGGGGGTCCGCAGTTGCAGTTCGCAGGCTGTTCCCAGTACCCTCTTCCCTGTTCCCTGAAGTTGCGCGCTTCCGGGGGGTCTCCCTATCTTCCGGGGCTATGAACAAGACCGCCCGCGTACACGTCACGTCCGAGATCGGCCCCCTCCGCAGGGTCCTCGTCCACACCCCGGGGAACGAGCTGCGCGCCGTCACCCCGTCCAACCGCGAGCAGTTCCTCTACGACGACATCATCGACGTGGACCAGGCCCGGCGCGAGCACCATCGCTTCCGGGCCATCCTTTCGCGCTTCTGCGAGGTGCTGGAGGTCCGCGAGCTGCTCTCCGACATCATCGACGAGCCGGAGGTGCGCCGCTTCCTGGTGGAGCGAGTCATGGAGGTGTCCTCGTCCGAGCCGCTCAAGGACCGGGTGGCCGAGACGCCGGGGGCGGACCTGATCCGGATGTTCATCGAGGGCAAGGAGTCGCCGCAGGGTCCCATCTCCAAGCTGCTCCACAAGGTCTCGTACGAGCTGCCGCCGCTCCCCAACCTGTTCTTCACCCGCGACGCCGCGATGGTGGTGAACCAGGGGATCATCATCGGCGCCATGAAGTACGCGGTGCGCTGGACCGAGGAGCTGCTGATGAAGGCGCTCTTCACCTACCACCCGCTCCTGGGCAACGCCGGCCTGATCTACGACGGGGCCGAGGAGCACCGCAGCGACTACACCATCGAGGGCGGCGACGTCCTCATCCTCCGCCCGGACCTGGCGATGATCGGCCTTTCCGAGCGCTCGTCGCCGGCGGCGATCGAGGGGCTGGTGGAGGGGCTGCGCGAGACGGCGGGGGTGGACCACGTGCTGGTGGTGGTGCTCCCCAGCGAGAGCCCGGCCATCCACCTGGACATGATCCTGACCATGGTGGACCGCGAGCACTGCGTGGTGTACCCGCCCTACTTCTTCGGGCCGGCGCGCCTCCCGGTGCTCTACTACCGCGCCGACGGCAAGGGCGTGAGGGAGTACTCCGACGTGTTCGCGGCCCTGGGGAGCATGGACCTGCCGCTGCACGCCATCTGCTGCGGGGGGCACCACCCCACCACGCAGGAGCGGGAGCAGTGGGCCAGCGGGTGCAACTTCGTGGCGGTGCGGCCGGGGGTGGTCCTGGGCTACACCCGCAACGAGGCCACCATGCGGGAGATGGAGAAGGAGGCCGGGTTCCGGGTGGTGAACGCGCTCGACTACCTCACCGGCGACGTGGAGGTGGAGGAGGGCGACAAGGCGGTGATCGCCTTCGACGGCGCGGAGCTGGTGCGGGGTGGGGGCGGGGGCAGGTGCATGACGCTCCCGGTGCTCCGGGAAGACATCTGGTGAAAGCGGTGCAGATGCAGGGCGCATACAACGACGGACTCCGCTTCCAGCGCGGCGGCTCGCTCACCGAGCGGGCCGTGCGGATGCTGGAGCACGGCCCGCTGGACACGGCGGTCATCGCCTCGCAGGTGCTGGGGATCAGGGGCGACCCGCGGGCCGCGGCCGGGGCGGTGTTCGCCCTGCTGGGCACGGACCCGCGCTTCTCCGTCACGTCCGAGGGGGTGTGGTCGCTGGGGGCGCCGCCGCCCCCGCGGCGGCTGCTGCGCGAGGAGCGCTTCGTGGTGGTGGACGTGGAGACCACGGGCGGCTCGCCGGGGACCGGGCACCGCGTCACCGAGATCGCGGCCGTGTGCGTGGAGGGCGGCGAGATCCGCGAGACGTACGCCACGCTGGTGAACCCGGGGCGGCGCATCCCCTCCATGATCGTGTCGCTCACCGGCATCACCGACGCCATGGTGCGCGACGCGCCGCTCTTCGGGCAGGTGGCCGACCGGGTGCTCCCGCTGCTGGAAGGGCGGGTGTTCGTGGCCCACAACGCGCCGTTCGACTGGCGCTTCGTGTGCGCCGAGCTGGAGCGCTCCACGGGGATCCTCCCCGCCGGGCGTCAGCTGTGCACGGTCAAGTTGGCCCGCAAGCTGCTTCCGCAGCTGCCGTCCCGCTCGCTGGACGGGCTGGCGCTGTACTTCGGGCTGGAGATCGAGTCGCGGCACCGCGCCCTGGACGACGCGGTCGCCACGGCGCACGTGCTGCTGCGCTTCCTGGACTCGCTGGAGGAGCGGGGGATCGAGGACTGGGACGGGGTGGACGTGCTGCTGGGCAAGCGCGCGCCGCGCCGCAAGCGCACCGCCATCCCGCGCTCCATGGACCAGGCGTGAGCGGGGGCGCGGCGCCGCCGCCGGTGAGCACCCGCGCGCTGGGCGACTTCCGCATCCACGCGCTGGAGGCCGGGACGCAGCGGCTGGACGGCGGGGCGATGTTCGGGGTGGTGCCCAAGCCGCTCTGGGAGCGGCGCATCCCCGCCGACGAGCGCAACCGCATCCCCCTGGGGCTCCGCTGCCTGCTGGTGGAGACGCGGGACGCGCTGGTGCTGGTGGAGACGGGGCTGGGGAACAAGGAGGACGCCAAGTTCCGGGACATCTACGGCGTGGACAACGCCGCCTCCCCGGGCTCCGGCGCCCCCGACCGGCTCCAGGAGGCGGTGCGCCTGGCCGGCTTCGCCCCGGAGGACGTCTCGGTGGTGGTGAACACGCACCTCCACTTCGACCACGCGGGCGGCAACACCTTCCGCGACGCGGAGGGCCGGGTGCGGCTCTCGTTTCCCAACGCGCGCCATCACGTGCAGCGCGGCGAGTGGGACTGGGCGCACCGCTCCAACGAGCGCACCCAGGCCAGCTACCTCCCGGACAACTTCGTGCCGGTGATGGAGGCGGGGCGGCTGGAGCTGGTGGAGGGCGCCGTGGAGATCGTCCCCGGCATCGCGACGCTGCCGACGCCGGGGCACTGCCCCTTCCACCAGTCGGTGCTGGTGCGCTCCGGCGGGGAGACGGCGTGCTTCATGGCGGACGTGGTCCCCACCATGGCGCACCTCCCGCTCCCCTGGATCATGGGCTACGACGTGGAGCCCCTGGTCACCCTGGAGTCCAAGCGCGCATTGCTGCGCCGCGCCGTGGACGAGCGCTGGCTGCTGGTGTCCACGCACGACCCGGCGACGCCGTGGGGATACGTGGAGCGGGAAGGCAGGGGCGTCGCCCTGCGCGAGCCCTGAACGGAGCCCGAACGCGCCGCCCGGGCGGGTGTACGGGGCGCGCACCGTGACGACGACGAGACCCGAGAGAACCGAGAACATGATCCAGATGTCCAACGACCCCAGGACCACGCCGGTGATCGTGAGCGCGGTCCGCACCCCCATCGGCCGCTTCCTGGGGGGGCTCGCCTCCCTGTCCGCGCCCGAGCTGGGCGCCATCGCCATCCGCGAGGCCGTGTCGCGCTCCGGCGTGTCGCAGGACGACATCGCCGAGGTGATCATGGGCAACGTGGTGCAGGGCGGCGTCGGCCAGGCCCCGGCGCGCCAGGCGGCGGTCAAGGCCGGGCTCCCCTCCATGGTCTCCGCGCTCACCATCAACAAGGTGTGCGGCTCCGGCCTCAAGGCGGTGATGCTGGCCGCGCAGTCCGTCCGCGCGGGCGACAGCCAGGTGGTGGTGGCCGGCGGGCAGGAGTCCATGTCCAACGCGCCCTTCTACCTGTACGGGTACCGCGGCGGCGTCAAGTTCGGCGACCAGACGGTGGTGGACGGGCTGATCCGCGACGGGCTGTGGTGCTCGTTCTGCGAGGTCCACATGGGCGGCCACGCCGAGTACACGGCGAAGAAGGCCGGCGTCACCCGCGAGATGGCCGACGAGTTCTCGGTGAGCTCGCACCGCAAGGCGGTGGCGGCCATGGAGGCCGGCAAGTTCCGGGAGGAGATCGTCCCGGTGGAGATCGCCGGCCGCAAGGGCGCCACGGTGGTGGACGCCGACGAGGGCCCGCGCGCCGACAGCAGCCTGGAGTCGCTGGGCAGGCTCAAGCCCGCGTTCAAGGAGCACGCCCCCAAGGACGTGACGGAGCCGGTGGTCACCGCCGGCAACGCCTCCTCCATGAACGACGGCGCCTCCGCCGTGGTGGTGGTCTCCGAGGAGTACGCCCGCGCCAACGGCCTCACCATCCTGGCCCGCATCAACGCCTACTCCACCGGCGCCGTGGAGCCCAAGGAGCTGTTCTTCGCCCCCATCGAGGCGGTGAAGAAGCTGATGAAGAAGTCCGGCACGCAGATCTCCGACTACGACCTGATCGAGGCCAACGAGGCGTTCGCCGTGCAGGCGCTGGCCGACGGTGCCGGGCTGGGGTGGGACTGGGACCGCGTCAACGTCAACGGCGGCGCCGTGGCGCTGGGCCACCCCATCGGCGCGTCGGGCGCGCGGGTGCTCACCACGCTGCTGCACGCCATGAAGGACCGCGACGCCGAGACCGGCCTCGCCACGCTCTGCCTGGGCGGCGGCGACGCCGTCGCCCTCTCCGTCGAGCGCGTCTGATCCCCCGGAGAGACACGAGATGAGCACCCTTCGCAACACGCTGGCGCGGGGCGGCCGCGAGGCCGCCCCCTCCCTGACGCTGCGCCGCGTCCTGGGCGTCGTGGCCTTCGCCGCCGCCACCGCCGTGGGGGCGCGGTTCGCGCTCCCCCTGCCGGGGACGCCGGTGCCGTTCACCT
>JBFMFL010000152.1:0-16219 GCA_040752145.1 Gemmatimonadota bacterium
CACCACCGCCAGCAGGTGGTCGTCGGCGGCGATGCGGACCAGGCGGGCGCGCAGCAGCGGGCCCGCCGCCAGGTCGAAGGGCGCGCCGGCCTCGGCCTCGGCGATGCGCCGCGCCGCCGCCTCGCGCGCCTCCGCGGGGAGGCCGGCAACGTCGTCCGCGGCGAGCGCCCAGCCTCCCGCGGGGAGCACCACCTGCACCGGGCGCCCGTCCACGCTGGCGAACACCGTCCGCAGCGCCTCGTGCCGCCGCACCACCTCGGCGAAGGCGCGCTCCAGCGCGGCGGCGTCCAGCCCGCCGGAGATGCGCAGCGCCAGCGGGATGTTGTAGGCGGCGGTGCCGGGCTGGAGCACGTCCAGGAACCAGAGCCGCTCCTGGGCGAACGACAGCGGCGCGCCGCCCTCCGCGGGCTCCACCGGCGCGGGTGTGCTCGCCCGCCCCAGGAACACCTCGTGGAACAGCTCCGCGGCAAGCCGTTCAATCCGCGTGTCGTCCAGCAGCGAGGAGATCGGCACCGACACGCCCAGGCTCGCCTCCAGCGCCCCCTTGAGCTCCATTGCCCTGAGCGAGTCCAGTCCGAGCGCCACCAGCGGCTGCTCCCGGTCCACCGCGGCCGCGTCCACCCCCAGCACCCGCGCCGCGTGGCCCGCCAGGAGCGCCTCCATCAGCGCCTGCCGCTCCTCCGCGGCCGCCGCCTCCAGCGCCTCACGGGTGAGCAGCGGGGCGGCCGGGCGCGCCCCCCCCCCCCCCGCCCCCTGCCGCACGCTCACCCCCACCAGGGGGAGGTCCCCGGCGTAGAACTTCGCCCGGCACGCCCGGCGCTGTACCTTGCCGCTGGTGGTCTTGGGCACGCCGCCGGGCTTCACCACGGCCACCGCGTGTACCTGCACCCCGTGCTCGCTCGCCACCGCCCGCCGGATCGCGTCCGCCACCTCCTCCACGTCCATCCCCGCGGCCGCCTGGCGCGAGACCTCCTGCACCACCACCAGGCGCTCCTCCCCGCCCTGGTCCACGCTGAAGGCCGCGCTGCTCCCCGCGCGCAGCCCCGCGTGGCTGCGGGCGGCGGTCTGCTCGATGTCCTGCGGGTAGTGGTTGCGCCCCCGGATGACGATCAGGTCCTTGAGGCGCCCCGTGACGAACAGCTCGCCGCCCTCCAAGAACCCCAGGTCGCCGGTGCGCAGGAACGGGCCCTCCCCCGTCCCCGCCACGAAGGCGCCGAAGGTCTCCGCCGTCTCCTCCGCGCGCCCCCAGTACCCGTGCGCCACGCTCGGCCCCCGCACCCACACCTCACCCACCCGGTCGGGCGCGCACTCGCGCAGCGTCGCGGGGTCCACGATCAGCACCCGCTGCGAATCCGCGCTCCGCCCGCTCCCCACCAGCCGGTAGCGCCCCTCAGGGTCCGTGTCCGCCACCACGCTCCCCTCCCCCAGCGCGTCCGGATCGACCGCCCGGACCACCGGGAGCTCCGCCGGGCGGCTGCCGGTCACCATCAGCGTGGCCTCGGCCAGGCCGTAGCAGGGGTAGAACGCCCGCGCCCGGAACCCGCTCGGGGCGAAGCTCTCGGCGAAGGCGCGCAGCGTCTCCGCGCGCACCGGCTCGGCCCCGTTGAAGGCGATCTCCCACCGGCTCAGGTCCAGCGCGGCCCGCTCCTCGGGGCGGACGGCGTGGACGCACAGCTCGTAGGCGAAGTTGGGCCCGCCACTGCTGGTGGCCCCGTAGCGCGAGACGGCCTCCAGCCAGCGCGCCGGCCGCTGGATGAACGCCACGGGGGAGAAGAGCGCCGCCCAGTAGCCGGTGAAGAGCGGCTGGAGGATGCCGCCGATCAGCCCCATGTCGTGGTAGGGCGGCAGCCAGATCACCGAGCGGGTCTGCGGCGTGTAGCCGGCAAGCCGCTCGATGAGCGCGAGGTTGTGCAGCAGGTTGCCGTGGCTGACCATCACCCCCTTGGGCGCGGCCGTGGAGCCCGAGGTGTACTGGAGGAACGCCAGCGTGTCGCCCGCAGCGCCCAGGTCGGTCCACCTCTCCGCCTCGTCCGCGGCGACGTCCTCCGTGGCCAGCCAGCGAAGCCCGCCCAGCTCCGGGGTGTGGGCGCAAAGCCGCTCCGCCTCACCCAGCAGCTCCCGCGTGGTGAGCGCCAGCGTGGGCGCGCAGTCGGCCACGATGCCCTGCAGGCGCGTGTCGGTCCTGCTGCGGCGCGGCGGGTAGGCCGGCACCGCGGTCACCCCGGCGTAGAAGCAGCCGAAGAGGGCGGCGACGTACTCCAGCCCCGGCGGGTAGAGCAGGAGCGCCCGCTCCCCCCGGGCCCCCAGCGCCTGCAGCCGGGCGGCCACGGCACGGGCGCGCCGGTCCAGCTCGCCGTAGGTGATGCTGCCTTCCTCCACCTCCCCGTTCAGCAGAAACGTGTAGGCGTTCCTGGCCGGGTCGTCGTCAGCGCGGAGGCGGAGGAGTTCGACCAGGGTTGACGCGTCGTGGGGATTCGCCATCGCCATGGAGGTGGTTGGAAGATGAGTCGGGAAGTATGCTGCCCAACCTGCACGCGGGGGCCCGGGGAGCCGTGAGGACAGGGTCGCACGCAGGGCTGGCGTGCGAGACCGGCGCCGTCGAGTCACACGCGAGCCCGCCGGGCGTTCCGACCGGTTCGCGGCAGCCCCGGGACCGCCCGAAGACCGCGGGTCGACCATGCCCGCCTCGCCGCAGCGATCCTTCCGCAGGATCGGCCGGCGAGGAGACGATCCCGCGGCGGGGGTCGTGCGGGCGCCCGCCGGACAGCGTGGCCACCCTCGCGGATCCCCGAAAAAAGCGCCGATGCCAGCGAAACCAATGCGACTATCCGTCGCCGATTATATTAGCGCCTAAAGGGACAAGTCAAGATCCGGTCTATCGCGGCCCGGATCGCTCGCGAACTGGCCGGGGTCCGGGAAGAGCCCCGGAGGCACACCCGCCACTACGAACACGAGCCTCCGGAAGGCCGGCCAGGTAGCGAGCGGGCCGGGGATCACCGCCGCCGCCTGGCGCCCCGTCTCCCGACCCGCCATGAGCACCACCGCCGGCAGGGGCCGGCGGATCCGCTCCGGCGCTGGCTGCCGCAGGACGGCCAGGACGGAGTCGCCCCCGGGTCCCACGAGACGAAGCCCGTAGAGGTGCGCCAGCGAGTCCGCGTGGACCAGCCGGCGCTCCACCGGCCGCAGCGGAGCCGGGGCGGACGGGGGGAGCGGCAGGCCGCGAGGAGCCCGCACAGGATCAGGACTGCCGGCGTTCGGCCGCCGTGGGACGTCATGCGTCAGCAGGCTCGCTGGGCTCCCGCCGCGCCGGGCGGGAGGACAGGCGAGACGGAGAGTGCATAGCCCTCCGGGACCCCCACGTCCCCGTCCCGGGCGAGGACCACGCGGTCACGGCCCTCGCACTTGGCGCGGTACATGGCACGGTCCGCTGCGGAGAAGAGCGCGAGGTCCCCTCCGGGGAGCTCCCCCTCCGCGCAGGCGACGCCCACCGAGGCCGTGATCCGTACCGCCTCTCCGTCCCGGACCGGCACCCCCCGCTCCCGGATCTCCGCGCGGACCCGCTCCGCCACCACCGCGGCGTCCTCGAGCCCCGTGTCGGGGAGCAGGATGGCGAACTCCTCCCCGCCCACCCGCGCGGCCATGTCCTCCACGCGAGCGGCGGTGTCGGCCCGGCGGATCGCGGCGGCGACCGCCTGCGCCGTCTCCCGGAGCACCCGGTCGCCCACCAAGTGCCCGTGCCGGTCGTTCACTTCCTTGAAGTGGTCCAGGTCCACCACCAGCACGGAGGTCGGCTCGCCCGTGCGGACGGTCCGGGCATACTCCTCCGCCAGGCGCTCCCAGAAGTAGCGGGTGTTGCGCAGCCCGGTGAGCGGGTCGGAGATGGAGAGTTCCCGCAGGAAGGCGTTCGCCGCCAGGAGCCGGTCCTCCCTGCCGCCCAGCAGCCCGCCGAAGACCGCGAACACCAGCAGGGGGACGGCGAACAGGTAGAGGTAGAGCCCGGGACTGGTGACCAGCTCGTGCGCGGGCGGGCTTCCCGCCGCGTACCGCGCGAGGAGCCAGCCGAGCGGCGCACCCGGCGCGAGCGCGGCGCCCTGCAGGGCGTGCTTCCGCCGGTGCCGGTGGCGCACCGGCGGGCTCCCCGGCTGCCGCCTGTCGTGCGCCCCCCGCCAGGGGGCGGCCGGAGGCGGACGCTTTTTGATCGCGGAGGTCGTGTCCATGGTCCGGCAAGTCGCAGGGTGTTTCCTCCCCACCCACTCCACCCGCGAGGCCTACGCCGATCGCGTTCCTCCCAAGGGTACGGCCCTGCCACGCGTGCGGGGGCCCCGGCCCTGGCGCCGAGGAGCCGCTCCCGGCCCTGGATGATCCGGGGCGCGGGCTGGCCGCGCAGCTCCGGGACGCGAACCTGGTCCTGCTCGCCTTCAACCTCCTCCCCGCCTTCCCCATGGACGGCGGCCGGGTGCTGCGCGCGGGGCTGGCGCTGCGCATGGACTACGTGCGCGCCACGCGCCTGGCGGCCCGGGGCGGGCGGGCCTTCGCCTTCGTCTTCGGGCTGGTGGGGCTGCTCTTCAACCCGCTCCTGGTCCTCGTCGCCTTGTTCGTCTTCCTGGGGGCCACTCAGGAAGCCGCGGCCACCGAGGTGCAGGGTCTTTCACGGCGCCTCCCCATCTCCGCCGCGATGCTCACGGAGTTCCGCTCCCTGCGCGAGGACGCCACCCTGGAGGAGGCGGCGGACGCGCTGCTGAGGACCTCGCAGCGCGACTTCCCGGTGGTGGACGGGGCGATGCGCCCGCGCGCGTGCTCACCCGCGCCGCGCTGGTGGAGGGTCTGGGCGGGGCGGTGCCGGCCTGCCGGTGGGCTCGGCGATGCATACGGGCGTCGTGAGAGTCGGCTGGCGTACCCCGCTGGAGGAAGCCGTGCAGCGCATGCAGTCCGGGCGGTCGCCCCTGGTGGCGGTCACCGGCGACGACGGGTCCCTCGTGGGGCTGATCACCCGGAGAACCTGGGCGAGATGGTGATGGTGCACGAGGCGCTGGCCCGTGCGCCCCTCGCTCCAGCACTGGGGGATGGTCGTGCTGGTCGCGAGCACGACCGTCGCCGGCGGGGAGCTGGACAAGTGGTGGGGCCCCCGGGTCCGTTTCGTCCGCGACCACCCGGCGACCGGCGCGGCGGCCATGGCCCGCCGGCCGATCGTCCCCGCGGGGGCGTCGTGCCCCGGCCCACCGGGCAGGGCTTCAGCGGGGGCTCGCCGCCACCCCCCCGCCGCGGATCGCCGATCTCATCACGGACCCGTCTCCCGTCAGTGGATGATCACCGGGGCGCCGACCTCCAGCTCCTCGTAGAGCCGGAGCACGTCCGCGTTGGAGATCCGGATGCACCCGTGCGAGACGTCCTCGCCCAGCAGGTCCGGCCGGTCCGTCCCGTGGATCGCGAGTTCGTGGCCGAGGTACAGCGCCGCCGCCCCGAGCTCACCCTCGACGCTGCACGCTGTACCTGCCGGGCGGGGTGGAGAAGTCCCACGCCTGCCCTGCCCCTTCGAGCCGGTCTCCGGTCCCGGTGCCGATCGCGGCCGACCACACGACGCGCTCCCCCTCCAGCACGTAGAGGCGGTGCTCCTCCAGGGAGATCCGCACCTGCCGGCGTTCGGCGGCCTCGGGCACCCGGGCGACGCCGAGCAGGCCGGCGTCCCGGGTGCGAAGGGACCGGGGCGGGGGCGGCGGTGCGGGCTGCTGGGCCGCGGCGCAGTCCCGCGGCCGCGCGACCAGCAGGACGAGCGGCATCGCCAGCGTCAGGGCGAGGCGCAGGCGCCGCGTGCGCGAAGCCCGGATGCTGCCCCGCCTCATCGCGCACCCGCCAGCGTCGAGAGGACCTGCCGGAACTGCTCGGCGGGGAGCGCGCCCTCCACCAGGCGGCCGTTGATGAAGAAGGAGGGAGTGGCCCGTATCCGCAGGGCGTCCGCCGCGCGGTTGTGGAGGTCGGTCCGACTTCCGCCGCGGTCCTCGCGGTAGCAGGAGGCGAAGCGGCCGCCGTCCAGCTCCAGCTGCCGTGCGTAGCCGTCGAAGAGCTGCGCCGGGGCACGGCTCGACTTCCACGCCTGCTGCTTCGCGAAGAGGAGGTCGTGCATCTCCCAGAAGCGGTTCTGCTCGGCCGCACACTCGGCCGCGCGTAGGCGCCGAGCAGGACCATCCCCCGCAGCAGCGTCTCCTCGAAGCTGGCGTACAGGAGGACCGAGGCGAGCACCGGCCCCCCGCAGGGCGTCCACCCCGCCAGGAACGCGAGGCCGAGAGAGACCGAAGAGACCTCAGTCATCGCCCGCCTCCGCTTCCGGCCGCGCGGGGGACGGCTCCGCCAGCAGCCGACTCACGGCCATGCGCAGCGCCGGCTCCACGAACATCCCCCGCACCTCCTGCCGGACGTGCGCTTGCCGGTCGATCAGGAACGAGGTGGGGAGCGCGGAGATCCCGCGAAGTCGCGGACGACCGTGCCTGTGGCCATCGCCACCGGGAAGGTGATGCCGCGTTCCCGGAGGAACGAGCGCACCACCCCCTCGCCCGCCTGGTCGGTGGAGACTCCCACCACGACGAAGCCCTCGTCCCGCCGTTCCTCGTAGACGCGCTGGAAGCCCGGCATCTCGATGCGGCAGGGCGGGCACCAGGTGGCCCAGAAGTTCACCAGCACCACCCGCCCGCGGAGCTGCTCGAGCGAGACGGGACCGCCGTCCAGGGCCCGGAGCTCGAACGCGGGCGCGGCGGAGCCCCGGTCCCGGCGCCGAAGGCCGCCATGACCTGGGGCGAGATGCGGTAGGCCGGGAATCCCAGGAGCAGGACCCAGCCGAATCCGCCGAGGGAGAGCCGCGGCGTCTTGCCAAAGAGTTTCACGAGTACGTCCTGAGCTGAGTGCAGCACGACGGGCGGCGCGCGCCGGTTGCGCACGCGCCCACGAGCACCGTGTGTCGGGCCGCGGCGAGGCGCCGCGGCTTCAGCTCAGGCGTGGGGGACGGAAGAAGCCGGAAAGGAGGAGGTCGCGAGGGGGCGATTCGCCCCGCGCAGAGGCGGGGGTGGCCGGGCCGGAGTGGAGCGGGAGATCGGCGCGCTCGGGCAGAGCGGCGGCGCGGCTGCAGGTGGACGTGGGGATCGCCGCGGCGGGAGCGGCCCCGGCGCGCCGGCACGTCGCCGCCTGTGCGACGCCACCACTCCCAGCTGCCCGGCGAGGAGCAGCAGGAGCGCGGTGAGCATCCGGAACCGGGCGACGAAGCTCGACATCAGGGTCGGCCGGAGGTGAACGGATCGCACGACCTACGGCCTCCACCCCCACTTACGGAAGACGGCGTGCCCTCCTCCGCGCGGATCAGCGGCCGCCGACGAGCCTGCTGCGCACGTCGGCTTCCCTGGCCAGGCGGCCGCACATGATGTCGCAGAGCTGAAAGACGTCCGGGTCCGCGAGCCGGTAGTGGACGTACAGCCCGTCCTTGCGGCGGTCCACGAAGCCCAGGCCGTGGAGGAGCTGCAGGTGCTTGGAGGTGTTCGCCTGCCCCAGGCCCGTCGCCTCCATCAGCTCGGAGACGGTCATCTCCCGGTCGCGCAGTGCGTTGAGAATCACCAGGCGCGCCGGCTCGGCCAGAGCCTTGAAGCGCTCGGCGATCAGCCCCAGCAGCTCGGGTGTGAGTGGATTCTGGCTCATCGATCGCTCCTCGGCATATTTACATCCGTATAGTAGTATAGTATGCTATTCCCGGCGGGACAAGTCGCGACGGATCGCGGCGGGCCCGTCCGGAGGGAGCCTGGAACCCGGCAGAGGAGGACGCGATGGTGGAGCAGACGACTCGCTACGGCATCGGCACCACGGTCGACCAGCCGTTCGAGCGCGCCGTGGAGCGCACGCGCGAGGAGCTGGCGAAGGAGGGCTTCGGGGTGCTCTCCGAGATCGACATCGCCGGGGCGCTCAAGAAGAAGCTCGACGTGGAAGCGGTGGAGCGGGGCTGAGATGGGGACCCCGCTTCGGGCGCGGCTCCCGTGCGGGGAGCGCGGGGCGGCGCCATGAGCCGCCTGGGCCTGGTCGCCCCCGTGTACGACCGGCTCACCGGGCCGGCGGAGCGCCGGGTGTTCGGACGCTGGCGACGGAGGACGTGGGCGGAGGTGCCGCGCGCCGGACCCGGGCTGGAGGTCGGCGCCGGGACCGGGGCGAACTTCCCCTACCACCCGCCCGGCGCTCGCGTGGTGGCGGCGGACCTCTCGCCCGTGATGCTGCTGCGCGCGAAGCGGCGGCCGGAGAGCCCGGCCGTCCCCCTGGTGGCCGCCGACGCCATGGCCCTCCCGTTCCGCGACGGCGCGTTCGCCTGGGCGGTGGCGACCCTGGTCTTCTGCGAGGTCCCCGACCCCGTGGCGGGGCTGCGCGAGGTAGGGCGGGTCCTGGCGCCCGGCGGGCGCCTGGTGCTCCTGGAGCACGTGCGCCCCTCCGGCTGGCTCGGCGTCCTGGCGGACGCGGTCACCCTGGCCTCGGCCCCGCTGCTGGGCGAGCACTTCGACCGGGACACGGAAGCGGCCGTCCGCCAGGCGGGCTTCAGTTTGGAGAGCAGGGAGTGGCTGTGGCGCGACGGCGTGGTGCTGCTGACGGCGATTGCGCCGGCACGCCCACGGAGATGAACCCGACGGAGCGAGGTGGACCATGGAGAGGACGGAAAGCGGGGCCGGGAGGTCTGCGGCGTGGGAGGCGGCCGCGGTGCCGGAGGCGGAGTACGCGGAGATCGCGCGCGCCCTCGCCAGCGCCGAGAGCCCGGTGGGGATCGACGCCAAGCACACCCACGTGCTGATCCTCCACGCGCTGGACCGGATCGAGCGCCGGCTGGCCGAGCTGGAGCGCCGCGCCGGAGGCGGTGCCGGCGAGCCGGGAGACGGGGCCTGAAGGAGGTGGAACGATGCTGAAGCAGGCAGCCCTGCCGCTCATGACGGCCGCCGCCGCGGGGTGCCACGGGCGCCCCGCGGCCCGGCCGGACCCGGCTCCGGCAGCGGAGACCGCTGGAGGGTCCGGGATGCACGGGCACGGCGCGGGAGCCATGCACCGCGGCATGCGGCACCGAATGCACGGCGGCGCGGGCCGGGGGATGCGCGGGGATTCGGCCGCCGGGAGCACGGCCGCCGCGCGGGAGGCGCCGGCGTGCCCGCCCGTCTCCCCGCCGCTGGTGGAGGAGGGGAAGGCGGTCTTCTCCGGGCGCGGCAACTGCGCGGCGTGCCACGGCGGCGACGCGCGCGGGACCCCGCTGGCTCCGGACCTCGCGGGCCGCGTGTGGCTCCACGGGGACGGCTCCTACGCCGTCGCCGCGTACGTGCGCTCCCGCAGCCGGTGACGGACCGGAGCGGGCGATCCACGGGCCGGCTCAGCGCACGAGCGGGTTCTTCGCGTAGCGCGGGTAGTAGACCGCGTCCACCGGCACGTCGCCGTTGGGGAAGTCGCGTGCCTTGCCCGCGAAGGAGGGGCGCTCGTGCGAGTCGATAGCGGAGGCGGATGCAGCGGGCATGGCTCACCTCCGTGCCGGTGGAAAGGTGGAACGCTCCCGCGCGGCGCGGCCTCGCGGGACGGGCTCAGAGCACCAGCAGGACGCTCAGCAGGAGGGCGCCGACCACCGCGGTCACCGCGTAGACCAGCCCCGGCCTCACGTCCGTGGACGGCGAGCCCGCCTCGGCCAGGTCGCGGTTCACGCGGGTGAATCGCCAGGCGCCGAACGCGAGGATCGCGATCCCCACCAGGACGAAGCCGCCCCCCAGCAGCACCGGGAGCTCCGGGCTCTCCCCCGGGAGCGCCGCCAGGTGCGCCACGGCCAGCCCCACCGCGGCGACGGAGAGCCCCGTCCGCAGCCACGCGGCGAAGGTGCGCTCGTTGGCGAGCAGCGTGCGGTCGTAGGCGAGGCGTGCCCGCGGATCTTCGCTCATGGGCTCTTCGATGCGTGTGGAAGGGTTTCTGCGCGCCCGTCTGGACGGCGTGGCGGCGCCCGGGGGGAGCAGCCGGAGCGCGGCACCCCCGGAGAGCGCCGTCAGCAGCAGGGGGACGGGGAGGGCGAGGAGCCAGCCCGCGAGGAGGATGCGCCTGCGCCCCACCCGCCCGGCGAGGTCGCCCGCCAGGTAGTTGGCCGCCGACTTGGCCACCCCGAAGGCGGCCAGGAAGCTCATCGCGGCGGAGGCGGAGGCGATCCCGAACTCGCTCTCCGCGAGCAGCGGGAGCACCGAGCGCTCCACGCCCACCATGGCCCCCACGAGGGCGTTGACCAGCACCAGGAGGGCGAACTGGCCCGCGTTCTCGCGCAGCCCCAGGCGGACGCCCCCGGCCGGCGCAGGCTCCCTGCCGCGTGTTCCCAAGGAGACCCTCGAATGCTGGTGGGGAGCACGTGAAAGGGTCCCGGCGACCCTTTCACGTGCCCGGCGCTCAGGCGGCCGTGAACGCCGCCTCGGGGGCGCCGCGCTCGACCGGGTTCCCGGACGCCTCCCACTCCCCGAAGCCCCCGGCGAGGTTGACGACGTCGCGGAACCCGTTGGCCTGGAGCACGCTGGCCGCGATGGCGGAGCGGGCCCCGCCCTGGCAGTGCACCACCAGCGGGCGGTCGCGCGGGATCTCGTCCGCGCGGTCCAGCAGGTAGCCCACCGGGATGTTCTCCACCCCCGGCAGGTGCCCCGCCTCCCACTCCGCCGCCCCGCGCACGTCCAGCACCGCGAGGCTTCCGTCACGCAGCCGCTCCGCCAGCTCGGCGCCGGTGATCTGCGGCGTCGTCTGCAGCTCGCGCCGCTCGGCCGCCCAGACGCCGACCGCCTCCGCGCCGAAGTAGCCGGCCACGCGGTCCAGCCCGATCATCGCCAGGTCGCGGACCGCCTCGTCCACCGCGAGCGGGTTGGCGTCGTCCAGCACAAGGTAGAAGTCCCGGTCGTAGGGCACCAGCCACCCGGCCCAGGTCGTGAAGGAGCGGTTCAGCGGGACGTTGATCGTCCCCGGCACGTGCCCCGCCGCGAACTCGGAGGCGTGGCGCGTGTCCACCACCAGCGCGTCCTCCTCCAGGAGCCTCGCCAGCCGCGTCTCGGGGAGGCGCTGCGGCCGACGCAGCCCGCCCAGCACGCGCGGGCCCTCCTTGTTGATGCGCTTCATCTCCGCGAAGTACTTCGGCGGCTCGGGCTGGCCGGCGAGCACCGCCTGCACGAACTCGTCCTCGTCCTCGATCGAGAACCCCCAGTTGAACATCCGCTCGTAGCCCACCGTGCTGTGCGGGATGGCGCTCAGCCCCTTGCCGCACGCCGAGCCGGCGCCGTGCCCGGGCCAGATCTGCAGGTAGTCCGGCTGCTCCTTGAACTTCCGCAGGCTGCGGAAGAGCGTGCGCGCCCCGGCCTCCATGGTGCCCTCCACCTTGGCCGCCTTCTCCAGCAGGTCGGGCCGCCCCACGTCGCCCACGAACACGAAGTCCCCCGTGAGCACCCCGATCGGCCGGTCGGCCGCCGCGGTGTCCGTCACCAGGAAGGAGACGTGCTCCGGGGTGTGCCCCGGCGTGTGCAGCACGTCGATGCGGATGTTGCCCACCCTGAAGGTGTCTCCGTCCCGGAGCAGCACGGCGCCGTACTCCTTGGCGAAGGCGTACTTCCAGTTCTCGTCCCCCTCGTCCGAGAGGTACAGCTTGGCGCCGGTGCGCTCCGCCAGCTCCCGGGCGCCGGACACGAAGTCCGCGTGGATGTGCGTCTCGGTGACGTGGGTGACCTCCACCCCCTCCGCCTCCGCGGCGCGGACGTACTGGTCCACGTCGCGGTTGGGGTCCACCACCAGCGCCTCGCCCGTGGCCGCGCAGCCGATCAGGTAGCTCGCCTGCGCCAGCTTCTCGTCGTAGAATCGCTTCAGGATCATCTCGCCCTCCGTTTCGCTCGTTCAGTGTGCCGCGCCGGCTTCGCCTCCGCCGCCGGCACGTCGCCGGGGAGGAAGACGCCGCGGTTCTGGTAGAGGATGAACGTGCCCATCACCAGCAGGAACACCGCGAAGCTCCGCTTCAGCGCGGCCTGCGGGACGAACCTCACCAGCCAGGTGCCCAGCAGGATCCCCGCGACCGCGATGCCGGTGAACAGGGCCATGAAGCCCCAGTCGACCTCCACCTGGCCCAGGTAGCCGGCGAACCCCGCCGCCGACTTCATCGCGATCACCAGCAGGCTGGTGCCCACCGCCTGCTTCATCGGCACCCTGCCGAGGAGCACCAGGGCCGGGACGATCAGGAACCCGCCGCCCACGCCGACCAGCCCGGTGAGCACGCCCACGGCGATCCCCTCCAGCACGATCAGCCCCAGCGGCATGCCCCTCACCTCCGCGGCCTCGCCACGGGGCTTCGCGCCGCTGCTCGGGGCGGGCTTCTCCTCGCGGAACATGAAGAAGGCCGCCAGGAGCATCACCGCCGCGAACAGCGTCAGCTGCGCGGCCCCGCTGAAGAAGACCGCCAGGCGGGCGCCCAGGTAGGTGCCGGCCATGGCCACGGCGCCGAAGATCAGCGCGACGCGCGCGTTCACGTTTCCCGCCCGCCAGTGCCCGACGGCCCCGAAGAGCGAGACCGCCCCCACCACGGCCAGGCTCATCGCGATGGCCTCCTTGGCCTCGAAGCCCAGCACGTACACGAAGACGGGCACCGTGAGGATGGAGCCTCCCCCGCCCAGCAGCCCGAGCGAGAGCCCGATCAGCGCCGCCAGCGCGAGTCCAAGGATGCTCATGACACCTCCTTACGCCGCGCAGGAGCGCGCGCCCGTCGTGGCTGCGGCGCCGGCCTTGCCCGGGCCCGCGGGGGCGGAGCCCGTCGTGAGCGCGCGCACCATGGCGTCCACGTCGCAGGTGGCGGGGCGGTTGTAGGGCAGCCTGGAGAGCAGCATCGCCATCCCGCAGGTGTCGGTCAGCCCGGCGAACACCAGCCCGCTCCCCACGAAGGCGGAGAGCGCCCCGAACCAGGGGCTGACCAGCATCGCCAGGAGCCCGCCGGTCGCCGCCAGGCCGCCCGCCACCACCCGGACCTGCCGCTCCAGCGAGACCCGCTCGGCGCCGCGGCGCACCGTCTTGCCGGCGGCCACCCAGCCGTTCACGCCGCCGTCCAGCACGTGCAGGTTGGGCATGCCCGCGCCCTTGAGGGCCTCCTCCGCCTTGCGCGCCCGTGCCCCGGACTGGCAGACCAGCACCACGGGCTCGTCCACGTGGGCGCGGATCTCCGCGGCGTGCTCACCCAGGGTGTCCAGCGGCACGTTGTAGGCGCCGGGGATGTGCACCGCCTCGTACTCGCCGAGCGTCCGCACGTCCAGCAGCCGGACCTCCGGGCTCTCGCGCAGCAGTTCCTCCAGCTCCGATGGCCTGATCACCGGGGGAATCGTCCGAGTTGCCATGTTGATCGCTCCTTGACCATGCGGTGTTTCAGTGGGCGGCCGGACCTCGCATTCCGGATTCGATGCCGCCCATTATATTAGTATATAGCAATATGGTAGCACGGCAAGATACTGTCAACGCCTGCGCCCGAGTGGGGCGTGGAGGTTCGCGAGGCGGCGTGGAGCCGCGTCCCGTCACGGCTTCGACGGCAGGTCGAACCGTACCACCACCGGGGGGGCCACCACCTGCAGGTAGTCCTCGACGTCCCTGCGCAGCCCCTCCCAGTCGGTGTACTCGTGGTCGCGCGAGGTGTCCGTGTCCCCGCCCTCCCGCCAGGAGATCCACCGCGAAGACGACGTGCAGGGTGTCCGTCAGCGTCGCGTCGGCCCCACGCAGGTGCATCGGGGGCCAGAACGGCCCGATCAGCCCGGCGGCGATCTGAAGCCCGCCCACCACGCGCAGGCGGCGGTTCCGTCCCGCCGCCAGCCAGACGCCGCACCCGAAGGCGGTCACCAGCAGGGTGTAGACGGCGGCCAGCGCGACCCACAGCGGTCTCGTGGGCGCGCCGATCACGGACAGCTCGCTGACCGTCTGCGACACGGAGCTGTAGCCCTGCCACCGCATCGCCACGAAGGCGACCATCGCGGCGTAGAGGAGCGCGGAGAGGATCCCGCAGACGAGCAGGACCGCCGGAAGTCTGGTTCCGCCCAGGACGGGGTGCACCGTCGTGCGGCTCCGGACCCGCGGGACTTCGGTCGTGTTCATGGCGCCCTCCTTGAAGCCACGTGCGCGCGTCTGCGTCGTGTCCCCGTTTGCTGCCCCTGTCCATCTCGGCCCCCTGCCTACCTCCGGGTGCACGGTCGTTCAGCTGGAAAGGCCGGCAGCGCTCCCGCCCCGGCTGGCGGTCGAGCCGATCCTCACGGCTTCAACCTCCCACGCGGGCCCAGAGCAGCACCGCACCGCAGGCCGACCCAGGCCCGGAGAACTCCACGGGGAGGAACAGGGATGGCTGCCGGGGCAGCATCTTCTCCCGACGGTCCAAGCTCCCGGACCAGGCGCGCAGAGGGACCTCTCAGGCCGGCGGCCGGCGAGTCGACCAGCAGGAGATCATGGAGGCTGTGGGCAGCACTCGTCGCGCGCGGCTTCGGGGCATTGATTCAATGGCGGCCCTCGCTGCACACATGGGGTGGGAGCCGCGGAGACTCAGCAGACCTGTCGATGGCGGGCGGAACCGGACGAAGAGACAAGGGCTGACCGACATACGTAGCCGCTCTGCGCGCCGCACATTGCCGAAGGACCGGCACCGGTCCCGCACCGGGGTGCCTGGACAACCACCGGTTGGCCGGTTCGCGGTCGACTTCAGGGAGGGCGCCATGACGACCATCTCGGACATTGCGAACCGCCTCACCGACGCCGCGGCGCAGGGAGGCGGCCGGAGCAGCTTCCGCGAAGCGATGCGGCTCCCCGCCAACCAGATCACCGCGCTGAGACTGCTGTCCATCCCGGTGCTCTGGATCCTGGCGCTCCTGGGCCACCCGGCCGTCGTCGGCGTCGGCGCTGCGGCGGCGGGGCTCACGGACGTGGTGGACGGGCGCCTGGCGCGCCGCACCCACACCACCACGCCTTTCGGCAGCGCCTTCGACTCGGTGGCGGACCACCTCCTCTCGGCGTCTCTGCTGGCGTGGCTGGCGCTCCTCCGCCCGGAGTTCGTGCGCGAGCAGCTCCCGGTGCTCCTCGCCTGGACCGTGTACGCGCTCGGGGTGCTGGCGGTGGGATGGATTCGGTTCCGACGGATCGGCGGGCTGCACCTGTACTCGGCCAAGGCGGCGGGGGCGATCGCCTACCTGTTCGGCGTGGCGCTGCTGGTCTTCGGCGAGTACAGCCCTCCCCTCTTCTACCTGGTGGCGGCGGCCGCCACCATGGGCGCGACGGAGATGCTGCTGGTCTTTCTCACGCGCGACCGGGTGGACGAGCACGTCGGCTCCATTTTCCGGCGCCGGCCGCGATAGGCGCCTGCGAAACGGCTTCGCGGACGTCGAAACGAGAACGCGCCCGGCGACGTCGGCAGGGCGCGTTCCCGCGTTCGCACTGCCGCCCCCTCTGGAACACAGGATGGTCCCCGCATCCTGCAGACGCGCCCCGGATCGTAATACCCTCCTTACGTCTCCTCTCTGGTCCCGAACGGAACACTCCGGCACATCTCCCGATGAGCTACCGGCCCGGTGCGCACCCGGTCGGGTCGGCACCGTCGCGATCCTTTGAACCCCACGGCCAGACGAGTCGCCTCTGGGATGAAGCCCTTCTACGAAGCGACGGCCGTGCTCACCCGCAGTGTGACACTGGCAGACCTGGGGCGCGTGCCGAGGCGGTCAGCAGCGCGGTGGGCCGCGGACTCCTGGCCAAAGACACAGACCGTCATGGAAAGCCTCCAACATTCCTCAGGGCAGCCTGAGGATTGATGACCAACCCTCAGCTAGCTAACCGGAGGGGGGGTGATGTGAAGTCCGGCGCAATTGACAGTAACCAATTGACAGCAAGAACAAAAATTCGGAAAAAGCGAAAGCCCCGACACCGCGTAAGCAGCATCGGGGCAATCATTTAGGGCAGGTGGGCCTGGGAGGACTCGAACCTCCGACCTCACGCTTATCAGGCGTGCGCTCTAACCACCTGAGCTACAGGCCCTGAAACCAAGGAAAGGATGTCTGTGGGTTCGACTTGCGAGAGCCTTTCTGCCCACGAGGGGCCTACTCGGCATTCTCTGAAAGGAGGTGATCCAGCCGCAGGTTCCCCTACGGCTACCTTGTTACGACTTCGCCCCAGTCACCGAGCTCGCCTTCGGCCGCTCCTCCCCCGAAGGGTTAGGTCACGG
>JBFMFL010000153.1:0-16191 GCA_040752145.1 Gemmatimonadota bacterium
ACAAGGGGAGAGGGGGAGCACGACACGGCGAACGCGAGGATCGTCAGCGTGGAGATTCCCCTCCCCCGGCACAGGGGAGGGTGGCGGCTCTCAGGCCGCCGGGTGGGGGCCGCCGTTGCCGTTCACTTTCGCACTCCCGCACTTCGCACTTTCGCACTCTCCACCACCGCCGCCGCGATCCGCGCCGCCGCGGCCGGCACCTTTCCCTCCGCGTCCGCCTCCGGGTCGTACGCCGAGAGCGTCGCGCCGGCGATCTCCAGGCGCGAGCCGGCCAGGCGCACGGCGGCCTCCACCTCGTCCAGGGTGAGGCCGCCGCGGGCGGCGAACCCGTTGGCGCGCGCTTCGTCCGGGTCCAGCACGTCCAGGTCCACGTGCAGGTACAGGCGGTCCACGCGCTCCGCCAGCGCGGCGAGCGCCGGGGCGAAGGCGGCCTCCACGCCCTCCTCGCGGAGGCGCGGCACGTCCACGCCGGCGATGCCGGAGCGGGCCAGGATCACCCGCTCGCCGGGGTCCAGGTCGCGCGCGCCGGCCAGCACCACGAACTCGTCGGGGACGGGGAGGAAGCCGCGGATGGTGCCGGCGATCCCCGTCCAGCAGCGCCCCGTCGCCATGGCCAGCGACATCCCGTCCACCATGCCGCTGCGCGAGGTCTCCGGGGTGTTCAGGTCGGCGTGCGCGTCCAGCCACAGCACCCCCGCCGGCCCCACCCCGCCCAGCACCCCCAGCGCCGCCGAGCAGTTGCCGGAGAGCACCAGCGGAAAGGCCGGCGCCGCCTCGCGCACCCGCTCCGCCAGCGTGCGCGCCAGCAGGAAGGTGCCCGCCACCTCGCCCGTTTCCGCATCCGCATCCACGCGCTCGGTCGCCACGCGGTGGCCGCGGGCGCGCAGCGCGTCCTCCAGCCCCGCGCGCAGCAGCTGCTCCGGGCCGCGGCCCATCCGCCACTCGCGGCGGCCCGAGTCGTACGGCACCGCCAGGATCCTCACGTCCATCCCGTCCTCCCGCGTCGCGCGTGTCCCGTCGGTACCGCCCCCGCGACCAACATACGCGCTCCGGACATTTCCGTCACGCCGCACGATCCCCGGGCTCCCGCTGAACCCCAGTTCCTGGCCAAACCCGAGCTGTCCTGGCCCATCGCCCTGTCCACGGTGGGGATCCCGGCCGCCGTCGGCCTGCTCGCGGGGCTCTTTCCCGCGCGGCGCGCCGCCAGCCTTGACCCGGTGGAGTCGCTGCGCTACGAGTAGAGGAGCGCGGCGGCGCCCGCCCCGCGCGCCCCACCCCTCCACGGAGACCCGCCATGCTCCGTCCGGCGCTCCTGCTCGCCTGGCTGCTCGCCCCCCTCCCCCTCGCCGCCCAGGCGGTGCGCGGCTCCGTCGTGGCGGAGTCCGGCGGCGCGCCCGTCCCCGGCGCGATGGTGCTCCTGCTGGACGCGTCCGGGAAGGCGCGGGCGGGGGCGCTCACCGGCGCCGACGGCCGCTTCTCGCTGGCCGCCCCCGCGCCGGGGACGTACACGCTGCGCGCCGAGCGCGTGGGGCACGGGAGCGCCGTTTCCCCTGCGCTCGTGCTGAGCGCGGGCGAGAGCGTGGAGCAGCGGCTGGTGGCCCCCGCGCAGGCGGTGCTGCTGGAGGGGATCTCGGTGCGCGCCTCCGGGCGGCGCTGCCAGGTCCGCCCCGGCGAGGGGGAGGCGGCCGCCACCCTGTGGACCGAGGCGCGCAAGGCGCTGAACGCCGCGGCCTGGGCGCGCGACGCCCGCCAGTCCACCTACGAGGTGGTCCGCTTCGACCGGGAGCTGGACCCCGGCTCGCTCCGGGTGCTGCGCGACGACCGGCGCACCGGCACCGCCGTGACCACCCACCCCTTCGCCAGCATCCCCGCCGACTCGCTCTCCCGCCGCGGCTTCGTGCAGACCGGGCCCTCCGGCACGTTCTACTACGCCCCGGACGCCCAGGTCCTCCTTTCGGAGACCTTCCTGGACGACCACTGCTTCCGCGTCGCCGAGGGCGGCGCGGACGGGCTGGTGGGGCTCGCCTTCGAGCCGGTGCGGGGGCGCGGCGTCCCCGAGGTGCGCGGGGTGTTCTGGCTGGACCGCGGGAGCGCGGAGCTGCGCTGGCTGGAGTACGACTACGTGGGGCTCCCCGACGGACTTCCGGAGGGGAAGCTGGGCGGGCGGGTGGAGTTCGAGCGGCTCCCCACCGGCGCCTGGCTGGTGAGCCGCTGGGCCATCCGCATGCCCCGCCTGGCCCGCGAGACCGAGCGCACGCGCGAGACGACCGGCTCCACCGGCGGCGCCGCCCGCGTGCGGGAGCGGCTGGTGGGGATCCAGGAGACGGGCGGGGAGGTCCGGGTGGCGGGGACGCGCGCCCCGGCGGCCGCGCGGCTGGCGCTGGCCGGGAGCGTGTACGACAGCCTGCGCGCGGCGCCGCTCGCGGGCGCGTCGGTGTTCCTGTCGGGCACGGCGCACCGGGCCACGGCGGGACCGGACGGCCGCTTCCGCGTGGAGGACGTGCCGGAGGGGGAGTACCAGGTGTCCTTCTCGCACCCGTCGCTGGAGGCGCTGGGCGTGTCGCCCCCGGTGCGGACCGTGGCGCTGCGCGGCGGCGAGCCGCCCGCGCTGGAGCTGGCCGTCCCCTCGGCGGCGACGCTGGCGGCGGCGCTCTGCCCGGGCGGGGGCCCGGCGCGGGCGGGCGCCGTCCGCGACCCGGCGGGCGAGCCGGTGCAGGGCGCGCGGGTGCTGCTCACGTGGGGGAGGGGAGGCCGCGCGGAGGCGACGACCGACGCCCGCGGCGCCTACCGCGCCTGCGGCATCCCCGCCGGGGCCGCCGTGGCGGCCGAGGTGCGCTCGGACCGGCTCGCCCCCGCCCGCGCGCTGGTCAGGCTCGCCTCCGCCGGGCTGACCGTGCAGGACCTCCGCGCGGGCGACCCGGTGCGCCTGGGAGCGGACGGCCGCCCGGTGCCGCTGGCCGAGGTGCGCGTCGCGGGGAGCTCGCGCACCCCCGCGGCGGCCGACCGGCTCCGCATCGGCGCGGAGGAGATCGCCGCGATCCGCGTGGGGAGCGCCGCGGAGGCGATCGAGCGGCTGCGCCCGGACTGGACGCGCATCCGCGGGCTCCAGTCCATGTCGCTGGGGACCAAGGGGCGGGACGGGATGGTGACCACCACGGAGCTGGAGGTCACGGGCGAGGGGGAGCGGCTGGTCACCCGGCGGTCCGTCGGGGCGAACCGCGAGTCCAAGGCCGGCACCGCCCAGGCCGTGTCCGGGATGGGCCAGTCGGAAATCGTGGTGTACCTGGACGGCAACCGCCTGGGCGGGTTGGACGAGCTCCGGCTGCTGCAGGCGAACACCATCGCCTCCATCGTCTACCTGGACGCGCCCTCCGCCACCATCCGCTACGGCACCAACCACTCCCAGGGCGCGATCGTCATCACCAGCAAGTAGCCGGAGCCGGCGGACGGACGAGGGCGCCCAACGGGCGGCGGGGGGCTCGCGCTCCTCGCCGCTGCTCCATCTGCGGGGGATGTACCGGTCCCGCGCAGGGGTCGCCCCGGAGGTGACCCGCGCGCTTACGGAGTGGCTGGTGGAGCGTCCTTCGGGGCCGATCGGGTCGCTGAAGGCGCGCTTTCGTGCTCGCCCCTGGCCGCTTTGGATCTAAGCGGCATACCTTTCCAGACAACCCTTGCGCGCGCAGCGGCTCCCTCATATGTTTTTCGCCGCGCCGGGTTCATCCTGGTGCCCCCGCTCCACCTCTCCGACCGTCCCCGTCGCTCCCCCGTAACGCCCATGCCGCAGGCACTCCGCCGCAGGCTCGCCCTGCTGTTCTCGCTTCCCGACCTCGGCGCGCTCGACGGCGCCCGCTTCGCCGTCCTGGTGCTCGGCATCCTCGCGGCCGGGCTGTGGATGGGCGTGAAGGGGATCGAGTCCCACGCCGACTTCCGGCACCGCCGCGTGGAGATGGAGCTGAAGGCGAGAGCCTGGTCGCCGCTGCTGCACCGCCAGCCGCTCGTGGTCTCGCCTCACACGGTGCTGCCGGCCGCCGGCACCGCCGTGCTGGTGCGCTCCGACTCGGTCCCCGAAGCGGAAGAGACGCGGCTCTGCGACGTCCTTCGCGCCCCGGAGGGCGTCCGCTGGTACGCCCTGTCCGCCCAGGTCGTCGGCTGCGCGCGTGAAGCCGCGGCGGCGCGGGTGTCCGTGGCTTCCCCCGGCAGGGGGGCGGGGCTTCACGCCGCCCGCTGGATCCTGGTGGAGGGGGACTCCATCGCCCTGCACAGCCTGCGCGAACTGCCCTCCCCGGCGGAGGCCCGCCGGATCCTCGCCACGTTCACCACTCCCACCCTTCCCACCGTCGCCCTCGTCCGATGATCCCTCTCAGGAAACCGTCGTCCCCGCTGCTCGCGCTCGGCCTGGCCGCGGCGCTCGCCGGGTGCGGCAACGAGAAGATGGAGGCGGAGCTCGCCTCTCCCCTGTACGCCGCTCCGGTCGCGGCCAAGCCCGTGGCCACGTTCGACGCCGGCGAAGTGCTCCCCGCGGAGCGCGCGCCGGAGCTCCCCGCCGCACGCCGCGTTTTCTCGGTGGGCGCGGCGGACGGCGACGAGCGCTACCTGTTCGGGCAGATCGCCGACGTGACGACGAGCGCGGGCGGCGACACCGTGTACGTGCTGGACCGGATGGAGCGCAGGATCAAGGCGTTCGACGGGGCGGGCGAGTTCCTCTTCGACTTCGGCCGGGGCGGGGACGGGCCGGGGGAGTACCAGTCGCCCTCCAGCCTGGTGACGCTCCCCTGGAACGGCCGCCTGGCGGTGTGGGACTACGAGCAGCAGCGCCTCACCGTCCTGACGCCGGAGGGCAAGGTGGTGGAGACGCTGCGCCCGCTCCCGGAGGGGAAGCAGGGCGTGGTGCGCACCGGGCAGCGGCTGCGGGCGTACCGGGACGGCTTCGTCATCGAGGTGCGCAGCGACCCCCTTACCGTACCCCCGTCGCGGCAGCGCGGCTACCTGGTGCGGCTGGACACGCTGGCGCAGGTCCGCGACACGGTGCTGGACTTCGCCATCCCCACCATCGAGGCGGAGCACCGCACCTATGGGACGACCAGCACCAGCTATCACTGGTCGGCCCCGCCCTCGTTCACCCCGGCACCCACCTGGGACGCTTTCCCGGACGGGTCGGTGGCGTTCGTCCCGGGCGGCCCGTACGAGGTGTACCGCGTGGGCGCGGACCGCGCCGTCCGGCGGGTGACGCGCCCCTGGAAGCACGGTTCGGTCACCCGGCGGGAGCGGGTGATCAACCTGCGGGAGTCGCAGGAGCGCGGCATGTACAGTCGGAAAATTCCGATGTTGCTGCTGGAAGCGGTCAACCGGGAGTACTTCGCCGCGACCCGCCCGGCGCTCACCGGCGCACTGGCGCTGGAGGATGGAGGCGTGGCGGCGCGCCGCTTCGACGTGGACGACGAGTGGGAGGGGCGCTCCCGCACCTGGGACGAATACGCGTCCGTCGGCGCGCCACGGGGGAGCCTCCGCTACCCAGATGGCTTCGAGCCCCTGCTCGCCCGGCACGGCCGCGTCTACGGCGTCCGCCGCGACGACATGGCCGTGGACCACCTGGAGGTCTACCGCCGATGACACGTGAATCACGGCCTTCGGGCCGGAGGTGGAAGGTTGCCGCCGCGGCCCTCGGCCTCCTGGTGGGGACGCTGGTGTGGCGGGGTGGGACGGCGGTCCGCGAGCTGAACGCGGCGTTGCGGTACGAGGGTGAGCCCTCCTCGTCCGTCGTGACGGTGCGCCCGCTGGCGAGAGCCGTCGCGCGGCCGCTGAACGGCGGCGAGCCGGTGGAACTGGGCGGCCTGGGGCGCGCCGTCGTGTTCGTCTTCGACCCGGCGTGCGTCCCCACCCGAGGCAACGTGTGGAACTGGGTGGACCTGCTCGGCGGGGCGCAGGGGCGGCCGGTGCGAGTCCTCGCTGTGACGCTGGACGGGATCCCGGGCGCCGCGGAGTTCTGGCGCGGGCTGGAGGGGCGGGTGGATGTGATGGCCGTGGACTCCGCGACGATGCAAAACCGTCTGCGGGTGGAGGCCACGCCCGCCACCCTCCTGGTCGAGAGCGGCGCGGTCCGGCGGATCTATGCGGGTCCGCTCAACGCGCTGGCCAAGCGGGAAATCATGGAGTGGATCGACCGCTCGCCCGGCGAGCGCTGAGCCGGCCGGGATCGGGGGATCCACCGCCACGCAGAACCCACCCTGTACATTCTTCCACCGGAGGTCTCATGAAAGGCACCGCTCACCGCAGGGCCGTCACCCTCAGGCTCGCCCTCCTGACGCTCGTCGCCGGGGCCACGCTATTCTTCTCCCCCAACCTCGTCCAGCGCGCCTACGCGTTCACCGAGGACCGCTGCTCCGTCAGCTGTAAGTACGGGACCTGCACCGGAACCGGAAACTGCACCTGCACCTGCGCCTTCTGGTCGGGCAACCCCGTGTGCAACTGCACCGGTCAGGAGGGCAGCGAATCGCCGGACAGCACCATCGCCAACTGATCCAACCTGTAGTGGGTCCCCCGACCTCGTCAGACACGCGGAGCGGAGCGCCACAAGGCGCCCCGCTCCGCGCGTGTTTGGGATCAATGCCTGGTGCTTACTGCTCCGCGAGCCAGTCCTTGGCCGCGTCCAGGTCGTCGAACGCCTTGAGCGCGCGCCGGGTGAAGAGCAGGATGGTGCTGAACACGGCGCGGTGGATGCCGGACATCCCCGCCACCGCGCCGGCGCGCACGTAGGGCCGGTTGTGCTCCGCCAGCGCCTTGAGCGCCTGGATCACCTCGGCGTTGTAGCGCGCGTCGCGCACGTGGGTGAGGGTGAGCAGGGAGCCCGGCGCCTGCGCGCTCACCACCTCCCTGGACGCCTCGATCTCCCGCAGCGCCTCCGCCGGGTCGCGGATGCCGGAGTAGTCCAGCAGCAGGATGCGCCGGCCGCGGTGCTCGATGAACCTGGTGCGCTGCATGACGGATAGGGGACAGGGGACAGGTTACAGGGGACAGCCTGCGAACGGCCCTCACCCGGCTCGCTTGAGGCTCGCCACCCTCTCCCATTTCTGGGAGAGGGGACAACTGCTGGATCCCGAGGTGGGGCAGGCAGTTGCGTGAGGGATGCCGGCCCGAAGGGGCGAGACCCGGCGACAGTTTGCCGGGGCTCGACTCCGTTACGCAGCGTCGTTTGCTGCGTTACGGAGCCGCAGCCCGACCCCGGCGCCAGCCGGGGGCACGCCCGAATCGCCGGAAAAATCCGTTCAGATGATCCGCCGCCCCACCGCGTCGAACGCCTCGACGATGGAGGCCATGGCGGGCGACTCCGGGTACTCGTCGGCGAGGAGGCCCCAGACCATGGTGTCGCGGGGGCCGCCGTCGGGCGCCAGGGCGTCGCCGCGCAGCGTGGCCTCGTGCCGGAAGCCCAGCTTGGCGGGGATGGCGGCGCTGCGCGCGTTCAGCGGGTCGCAGCGGATCTCCAGGCGGCGCACCCGCTCCACCTCGAACGCCACCCGGGTGAGCGCGGCCGCGGCCTCGGTGGCGAGCCCCCGCCCTACGTGCCCGGCGTGGATCCAGTAGCCCACCTCCCGGCGCTCCCCGGCGCGCGTGTGCAGCCCCGTCCCGCCCAGCACCCGCGCCTCGGGGCGGTCGAAGATCCCGTACATCAGGTCCACGCCCAGGTCGAAGTTGCCCCGAAAGCGGCGCAGGTCCTCGATGCGCGTTTCCAGGTCCTTGGGCTCGGCGGCGGCCCAGGGCATCCAGGCGCGCAGGTGCTCCAGGCTGGCCTCCACCGCCGCCGACAGCAGCGGCGCGTCGCGCGGCTCCCAGCAGCGCACCACCAGCCGCGGGGTGTGCACCCGGTACGCCGGTCCGGGAAGGCTCACGCGCAGTCCCTCGCGGGCGCGGGAGCCGTCGGCCTGCTCGCGGGGGAGGGGCTCGGCGGGTGCGTCGGGCGTCATGCGGGGACCTCCGGGGCACGGGGCGGAGGGGAGTCCTGCGGCGCGGCGTGCCGGAAACTACAGGCCGCCCGCGGAGCCTGCCAGGGGCGCGGCGCGCGGCTTGCGGCCGGTGCCGGGCGCGGCCGGGCGGGGACCACGCGCGAGGAGGTGGGGATGGCGGAGCACCGGTGGGACGTGACGCCGCAGGAGGCGAAGCGCATCCAGGAGGAGCTGCGGGCGCGGCTGGTGCCGGAGCCGCCGCCGCACTTCGCGCCGCGGCTGGCGGGCGGCGCCGACATGTCGTTCGAGCGCTTCGCCACCCGGGGGTACGCCGGGATCGTGGTGCTGGAGCTGGACTCGCTGGCGACGGTGGCGGAGGCGGGCGCCGAGGCGGAGCTGCGCTTCCCGTACGTGCCGGGGTACCTTTCCTTCCGCGAGCTGCCGCCCATCGCCGCGGCGTGGGAGCGGTTGGAGCGCCGGCCGGACGTGCTGGTGTTCGACGGGCAGGGGACGGCGCACCCGCGCCGCTTCGGGGTGGCGTGCCACGGCGGGCTGCTGCTGGACGTCCCCTCCATCGGCTGCGCCAAGTCGATCCTGGTGGGGACGCACGGGCCGCTGGGGGAGGAGCGGGGCGCCACGGCGCCGCTGGTGCACCGCGGCGAGACGGTGGGGATGGCGGTGAGGACCCGCGCGGGGGTGAAGCCGGTGTACGTGTCGCCCGGGCACCTGATGGACCTGCCCACGGCGGTGGAGATCGTGCTGCGCCTGAGCCCGCGCTTCCGCGAGCCGGAGACGACGCGGCGCAGCCACCGGCTGGTCAACGACCTGCGCAGAAGGGCGGGGGAGGAGCGCCCGCGCGAACCTTCAAACGCTTGACCCGGGCGGGTTTCCCCCGCATCCTTCCTCATGTGCGCGTAGCGATCCTCACCCCGCACCCCGCCCCGCCATGAGCGCGCTCCACCTCGGCTCGCCCCTCCGCCGCCTCGCGGCCGGCCTCCTGGCCCTCTGCTCCCTGGCGGCCGGGGAGGCGCGCGCCCAGACCGGCTCCTCCGCGCTGGTGGTGTCGGTCACCTCCAAGGAGTCCGGGCAGCCGGTGATGGGGGCGCGGGTCTCCGTGGTGGGCGCCGGGATCGCGGCGGTCACGGACGCCGGCGGGCGGCTGCGCCTGGCCGGGGTGCCGGCCGGGGTGCAGACGGTGGAGGTGCGGCGGCTGGGCTACTCCACCCGGCTCAAGCTGGCGGACCTCAAGGCGGGGCAGTCCACGCAGCTGGCCTTCGAGCTGGAGATCGAGGCGATCCCGGTGGCGGCGATCCGGGTGGACGCCAAGCGGCGCAACTGGGGGGCCGAGTACCTGGAGCGCGCCGGCTTCGACCGGCGCCGCAGGAACGGGCTGGGCGCATTCCTCACCCGCGCCGACATCGAGCGGCGCCGCCCGCAGTACCTCAGCGACGCGCTGCGCACCGTGTCCGGGCTGAGCTTCGCGCCCAACGGGCTGCGCGGCGACTCGTACGTGACCATGTCGCGCGCGGGTTCCCGGCCCTGCCCGGTGCAGTACTTCGTGGACGGCCAGCTGATCGGCCCCGGCTTCAACATCGACGAGATCGCGGCCGGCGACGTGGAGGGGCTGGAGATCTACCGCGGCGCGTCGCAGGTGCCGCCGGAGTTCAACCGCCGCACCTCGGCGTGCGGGGTGATCGCGGTGTGGACGCGGCCGCAGTGAAGGTGAAGTGCGGCAGTGCGAAAGTGCGGGAGTGCGGGAGTGCGAAAGTGAACTGATTTACGAAGTACCCTGAACGGCGGGTGAGCGGCGGGGGCTTCTCCGGAGGCGGGAGGGGCCCCCGGGTTTTTGTCGCGGTCGTGCGGTATTCCGTCCGGCGCGCCGGGCGTGCATCTTGGTGTGTCCGGCCTGAATGCGCCCTCGCGGGGGGCGCTCCTTCCCCCGGTCCCTCACCCCTCCCTTCCATGGCTCGCTGGAAACGGCTGCTCCCGGTCGTCGCCTTCCTCGTCTGCGCGCGCTCCCTGGGCGCGCAGGCGGTGCGCGGGGAGCTGGTGGAGGGCGCCGGCGGGCGCCCGGTGGCGGGGGCGTTCGTGGTGCTGCTGGACGCGTCGGGGAAGCAGGTGGGGGGCGGCTTCACGGACGCGGCGGGCGGCTTCCTGGTGCAGGCGCCCGCGCCGGGGAGCTACACGCTGCGGGCCGAGCGGGTGGGCTACGCGGCGGCGCGCTCGCCGGCGCTCCGGCTGGACGCCGGACAGACGCTGGCGTACGGGCTGGAGACGAGCGGCGCGGCGGTGCAGCTGGAGGGGCTGGTGGTGCAGGCGGAGAAGCGGCGCTGCGCCGCCCTCCCGGAGGCGGGCGAGCAGACGGCGGCGCTCTGGGAGGAGGCCCGCAAGGCGCTGGGCGCCGCGGCCTGGACGGAGTCGCGCCGGCGCTTCCGCTACTCCATCCAGCAGCACGAGCGGGTGATGGACGTGGCGCTCCGGGTCCAGTCGGAGCAGGGGCGGCGGCTGGTCGGGTTCGCGGGGAGCCCCTTCGTGGCGGCGCCGGCGGAGCAGCTGGCGCGGGAGGGCTTCACCCGCCAGGAGGGCGATTCCACCGTGTACTACGCCCCCGACGCGGCGGTGCTGCTCTCGGACGAGTTCCTGGACACCCACTGCTTCCGCGTGCAGCAGGGCGAGGGGGAGACGCGGGGGATGGTGGGGCTGGCCTTCGAGCCGGTGCGCGGGCGCAGGCTGGCGGACGTGCGCGGCGCCCTGTGGATCGACCCGCGGAGCGCGGAATTGCGCCACCTGGAGTTCGAGTACACGGGGCTGGAGCTGCGCGGCGCCACCGACCGGCTGGGCGGGCGGGTGGAGTTCGAGCGACTCCCCGGCGGGGAGTGGATCGTCCCGCGCTGGCGCATCCGCGTCCCGGTGGTGGGCACGGACACGCTGCGGGTCGCCTCGAACCGGTTCGAGCGGCGGCGGATCGCCGGGATCCGCGAGGCGGCGGGGGAGGTGCTGGAGGTGCGCTCGCCCTCGGGCGAGCTGATCCGCTCCGCGGCGCGCGCGTCGCTCGCCGGGGTGGCGTGGGACAGCACGCGCGCCGCTCCGCTGGCGGGGGCGCGGGTGCGGCTCGCCGGCACCGCGGTGGAGGCGGAGACGGACGCGGAGGGGCGCTTCCGCATCGCCGACGTGTCGGAGGGGCGCTTCAGCGTGGTGTTCACCCACCCGCGCGCCGACTCGCTGGAATTCGCGGGCCGGCCCGTCGCCGTGGAGCTGCGCCGCGGCGCCGACAACCAGGTGCGGCTCGCCATCCCCCCGCTCGCGGTGGTGCTGGCCGGGCGCTGCTCCCCCGCGGAGCGCCGCCCGGGAACCGGGGTGGTCGCCGGGACGGTGAAGCAGGAGGGGGCGGTCCCCCCGCCGGGGACGCCGGTGCTGCTCACCTGGGCCGCGGCCGGGGCGGCGCCGGCGGGGCGCGCGCTGGCGTGGACGGACGCGGGCGGCCGCTACGTGGCCTGCGCGGTGCCGCCCGGGGTGGCGGTGCAGGCGCGGGCCGGGTCGGCGGGGAGCGTGGCGGCGGAGGTGCGGGCCGGCGCGGACCGCCCCACGCTGCACGACCTGGTGCTGCCGGCGCCGCGCGCGGTGGTGCTGGAGGGGCTGGCGGTCACCGCCTCCACGCCGGAGGGGCGCGCCGCCCGCGCCGGCGGCACCCGCACGGACCTGGTCCTCCGCTCCGAGATCGAATCGCTGCGCTCGGTGGCCGGCCACGTCGGCGACCTGGTGCGGCGCTTCCCCGGCGTCGCCGTGCAGGAGGACCACGCCAACAGCGGCTCCGGCACGGTGCAGGGGGTGTGCGTGGTGGAGCGCCGCAGGATGCTGGGCAGCCCGTGCGCGGCGGTGATCATCGACGACGTGGAGGTGGCGGAGGGAATGCGCGAGCTGGTCTCCCGCCCGCTCGGCGAGATCGAGAGCATCCAGTTCATCCCCGCCGTCTCCGCCATGGGGCGCTACGGGACCGCGGCCCGGGGCGGCGCGCTGGTGATCTACACCGCCGGCAAGGGGCCGCACGCGCGGCGCCCGGGGACGTGATCCGGAACGGCTTTTTTGAACGGCAGGGTGTCGGGCGTGCCCTCGCTGGCGCTCGGGTCGGGCTGCGCGCGGAGTAACGCACGATACCGTGCGTAACTCCGCCGAGCCCCGCCGAACGGCCGGCGGGTCTCGGCCCTGCCGGGCGCGCATCCCTCACGCGGGTGCCCCGGCGTGCCTGGAGATCGCACCGCCGTACGGAGCGGCCCGGGACGTCCGGGGCCGCCTGCAACGACTCCTCCTCCGGAATCCATGACCCACGTCTCGACGTCCCGGGCCGTCCTCCTCCTGGGCCTGCTCCTCGCCGCCGCCTGCCGGGCGCTCCCCGCCCAGGCGGTGCGCGGCACGCTGGTGGAGGAGGGGAGCGACCGTCCCGTCCCCGGCACCCTGGTGGTGCTGCTGGACGCGGCGGGGAACCAGGTGGGCGGCGCGCTCAGCGGCGCGGACGGCGCCTTCCTCGTGCGTGCTCCGGCCGCGGGGCGGTTCCAGCTGCGGGCGGAGCGGATCGGGGTGCGGGGCGCCGCCTCGCGGGGGGTGGAGCTGGCCGCCGGGCAGACGCTGGACGTGCGCCTCGCCGCGCCCGCCGCCGCGGCGTTCGCGCTGGAGGGGCTGGTGGTGCGCCGCGAGCGCAAGCGGTGCCGCGCCCTGCCGCAGGCGGGCGAGCAGGCGGCGGCGGTGTGGGACGAGGTGCGCAAGGCGCTCGGGGTGGCCGCCTGGACCGAGCGCCAGCGCTCCTTCTCCTTCCGCCTGGCGCAGCACGAGCGCGAGCTGGACCCCGCCTCGCTGGCGGTGCGCAGGGAGGCGGGCAGGCAGCTGACGGGGACGGCCGCGAACCCCTACCGCACCCTTCCCCCGGACGAGCTCGCGGAGCAGGGCTACGTCCAGTCCCGTGGCGACACCAGCCTGTACTTCGCGCCGGACGCGGCGGTCCTCCTCTCGGACGCGTTCCTGGACGCGCACTGCTTCCGCGTGGAGCCGGGCGGGAGGCAGCAGCCGGGGCTGGTGGGGCTGGCCTTCGAGCCGGCGCGGGCGGCGGCGGGAAAGGGGATCCTCGGCGTGCTCTGGGTGGACCGCGAGTCCGCCGAGCTGCGGCACCTGGACTTCGCCTACCCCGCCCCGGAGCTGGACGGCCCCACGGAGCACCTGGGCGGCCGGGTGGAGTTCGAGCGCCTCCCGGGCGGCGCCTGGGTGGTGCGGCGCTGGCGCATCCGCATGCCCCGGGTGGCGCAGCGGGTGATGCGCCTGGGCGGCGCCAGCCTCGCCCGCGGCACGGTGCAGGCCATCCGCGAGGAGGGCGGCGAGATCCTGGAGATCCGCACGGCCGCCGGGCAGCTGGTGCGCGCCGCGGGGCGCGCCCGGCTCGTCGGCGTGGTGCGTGACAGCGCGGGCGCCGGGCCGCTGCCGGGTGTCGCCGTGCGGCTGGCGGGGACCCCGTACGCCGCACAGACCGGCGTGGACGGGCGGTTCCGGATGGGGGATCTCCCGGAGGGGCGCTACCGGGTGGAGGTGGACCACCCGCGCCTGGACTCGCTGGGGATCCCCGCTCCCGCGCGGGAGGTGGAGCTGCGCCGCGACGGGGAGGCGCGGGTGGAGCTGGCCGCGCCGTCCACGCACGAGATCGTCGCGCTCCTCTGCCCCGGGGGGCTCGCCCCGAGGCAGGGGGTGCTGCTGGGGACGGTGGCGGGAGGGGCGGCGGGGGTGGAGGGCTCCGCCGTGACGGTGGACTGGAGCCGCTGGGACGTCGTCAACGAGCAGTTCCACGCAGGCAGCGGCGCCGGTGGCGGCCCTCCGGTGGTGGTGAGCCGCGAGGGAAAGCAGGCGACGGCCGGTCTGGACGAGCGGGGGCGCTTCCGCGTGTGCGGCGTTCCCGCGGACGTGCCGCTCGGCGTGCACGTGGAGTCGGCGGGGGTGCGGGGGCGCCCGGACACGGTCCGCGTGGCGGCCGGCGAGGTCCGGAGGCTCCACCTGCGGACCCCGGTCCGCGCCGCCGGCGCGTCCGCCGCGGAGCCGGTCGCGCTGGAGGGGGTGACGGTGGTGGCCGCGCGCCGGGAGCGCGCTCTGGAGACCGCCGGGTTCTACGACCGCCGGCGCATGGCCTCGGGGGCGTTCTTCACCGGCCGGGAGCTGGAAGGCAAGGACCTCGCGGCGGTGATCCGGAGCGCCGGGATGCAGGTGCGGCTGGTGAAGCGCGGGTTCGTCGCCTTCGCGCCGCGGGCGCTGGGGAGCGACCAGCCGTGCCAGCTCCCCGTGTTCGTGGACGGGAGGCCGGTGAGCCAGGAGGAGACGGCCGGGCTCCTGGACGCGCCGCTCGCCGCCGTGGAGGTGTACCGCGACCACACCGAGCTGCCGCCGCGCTTCCGCACGCCGGGCTCCGCGTGCGGCGCGGTGGTCGCGTGGACCGCGCCGGGCCGCTGACACGGGGCGAGATCCGCCCGGGAGCGCCGACTCGTTCCGCCGACCTCCAGGCACACCCGGGCGCCGGCGAGGGGCACGCCCCAACTCGCCGCTGCCGTCAAAATGCCGTTGCCGCAAAAGACGAGAGCCCCCGGCCGACAACCCGGCCGGGGGCTCTCATCTCCGGAACGAGGCGCCGGCGCCCGCCCGATCGCTACGCGCTCAGCCGGTTGATGAGCTGGGCGTTGTGCGCGTTGACCCACCCCGAGATCATGAAGGCGTCCACCAGGGCCCAGATGCCGACGATGCCCAGCGTGAAGAACCCGATGAAGACCACGGTGAGCGCCAGCGACACGACCGTGATGGCCGCCATCGCGATGGCGCTGCCGGTCTTGCCCATGTAGAAGCGGTGGGCGCCCAGGCCGCCGAGAAAGAACCAGAGCAGGAAAGCGACGCCCACGGACTTCTTGTTGGCGTCGTACATCATCATGCGCTGCGTGTCGAGGGAAGCGGCGGGGGCCATCGTGCTCATGGGGGGGACTCCTGTGGAAAGATGCGGAAGGAAAGACCGGCATGCTGGCTCCGCTGCCATGCACACCAACAGCGCGGAATGAAGGGTAAGAGGATAACGAGGCGCCGCCTGTCTCGCAATACGCTTGTATTCCGGACCCGGCCCCCCGGAACGCCGGGAGCCCCCGGCCGATGCCGCGGCCGGGGGCTCCCGAACTCCATTCCAGAAGAAGACGAGACGATCAGGCGATCATCATCATCGGGTCTTCCAGGTACCGCTTGAGCGTCTGGAGGAACTGCGCCCCCGTGGCCCCGTCGATCACCCGGTGGTCGCAGGTGAGCGTCACGTGCATCCGCGGACGCACCGCCATCTCGCCGTTCACCACCACGACCCGGTCCTCGACGGCCCCCACGGCCAGGATCGCCGCCTCGGGCGGGTTGATGACCGCGGTGAACTGCTCGATCCCGAACATCCCCAGGTTGGAGATGGAGAAGGTGGAGCCGCTGTACTCCTCCGGCTTCAGCTTCTTGTCGCGGGCGCGCCCGGCCAGCTCCCTGACCTCCTGCGAGATCTCGCCCACGCCCTTGCGGTCCGCGTCGCGGACCACCGGGGTGATGAGCCCCTCCTCCACCGCCACCGCCACGCCGATGTGGACCACGTCGTACAGGCGGATCGCCTCGCCCGTCCAGGACGCGTTCACGAACGGGTGCTTCCGCAGCGCACTGGCCACCGCCTTGATGATCAGGTCGTTGGGCGAGGCCTTGACCCCCTGGTCGGCCATGCGCTCGTTGATCCGCTTGCGCAGCGCCATGGCCTCCCCCATGTCGATCTCCACCGTGAGGTAGAAGTGGGGGACCGGGCCGGAGGAGAGCGCCAGCCGCTTGGCGATCGTCTTCCGCATCTGCGTGAGCGGGTGGTCGTGCGCCGCGCCGGCCGCAGCGGGCACGGGCGCCGGAGCGGCCGCCTGCGGGGCCTCCGCCGCGGGAGCCTGCGCCGCCGCGGCCGCCGCCTCCGCGGCGGGACGCTGGGCGCCGCCCTGCGCCGCCTGCTGGACGTCGCGCTTCACGATGCGCCCGCCGGGGCCGCTCCCCTGCACGCCGGAGATCTCCACCCCCGCCTCCGTGGCCAGCCGCCGGGCCAGCGGCGACGCCTTGACGCGCCCGCCCGCCTGCTGCCCGTCACCGCCGCCCGCCGGCACGACGGAGGGCTGCCCCTGCCGCGCGCCCGCGGCCGCCCCCTGCCCGGGGACCGGGGTGGGCGCCGCGCCCGCCGGGGTGTCCTGCG
>JBFMFL010000154.1:0-16107 GCA_040752145.1 Gemmatimonadota bacterium
TGTAGATGACGTACGCCAGGGAACAGGGAACAGGGGACAGGGAACAGCCTGCAACTGCAACGGCTGTCGATTCCTCCGCACCGTCGTTCTCCCCCTCTCCCCTCGTGGGGGAGGGGGCCGGGGGGAGGGGGGTGTCGAGCGAGACGACCTCGCCCGCGAACTCCGGCAGCAGGCCGCGCAGCGACTCCTGCGTCAGCAGCACGCGGATCCCGGAGTCGGCAAGGACGTGCGCCAGGCGGGCGGCGGGGTGCTCCGGGTCCAGGGGCACGAAGGCGCCGCCGGCCTTCCACACGCCCAGCACGGCGGCGACCAGGCGCGGTCCCCGCTCCAGGCAGACGCCCACGCGCGCCTCCGGGCCGACGCCGCGCGCCCGCAGGATCCGCGCGATCCCCTCGGCTTCGCGGTCCAGCCCGGCGCAGCTCAGCGTCTCGGCGCCATGGAGCACGGCGGGGGCGTCCGGGGTGCGCGCCGCGCGCCCGGCGAGCAGCTCGTGGACGGGGCGGGTGCGGGGGACGTCCGGCCCGGCGTTCCAGCGCTCCAGCACCTCGCGGCGCTCGTCGGGGGCGAGCAGGGGGAGCGCGGAGAGGCGGCGCGCGGGGTCGGACACGGCGGCCTCCAGCAGGGCCAGGAAGTGCGCCGCGATGCGCCGGCCGGCGGCCTCCTCCCACAGGTCGGCGCGGAGCACCAGGCGGCCCCAGAGCCGGTCCGGCGCCTCGACCAGCGTGAGCGCCAGGTCGAAGCGCGCGGACTCCGTCCCGTACTCCATGGCCTCGGCGCGGACGCCGGGGAGCCGGAGGCGGGAGCGCTCCGCGTTCTGGAGCGTGAACATCACCTGGAAGAGCGGCGTGTGCGCGAGCGAGCGCGGCACGCCCAGCTCCTCCACCAGCCGCTCGAACGGCACGTCCTGGTTCGCGAACGCGCCCAGCGTCCCCTCGCGAACGCGCCCCAGCAGCTCGCGGAAGGCGGGATCTCCCCCCAGGTCGGTGCGCAGCGCCAGCGTGTTCACGAAGAAGCCGACCAGCGGCTCCAGCTCCGCCCGGGTGCGCCCCGCGACGGGCGCGCCCACCACCACGTCGTCCTCGCCCGCGTACCTGGCCAGCAGCGTCTGCCAGGCGGCCAGGAGCGCCATGAACGGCGTGGCCCCCTCGCGCCGGGCGAGCGCGCGCAGGCCCGCCGCGGCCTCGCCCGGGACGACGAAGTCCACGCGGCGGCCCCGCGTGTCCGCCACGGCGGGGCGGGGGTGGTCCGTCGGCAGCTCCAGCAGCGGCGGCGCGCCCGCCAGCCGCTCCTTCCACCAGCCGAGCCGGGCCTCCGTCGCCCCGCCGGCCAGGGCGGCGCGCTGCCAGAGCGTGTAGTCGGCGTACTGCACCGGCAGTTCCGGGAGCGCCGGCTCGCGCCCGTCCACGCACGCCGCGTAGAGCTCCGCCAGCTCGCGGTGCAGCACGCCCAGCGACCACCCGTCGAACACCATGTGGTGGACGGTCAGCAGGAGCGCGTGGTCGGCCTCGCCCAGGCGGAGGAGGCGGGCGCGGAGCAGCGGCCCGCGCGCCAGGTCGAACGCGTGCCGCGTCTCCGCCAGCGCCAGCCGCTCCGCTTCGCGCTCCCGCGCCCCGGGCGCGAGGCCGGACAGGTCCACCCGGGGGAGCGGCACCGGGGCGGGCGGGGCGGCGTCCTGCACCGGCCGGCCGTCGGCCAGCGGGAAGCGGGTGCGCAGCGCCTCGTGCCGGCGCGCGGCGTCGGTCAGCGCGCGCCCGAGCGCCGTCGGGTGCAGAGGCCCGCGCAGGCGCAGCGGGTAGGCCAGGTTGTGCCCCGTGGTACCGGGGTCCAGCTGCTCGACGAACCAGAGCCGCCGCTGCGCGAACGAGAGCGGCACCGGCCCGTCCCGCGGGGCCGGCTCCAGCGGCGGGACCCCCTCCCCCGCCCCGGCGGCGAGCAGCGCCCCGATGCGCTCCGCCACCCCGGCGACGGTGGGCGCCTCGAAGATGGCGCGCAGCGGCAGCTCCACCCCGAACGCACGGCGCGCCCGCGCTGCCACCACCGTGGCCGCCAGCGAGTGCCCGCCCAGCGCGAAGAAGTCGTCGTGCGCGCCCACGGCGTCCACGCCCAGCGCGCCGGCCCAGATGGCGGCCAGCACCTCCTCGGCCTGGGTGCGCGGGGCGACGCGGCCCCCGCCGGCCGTCTCCGGCGCCGGGTCGGGGAGCGCGCCGCGGTCGGTCTTGCCGTTGGCAGTAAGGGGAAGCGTCTCCAGCACCACCACCGCCGAGGGGACCATGTGCTCCGGGAGCCGCCCGCGCAGCCGCTCCCGCAGCTCGGGGCCGGACGGGGCCTCCGCGCCCGGGAGCGGCGCGACGTAGGCCACCAGGTGCCGCTCCTCCGCCGCCGAGCCGCGGGCGACCACCACGGCGTCGGCCAGCGCGGGGTGCTCCAGCAGCGCGGCCTCCACCTCGCCCGGCTCGATGCGGAAGCCGCGCACCTTGACCTGGAAGTCGGTGCGCCCCACGAACTCCAGCGTCCCGTCCGCCAGCCAGCGCCCGCGGTCTCCCGAGCGGTACATCCGCGCGCCCGGCTCGCCCGCGTACGGGTCGGGGACGAAGCGCTCCGCGGTCAGCTCCGGGCGGTCCAGGTAGCCGCGCGCCACCTGCAGGCCGGCCATGTACACGTCGCCGGGTACGCCGACGGGGACGGGCTCCAGGCGCGCGTCCAGCACGTACAGCCGCGCGTTGGCGATGGGCCGGCCCACCGGGGGCGGCCGCGTGGCGTCCGTGCAGAGCAGCGCCGTGCAGCGCACGCTGTGCTCGGTGGCGCCGTAGCCGTTGAAGAAGCGCCTCCCCGGCGCCCAGCGCGCCACCAGCTCGGCGCCGCACGTCTCGCCGCCCACCATCACCGCCTCCAGCTCCGGCAGCTCCGCCGGGGGCGTCACCGCCAGCGCGGACGGGGTGATCTTGAGGTGGGTGATGCGCTCGCGGCGCAGCAGCTCCGTCAGCCCCTCCCCCGGCATCAGCTCCTCGCGCGAGGCGAGCACCAGCGTCGCCCCGGAGCAGAGCGCGGTGAACACGTCCAGCACCGACGCGTCGAAGTGCAGCGGCGCGAAGAGCAGCACCCGCGACCCCGCGCCGATCCCGTAGGCGCGGACGTACGCCGCCGTGGAGTTGCACACGCCGCGGTGCGGGACGAGCACGCCCTTGGGGCGGCCGGTGGAGCCGGAGGTGTAGATGACGTACGCGAGGGAACAGGGAACAGGGAACAGGGAACAGCCTGCAACGGCTGTCGATTCCTCCGCACCGTCGTGCTCCCCCTCCCCCCTTGCGGGGGAGGGGGCCGGGGGGAGGGGGGTCGAGGTGGGAGAGGGGGCCGGGGGGTGAGAGGTGTCGCACACCATGACCTCCCCCCCGAACTCCGGCAGCCGGCGCGCGACCTCCGCCTGCGTCAGCACCAGTCGCGCGCCGCAGTCCGCCAGGGTCCAGGCCAGCCGCTCCGGCGGGCTCCCGGTGTCCAGCGGGACGTACGCGCCGCCGGCCTTGAGCACGGCGAGCAGCGCGACCGGCATCTCCGGGGCGGGCTCCATGAACAGCGCCACCCGCACCTCCGGGGCGACGCCGCGCGCGCGGAGGTCGCGGGCGAGGAGGGCGGCGGCGCGGTCCAGCTCGGCGTAGGTGAGGGTGCGGGCGCCGTAGGCGATCGCCACGGCGTCGGGGGTGCGGCGGGCCTGCTCCTCCACCAGCTCGTGCAGGCAGACGCCGTCCGGGAAGGGGGCGCCGGTGGCGTTCCACTCCGCGAGGACGCGGTCGCGCTCGGCGGGGGTGAGGAGCGGCAGCGCGGAGACGTGGCGGCCGGGATCGGCGGCGATGCCGTCCAGCAGCACGCGCAGGTGCTCCAGCATCCGCCCGGCGGTGGCGTCGTCGAACAGGTCGGCGCGGAAGGTGACCGCGGCGAACACCTGCTCGGTCTCGTCCTCCAGCGCCAGGATCAGGTCGTGCCGGGCGGTGAGCACGCGCGGCTGCACCGGCTCCGCCTCCACCGCGCCCAGGCGCAGCGCCTCCACCTCCACGTTGGGGAGGGAGAGCATGGCCTGCACCAGCGGGGCGTGGGTGAGGGAGCGCTCCACGCCCAGCTCCTCCACCAGCCGCTCGAACGGCACGTCCTGGTGCGCGAAGCCGCCCAGCGCGATCTCCCGGGCGCGGGCGAGCAGCGCCAGGAAGGTGGGGTCGCCGGACAGATTCACGCGCAGCGGAAGGGTGTTGACGAACATCCCGATCATCCCCTCCAGCGCCTCGTGCGTCCGCCCCGCCGTCGGCGTGCCGACGACCACGTCGTCCTGGCCGGACCAGCGCGCGAGCAGCAGCGCCCAGGCGGCCAGGAAGGCCATGAACGGCGTCGCTCCCTCGCGCCGCGCCAGCTCGCGGAGCGCCCGCGTGGTGGCGGCGGACAGGGCGATGCCGCGCGTGCCGCCGCGGGCGCCCCGCACCGGGGAGCGGGGGCGGTCCGTGGGCAGCTCCAGAAGCGGCGGCGCGCCGGCCAGGCGCTCGCGCCACCAGGCGAGCTGCCGCTCCATCGTCCCCCCCGCCAGCCACTCCCGCTGCCACACGGCGTAGTCGGCGTACTGCACCGCGGGCTCCGGCAGCGGCGAAGGCAGCCCCGCCGCCGCCGCGCCGTACAGCGCCGACAGCTCGCGCGTGAACACGCCGCGGCTCCACCCGTCGCTGACGACGTGGTGAAGGCCCAGCAGGAGGAGCACGTCGTCCGGGCCCAGGCGCACGAACGCGGCGCGCAGCAGCGGCCCGCGCGCCAGGTCGAAGGGCCGCAGCGCGTCCCGGTCCACCAGCCGCATCGCCTCGGCCTCGCGCGCAGCCGGCGGGAGCGCGGACAGGTCCACCACCGGCAGCGGGACGGGCGCGGGAGCGTGGATCACCTGCACGGCCTCGCCGTCCACCTCGCCGACGACGGTGCGCAGCGACTCGTGGCGGCGGACCAGCTCCGCCAGCGACCGGCGCAGCGCGCCCGGGTCCAGCGGGCCGCGCAGGCGCAGCGGGAAGGGCACGTTGTAGAGCGCGCTCCCCGCCTCCATCTGCTCGACGAACCAGAGGCGCCGCTGGGCGAAGGAGAGCGGCAGGGGCCGGTCGCGGGGCACGGGGACCAGCGGCGGCGCCCGGAGGCCGTCGCCGGCCTCGCGCAGCGCCTCGATGCGCGGCGCCAGCCGGGCCACCGTGGGCGCCTCGAAGAGCGCCCGCAGCGGCAGCTCCACCCGCAGCTCCTCGCGAAGGCGGGCGACCACGCGCGTCGCCATCAGCGAGTGGCCGCCCAGGTCGAAGAAGCCGTCCTCCGCGCCGACGCGCTCCACGCCCAGGACCTCCGCCCAGATCGCGGCCAGCCGCTCCTCCAGCGGGGTGCGCGGCGGGACGTAGCCCCGGGCGGCGCCGCAGGCGTCGGGCGCGGGGAGGGCGGCGCGGTCCAGCTTGCCGTTGGCGGTGAGGGGAAGCGTCTCCAGCACCACGAACGCGCCCGGCACCATGTACTCCGGCAGCCGCTCGCGCAGCCCGTCGCGCAGCGCGGGCACCAGCGCGCGCGTGCGGCGGCCCCACCGCGGGTCGCTGGCGTACGCCTCCGGCGGCCGGCCGTCCTCCGCGCGCGCCGGGAACGCGCCGTCCGCGCGGCCGGCGGCGTGGAAGAGCACGTCCAGCGAGCCCGCGGCGCCCGGCCTGACTTCGACGCTCCGCCCCAGCTCGTCCGCCAGCGCGAACAGCGCCTCCGGGGCGATCCCCTGCCCCGCCTCGCCCGCGAGCGCTTCGCGCAGCTCGCGGACGGTCGCCGGGCCGGCTGGACGGGAGGTCAGCTCGAAGGCGCGGACGTGCCCCAGCGTCCGCGCGTCCGGGACGCCGAGGACGGCGAGCGGGCGGTCGGCCGACTCCGCGAGGAGGCGGCGGAGCGCGTCCACGTCCTCCCCGCCCCACCCGCGCGTCTCCGCTTCGACCGCCGCCGCCGGGTCCGCGTCCAGGTGCAGGACCACGTCGTAGCGGAAGCGCGAGACCTCGTTGTCGTGCCCGCCGCGCTTGGCCTGCACCTCCACCCGCCCGACGCGGGGGACGCGGGCGCGGAGCGCACCGAAGAACGCCGGATCGACCAGCAGCTCCTGCTCCTCCGCCATGCCGCGGCGGACGCGGGCGCGCAGCTGCTCCACGGGGAGGTCGCCGGGGGCGCGGAACAGCTCCACGGAGGCGTGGAAGGCGCCCAGCAGCGGCAGGCTCCTCACGTCGCCGACCAGGATCCGCCCGCCCGGCCGCGCGCACGCCGCCGCGCCCTCCAGCACCCGGAGCAGGTATTCGGCGCCCGGGAAGTACTGAGCGACGGAGTTGACGACCACGGTGTCGAAGCCCTCCGCCTCCAGCCCGTCCAGCCGGTCCGCCGCGCGCGCGGAGAGGCGCACCTGCGGCAGCCCGCGCAGGTGCCGCGCGACGAACTCCAGCACCGTCCGCGAGAAGTCGGTCCCGTGGTAGTGAAGCGTGTGCGGCGCGACGCGGAAGAGGAGCAGCCCCGTCCCGCAGCCGATCTCCAGCACGCGCTCCGGGCGCAGCGCGAGGATGCGCTCCACGGTGCGCTCCACCCAGTCGCGCATCTCCGGCTCGGGGATCGGCCGCCCCGTGTAGCTGCTGTTCCAGCCCGTGAGGTTGAGCGTGGGGTCGGCGACGGACGCGCCCCCGGCGTACGTCTCCTCGAACACGCTCTCCCAGCCGGCCACCTGCTCCGCGGCGGCCCGGGCGTCCGGCTCCGTCGCGTCCGCCGGGGCCGGGACGACGTAGGCCACCAGGCGCCGGTCGCCGGGCGCGTCCTCGCGCGCCAGGACCACGGCCTCGCGGACGCCGGGCCGGGCACGGAGCGCGGCCTCCACCTCGCCCGGCTCGATGCGGAAGCCGCGCACCTTGACCTGCTCGTCCGTGCGCCCCAGGAACTCCAGCACCCCGTCCGGCCGCCAGCGGGCGCGGTCGCCCGTGCGGTACAGCCGCCCGCCGTCCGCCGCGGCGAACCGGGTGGCCGTCAGCTCCGGCCGGCCCAGGTACCCCAGCGCCACGCCGCCCCCGGCGATGCAGACCTCGCCGGGGACGCCGACCGGCGCGTCCCCGCCGTGCGCGTCCAGCACCCGCAGCGTCGCGCCGGGGAGCGGGCGCCCGAGCGGGTGCCCCTGCACCGGCCCCGCGTCGGGGACCGGGTACGTCGCGCAGATGATGGTGCCCTCCGTGGGCCCGTAGAGGACGTGCGTCCGCGCCCCGGGGAAGGCCGCCCGCATCTCCTCCAGCAGGTCCGGCGGCACCGTGTCGCCGCCCACCAGCAGCGTCCGCAGCCGCGGGAGCTCGCCGTCCCCCCGCGCCCGCTCCACCACCTGCCGCATCAGCGCCGGCACCGCGTGCAGCACGGTCGCGTCGCGCACCGCCTCCACCAGCGCGTCCACGTCCCGCACGGTCTCGCGCGGCACCACGCGCACCGCCCCGCCCGCCAGCAGCGGCCCCAGCAGCTCCAGCAGCGCGATGTCGAACGCTACGGACGCGAGCGCCGCCACCACGTCGTCCGCGGCGAAGCCCAGCGTCTCGACGGCGCCGGCCAGGGTGTGCGCGAGCTGCCCGTGGGTGACCATGACGGCCTTGGGCGTGCCCGTGGAGCCCGAGGTGTAGATGAGGTAGGCGACGGCTAGGGAACAGGGAACAGGGAACAGGGAACAGCCTGCAACTGCAACGGCAGCCCTGTCCTCTGCACTGTCGTGCTCCCCCTCTCCCCTTGCGGGGGAGGGGGTCGGGGGGTGAGGGGTGTCGATCACGACGATCTCGCCCCCGAACTCCGGCAGCGCGCCGACGACACCCGGTTCCGACACCACCAGCTCCGCACCAGAATCGGCCAGGAGGAAGGCCAGGCGCTCGGCGGGGTGCGAGGGGTCGAGCGGGAGGTAGACGCCGCCCGCCTTCCACACGGCCAGCATGGCGACGAGTACGCCGGGGCCGCGCTCCAGGCACACGCCGACGCGCGTCCCGCGGCGGACGCCGCGCTCCCGCAGGCGCTCCGCGAGGGAGGCCGCCCGCGCGTCCAGCTCCGCGAAGGTCACGCTCGCGCCGTCGGCGAGCACGGCGGGCGCGTCGGGCGACCGCGCGGCGCGCCCGGAGATGCGCAGGTGGACCGGCGCAAGGTCGCCGGCGAAGGCGGGGCCGGCGCCGAAGGCCGCGAGGAGCCGGCGCTCGCCGGGGCCGAGCACGGGGAGGAGGGAGAGGCGCCGGCCGGGGTCCGCGGCGATCCCGTCCAGCAGCGCCAGGTAGTGCGACGCCATCCGCTCGACGGTGGCGGCGTCGAACAGGTCGGTGCGGAAGCGGAAGCTGCCGATCACCTCCTCGCCCGACTCGGTCAGCTCCGCCTCCAGGTCGAAGAGCGCGGTGCGGATCCCCTGGAACTGCGCCAGCCGCGACTCCGGGTGCAGCGGGACGAGCCCGGTGCCGGCCTCGTCCATCAGCTCCGCCGAGGCGTTCTGGAGGACGAACATCACCTGGAAGAGCGGCGTGTGGCCGGGGCTCCGCTCGGGGGCGATCTCCTCCACCAGCCGCTCGAAGGGGAGGTCCTGGTGCGCGTACGCCTCCAGCGTGGCGCGGCGGACGCGGCGCAGGAAGTCGGTGAACGCCGGGTCGCCGCCCAGGTCGCTGCGCAGCGCCAGCGTGTTGACGAAGAAGCCGATCAGCCCCTCCACCTCGCGGCGCGTGCGGTTGGCGATGGGCGAGCCGACGACCAGGTCGTTTCGGCCGGCCCAGCGGGACAGCAGCACGTCGAACGCGGCGCGCGCCGCCATGTACAGTGTCGCGCCCTCGCGGCGGGCCAGGGCGCGGAGGGCGCGCGCGGCGGTCGGGGCCACGCGGAAGGAGTGCAGCGCGCCGCGGCCGGTGAGCACCGCCGGGCGGGGCCGGTCCGTGGGCAGCTCCACCAGCGGCGAGGCGCCCGCCAGGCGCGACCGCCACCAGGAGAGCAGCCGCCCCAGCGTCGCGCCCGAGAGCCACCCGCGCTGCCACACCGCGTAGTCGGCGTACTGCACCGGGAGCGGCTCCAGCGGCGACGGCTCGCCGCGCGAGAACGCGCCGTACAGCGCGGACAGCTCGCGGAACAGGACGCCCGCGCTCCACCCGTCGCTCACCACGTGGTGCATGGAAAGGAGGAGCGCCGCGTCCCCGGCGTCCAGGCGCACCAGCACGGCGCGCAGCAGCGGCCCGCGCTCCAGGTCGAAGGGGCGCTCCGTGTCCTCGCCCAGGCGGCCCAGCTCGCGCTCGCGCGCCGCGGACGGCAGGCCGCGCAGGTCCACGTGCGGGAGCGCGGCGGGCGCGGGCGGGCGGACCACCTGGGCCGCCCGCCCGTCCACGGCGGCGAACACGGTGCGCAGCGCCTCGTGCCGCGCGACGAGCTCGTCCAGCGCGCGGCGCAGCGCGCGCGGGTCCACCGGCCCGCGCAGGCGCAGCGGGAAGGACACGTTGTAGCCCAGCCCCCCGGGGTCCAGCCGGTGCAGGAACCAGAGCCGCTGCTGCGCGAAGGAGAGCGGCAGCGGGCCGTCGCGGGGGACGGGGACCAGGGGCGGCGCCTGCGTCCCGGCGCCCTCGCGCAGCAGCGCGTCGATCCGCCGCGCCAGCGCCGCCACGGTGGGCGCCTCGAACACGGCGGGGAGCGGCAGCTCCACCCCCAGCACGTCGCGCACGCGGGTGACCAGCCGCGTGGCGCGCAGCGAGTGGCCGCCCGCCGCGAAGAAGTCGTCGTCCGGGCCGGCGCGCTCCGTCCCCAGCACCCCGGCGAACAGCCCGGCCAGCACCTCCTCCGTGGGCGTGCGCGGCGCCGCCGCTCCGCCCCGGGCGAGGTCCGGCATCGGCAGCGCTTTTCGATCGACCTTGCCGTTGGGCGTCAGCGGAAAGGCGTCCAGGGCGACGAACGCGCCCGGGACCATGTGCTCGGGGAGCCGCCCGGCCAGCCAGGCGCGCAGCTCCGCCTGCGGGGGCGCGGGCTCGCCGTGCGCGGGCACCACGTAGCCCGCGAGCATCCCCTCGCCCGCGTGCTCTCGCTGCAGCACCAGCGCGTCGTGGACGGCGGGGTGCCCGCGCAGCGCGGCCTCGATCTCCCCCGGCTCCACGCGGAAGCCGCGCACCTTGACCTGGTGGTCCACGCGGCCCAGGAACTCCAGCGCGCCGTCCGCCCGCCGGCGCACCCGGTCGCCGGTGCGGTACAGCCGCCCGCCCGCCGCCCCGCCGAACGGGTCGGGGACGAAGCGCTCGGCCGTGAGGTCGGGACGCCCCAGGTAGCCGCGCGCCAGGACCGGCCCGCCCAGGTACAGCTCCCCCGCCACCCCGGCGGGGACGGGAGCCATCCGCGGGTCCAGCACGTACGCCGCCCGCCCCGGGTGCGGCCGCCCGATGGGCGCGCTGGGCCCGTCGTCCGCCCCGCCGAAGCCGGCCGGGACCTCCCACGCGGTGGCGCAGATCACGGCCTCGGTGGGACCGTAGCCGTTGACCAGCCGCGCGGGGGTCGCCACCGCCTCGCGCCAGCGCCGCACCGCCGCCGAGGTCATCACGTCCGCGCCCACCAGCAGCAGCCGCAGCTCCGGGTACTCGCTCCCGGCCGCCGCGGCGGACACCTCCTGCCAGTACGCCGGAGCCAGGTTGCCCACGGTGACGCCCAGCGCGCGCGCCCGCGCCGGCCACTCCGCGGGGGGCCAGGCCTCGGGGCCGCGCAGCACCATCGCGGCGCCCGAGAGCAGCGGGAGGAAGACCTGCTCCAGCGCCACGTCGAACCCGGGCGAGGCGAACTGCAGCATGCGGTCGCCGGGCGCCATCCCCAGGAAGCGGGCGAAGACGCGGAAGTGCTCCGCCGCCGTCCAGTGCTCCACGGCCACGCCCTTGGGCTTTCCCGTGGAGCCGGAGGTGTAGACGACGTACGCCAGGCTCTCCGGGCCGGCGCCGCCTTCCGGGGCCGTGTCGGGGTGCGCGGCGATCCGCGCCGCGTCCGCGTCCACCCGCACCACCTGCGCGGCGCGCGGCGCGCGGGCCGCCAGCGGGGCGCGGGTCGCCACCACGCGCACCCCCGCGTCCTCCGCCATGAAGGCGAGGCGGTCCGCCGGGAGCGCCGGGTCCAGCGGAACGTACACGCCCCCCGCCGCGAGCACGCCCAGCTGCGCGGCCACCAGCTCCGGCCCCCACTCCAGGCACACGCCCACCCGCGCCTCCGGCCCCACGCCGAGCGACCGCAGGTGGCGCGCGAAGCGGTTGGCGCGGCGCTCCAGCTCGCCGTACGCGATCTCCTCGCCCGCGGCGACGACGGCGACGGCGTCCGGCCGGAGGGCGGCGCGCGCCGCGAACAGCCCGTGCAGGGTCGCGCGCGGCTCCCGCTCCCCGGCCCGCGCGTTCAGGCCGGCCAGCAGCTCGTCCCGGTCCCGCCCGTCCCCGTCGGGGCCGGCGTCGGCAGAAATTGGCAGGCGGATGCGGTCGGTCGAGGCCGCGGGTGCCGGGCCGTCGAGCGTCGTCGGGTCGTCCATCTGGGGGAGCCGGTTGGAGAATTCGCGAAGGGCGGGCGGGCTACTCCGCCGCGTCCCGCTTCAGCCCGCGGCGCCGGCGCACGGCCGCGCGGCGGCTCTCCACCTCCGCCTCGCCGGGCGCTTCCACGGCGGCGGCCGGCTCGCTCCCGGCCAGGTGCTCCGCCAGGGAGCGCACGGTGGGGTAGCGGAACAGGACCACGATGGACACCTCGCGCGGGAAGCGGCCCGCGAGCCGGCTGCGCAGCCGCGCCAGGAGGAGCGAGTGTCCGCCCAGGTCGAAGAAGTTGTCGTCCAGGCCCACCGAGTCGACGCCCAGCACCTCCCGCCACGCCTCCGCGACGGCGCGCTCCACGCCGCTCTGCGGCGCGGCGGCGCCCGCGCCGCGCTCCGCCGGGACCGCGTCGGGCGCGGGGAGGGCGCGGCGGTCGGTCTTGCCGCTGCGGGTGAGCGGGAGCGCGTCCAGCGTCACCCAGGCGGCGGGGACCATGTACGGCGGCAATTCCGCCCGGAGCGCGGCCCGCAGCGCGGACACGGCGAGCGGAGCGCCGGCCCGCGGGACCACGTACGCCACCAGCCGCACCTGGCCGGGGGCGTCCTCGCGCGCCGCCACCGCGGCCGCCTCCACCCCCGGCTGCCGGGCGAGCACGGCCTCCACCTCGCCGGGCTCCACGCGGAAGCCGCGCACCTTGACCTGGTGGTCGGTCCGGCCGATGAACTCCAGCGTCCCGTCCGGGAGCCAGCGCACCCGGTCGCCCGTGCGGTACAGGCGCGCGCCGGCCCCGCCCCCGAACGGGTCCGGGACGAAGCGCTCGGCGGTGCGCGCCGGGTCGCCCGGGTAGCCGCGGGCCAGCCCGCCGCCGCCCAGGTGCAGCTCGCCGGGGACGCCCACGGGGGACGGCTCGCCGCGCGCGTCCAGCACGTAGGCGCGCGCGTGCCCCAGCGGCCGCCCGATGGGGACGTGCCGGGGTCCCGCCGCCGCGTCGTCCCCGCCGCGCGGCTCGCGCAGCTCGCACAGGGTGGCGACCACGGTGGCCTCGGTGGGCCCGTAGGTGTTCACCAGCCGCACCCGCCCGCCGAAGCGCTCCCGCCAGGCGCGCAGCCGCTCCGGCAGCGCCCGCTCCCCGCCGATGATCACCAGCCGCACGCTCTCCGGCAGCTCCGCGCCCTCCTCGTCCGCCAGCTCCGCCACCAGCTCGTGCCAGTACGCCGTCGGCAGGTCCAGCACCGTGATCCCGGCGCCGCGGCAGGCGTCCAGGAACAGCCGGGCGGAGTCCAGCATCTCCTCGGTGCGGAGCACCAGGCGCGCGCCGGAAAGGAGCGCCGGCCAGATCTCCTCCGCGCTGGCGTCGAAGGCGAGGGAGGCGAACTGGAGCACCCGGTCCGCGGGCCCGACCCCGTACGCCTCGCGCGCCGCCGCCGTGAACCCGGCCAGCGCCCCGTGCGGCACCACCACGCCGCGCGGCCGCCCGGTCGATCCCGAGGTGTAGACGACGTACGCCGCGCTCTCCGCGAACACCGGCACCTCCGGCCACGCGTCCGGCCCGGCGTCGATCCGCTCGCGGTCCGCGTCCAGAAAGACCACTTCGGCGCCGCCGGGGAGGGCGGCGAAGCACCGCTCCTGCGTGAGCAGCACGGAGATCCCGGAGTCCTCCACCATCAGCGCCAGGCGGTCGCGCGGGTACCGCGGGTCCAGCGGGACGTACGCCGCGCCGGCCCCCAGCACGCCCAGGAGGGCCACCAGCATCTCCGGCGAGCGCTCCACGCACACGCCCACCCGCGACTCCGGCCCCACCCCCCGCGCCCGCAGGTGGCTGGCCAGGCGGCCGGCGGCGCGCGCCAGCTCCGCGTAGGTCGTTTCCCCGCCGCGGTGCGCCACGGCCACGGCGTCCGGCGTGCGCGCCGCCTGCGCGGCGAACTGCGCGTGCACCGGCGCCGCGAACGGCTCGTCCCGCGCGCCCGCGTTCCAGGTGCGCAGCACGCGCGTCCGCTCCTCCGGCCGCACCAGCGGCAGCTCGGAGACGCGGCGGTCCGGGTCCTCCGCGACGGCGGCCAGGAGCACCAGGAAGTGGTCGGTGAGGCGGACCACGGTCGCCCGATCGAACAGCTCGGTGCTGTACTCCCAGCCGGCCAGCGTCCCGCCCTCCCCGGCGAACACGGTGAGCGCCAGGTCCAGCTTGGACTTGCGGTGCTCCAGCTCCAGCGGGCGCGCTTCCAGCCCGGCGAAGCCGCCCGGGGGGCGCGGAGTGTTCTGGAGGGCGAGGAGCACCTGGTAGACGGGGTTGTACGCCAGGCTGCGCTCGATGCGCAGCTCCTCCACGATCTTCTCGAAGGGGAGGTCCTGGTTGGCGAAGTCCTCGAAGACCGCGTCGCGCACCCGCCCCAGCAGGGCGCGGAAGGTGGGGTCGCCGGACAGGTCCGCGCGGATGGCCAGGGTGTTGGCGAACAGCCCCACGACGTCCTCCAGCTCGGGCCGCGTGCGGTTGGCGATGGGCGAGCCCACCACCACGTCGTCCTCGCCGGTGTAGCGGGCGAACAGGGCGCCCAGGGCGGCGAGCAGCACCATGAACAGCGTGGCGCCCTCTCCCTGGGCGAGCGCGCCCAGCCGCCCGGCGACGTCCTCCGGCACGGGGAAGTCGCACGAGGCGCCGCGGTAGGTCTGCTCGGCGGGGCGCGGGCGGTCCGTGGGGAGGTCGAGCAGGGCGGGGGCGCCCCGCAGCCGCTCCTTCCAGTAGGCGAGCTGCCGCTCCAGCGCGCCGCCCGCCAGGTGCTCCTGCTGCCACAGGGCGAAGTCGCCGTACTGGAGGGCAACCGGCGGGAGCGGCGAGGGGCGGCCCTCGCGCGCGGCGGCGTACAGCGCCGGCAGCTCGCGCCAGAAGATCCCCTGCGACCAGCCGTCGGTGACGATGTGGTGGACGGGGAGGAGGAGGGCGTGGTCCTCCTCCCCCAGGCGCAGCAGCGTGGGGCGCAGCAGCGGCCCGCGCGCCAGGTCGAAGGGGCGGTAGGTGACCTCGTCGGCGATGCGGCGCACCGCCGGCATCCGCTCCTCCTCCGGGAGCCCGGACAGGTCGCGGAGGTCCAGCCGCACCGGGTGGTCGTCCAGGACCACCTGCAGCGGCTCCCCGTCCTCCTCCACGAACACGGTGCGCAGCGCCTCGTGCCGCCGCACCACCTCCCCCAGCGCGGCGTCCAGCGCCGCCACGTCCAGCGCGCCCAGCAGCCGCTGCCCGAACACGTTGTTGTAGATGCGCGTCTCCGGCTCCAGCTGCTCCAGGAACCAGAGCCGCTTCTGCGAGAAGCTGAGCGGCACGCGCGCCCCCGGCGGGCGCGGGCGGATCACCTCCGGCCCGGCGTCCTCGATCCCGGCCTCCTCCAGGAGGAGGGCCATCAGCTCCAGGTCCTCGGCCGAGAGCCCCGCGGCCCCGCTCACCGCGCGCCTCCCGCGCGCCGTCCCGCCGTCCCGTTCATCTGCATCCCACGCTGGTGCCTGGTGGTTCCCCGCCCGGTCGGGAGCTTCGGCGGCTCACACCGGGATCCGCAGCGCGGCCCGGATCGCCTGGCGCACGTCGCGCACGACCTCGCCCGCCAGGTGGTTGAGGAAGAAGTGCCCGCCCCGGTACACCCGCAGGTCGAAGGTGCCGCCGGTGTACCTCTCCCACGCCTCCAGCCCCTCGCGGCTCACCTCCTCGTCGGCGTCGCCGCCCATGGCCAGGAGCGGCAGGTCGAGCGGGGCCTCGGGGACGTGGTCGTACGCCTCGTTGACGGCGAAGTCGGCGCGCAGCAGCGGCACCAGCATCTCCATCAGCTCCTGGTGCTCCAGCACCGCCTCCGGGGTGCCCTCGAAGCGGCGCAGCCGGTCCACGAACTCGTCGTGCGGCAGCGGGTGCATGAGCGGGTCGCGCGGCGGCAGGTGCGGCGCGTTCCTCCCCGACGCCACCAGCGCCACCGGGAGCGTCCTCCCGCGCCGCCTCAGCTCCCGCACCAGCTCGAAGCCGATCAGCGCCCCCATGCTGTGCCCGAACACCGCGTACGGCCGGGCGTCCAGCGCCCCCTCCAGCACGTCGGCGACCGCCGCCACCAGCGGCCCCACCCGGTCGAACGGGGGCTCGCGCAGCCGCATCTCCCGCCCGGGGAGCTGCACCGCCGTGACCTCGATCTCCGGCCCCACCAGGTCGCCCCACTGGCGGTACGCGGACGCCGCGCCCCCCGCGAACGGGAGGCAGAAGAGGCGCACCGCCGCGTTCGGCTTGGGGCGCGGGGTGACCAGCCAGCGGCCGGGATCCATGCTGATCTGCATGCTGCTCGTACGGTTGGGAGGTTGCGAGTGGCGCCGCCGGACGCGGCGGGTGCTCCGACGTGTCCTAATCTATTCGATCAGGGAACCGCAGGGAATAACGGCAGGGAGAGAGGAAGTGCGAAAGTGCGGGAGTGCGAAAGTGCGGGAGTGAACGGCGACGGCCCCCCCATCCCCCCGGCCCCCTTCCCCCGCGAGCGAGGGAAGGGGGAGCACGACGGATCCGTGTAGTTTTCCCCTCCCTCGCTTGCGGGGGAGGGGTGGCGCGCAGCGCCGGGGTGGGGGG
>JBFMFL010000155.1:0-15904 GCA_040752145.1 Gemmatimonadota bacterium
ACGACAGAGCCCGAGGCACAGGAAGCCCTCCCCCAGAATTGGGGGAGGGTGGCGAGCCTAAGCGAGCCGGGTGGGGGCCTCCCGAGGACGCCAGCGCCGACCCCGGCGCAGCCGGGGGCACGCCCGCCCCGCCCGTAAATGCAGTCCGCCTCTACGAATCCACGCACCACCCGCAGCAGGACGAACCGCACCATGAGCCCCGCCACCGCGACACGGACCGAGGACGCGTTCCTCCAGGACGGCTTCCGGGAGTTCTACGCCGACGTCGCCCGCCTCAAGCGCGCGGTGCTGGCGGACCCGTGGGGGATCGGCGCGCGCAGGGAGGCCGGTACGGACGCGGCGGCGCTGGAGGGGACGGCGGCGGGGGGCGTGAGCCAGCGGCTCGTGGAATTGCTGGAGCGGCAGGCGCGCGAGGCGGGACGGCGGGGCGGGGAGCCGGGCGCCGCGTTCTACCGCGAGGCGCAGTACGTCATGGCGGCGCTGGCGGACGAGGTGTTCCTGAACCTGGAGTGGGCCGGCAAGCAGGCGTGGGAGGACAACCTCCTGGAGACGCGGCTGTTCGGGTCGCACATGGCCGGCGAGGTGTTCTTCCAGCGGCTGGACGTGCTCCTCAGGGACCGCGACGCCGTGTACCGCGACGTGGCCGCCGTGTACCTGATGGCGCTCTGCCTGGGCTTCGAGGGCAAGTTCCGCGGCACCCGCCACCGCGAGGCGCTGGACGATTACCGCAGGCGGCTCTTCGCCTTCGTCTTCAAGCGGCAGCCCTCCCTCCTCAAGGGGGAGCGGAAGCTCTTTCCGCAGGCGTACGACCACACCGTGCAGGAAAAGGCCGCCGTGCGCCTCCCGCACACCGGGCGGTGGATGGCGGCGCTGGCAGTGGTGTGCCTGTTCTACCTGCTGGTGTCCCACGGCCTGTGGCGCGACGTGACGCTCCCGCTCCGGGAGGTCAACGCCGAGATCCTGCAGCTCACCACAGAGCCATGACCTCCGTCGCGCGGTTCCTCGCCGGGCTCGCCCCCGCGCTCCCCTGGGTCCTCCTGGGGGCGGCCGTCGTCATCGTGCTCCTGCTCGCGGGGGTGGCGCAGCCGCTGCGGCGCGCCCGCGCGGGCGCCGCCGCCCCGGCCGCCCCCGCCGCCGGCGGGGAGGGCGGCGGGGTGTCGTCGCTGCTGCACCTGCGGCGCTCCTTCGTGCAGGGGGTGAAGACGCTGGGCGAGTACGTGCCGGGGCGGGACTTCCGCTACCGCGTCCCCTGGGTGCTGGTGCTGGGCGAGGCCGACTCCGGCAAGAGCGCCGCGGTGGACGCCGTCGGGCTGGACCGGCCCTTCGCCGTCCCCGCCGACCCGGCGGGCGCGGGGGCCGGGGTGCGCTGGGCCTTCTTCAACGAGGGAGTGCTGCTGGACGTACCCGGCGACCTGCTGCTGCGCGCGGGGGGCGGCTCGGACGAGGCCGCGTGGAAGGTGCTCCTCCGCCTCCTCCAGGAGCACCGCACCGAGCGCCCGCTGGACGGCGTGGTGCTGGCCGTCCCCGCCGGCGACCTGGTGGGGCCGCGGAAGCTGGGGCGCGAGGCGCTGGTCGCCAAGGCGGAGGCCGCGTTCGGCAAGCTGTGGGAGATGCAGAAGACGCTGGGGATGCGCTTCCCGGTGTGGGTGCTGGTGACGCAGTGCGACCGCGTCCCCGGCTTCCGCGGGGTGTGCGCGCGGCTCCCGGCGCCGCTGCGCGACGAGGTGTTCGGGTGGTCGTCGCCGTACCCGGTGGACGCGGCCTTCGCCCCGGAGTGGGTGGACGAGGCGTTCGACGCGGTCCACGCCGGGCTGTACGAGACGCAGGTGGAGCTGCTCTCGGCCGGCGGGGGCGAGGACGCGGGCGACGCCGACGCGGTGTTCCGCTTCCCCGGCGAGCTGAAGCAGGCCGCCGCGCCGCTGCGCGCCTACCTGGCCGAGGTGTTCCAGAAGAGCGTCTACCACGAGTCGTTCTTCTTCCGCGGGCTGTACTTCACCGGCGACGAGAACGCCGACGCGCCGGACCCCTTCGCCGCCGCGGCGGAGGGCGCCCCCCAGGCCGACGCCGCCCCGGCGGGGCCGCGCCGCCCGGCGTTCCTGGACGACCTGTTCCGCTCCAAGGTGTTCGCCGAGGGCGGGCTGGCCCGCCCCCTCCCGCAGACGCTGCGCACCCGCGGGCGCGCCGTGCGCTGGGCGCAGGCGGCGATCCTGGCCGTCGGCATCGTCGGGGGCGGGGCGCTGTGGTGGTCGCACGGGCGGCTGCACGCCCAGTCGGCGGAGCTGCAGAAGACGCTGGGCGGGATCGAGTCGCGGCTCCGGGCCGTCCACGAGAAGCAGGGGGCCGGGGAGGGACAGCGGGTGCCGTGGGAAAGGATGGGGGTGTCCGGGCTGGTGCGCGACATGGCGTCGGTGCACGTGGTCACCCTGTGGTCGGTGGCGATGCCCACCTCGTGGTTCAGCGGCATCCGCACGGACGTGGGGGACGCGATGACCGCGGCCTTCACCGAGGTGGTGCTCCCCGCCGCGCGCGACGCCCTGGTGCAGAAGGCGGACTCGCTCCTCCCCGCCGACGGCGTGGTGGCCGCCGCCTACATCGGGGGAGCGGGGAGCGGCGCGGACGAGCTGTACCGCTACGTGGGCGCGCTCCGCGACCTCAACGTCAACGTCGGCCGCTACAACGCCCTCTCCTCCCGCGACTCCGCCCGCATGGAGGACATGGCGCAGCTGGTGGCGTACGCCTTCAACACCCAGCAGCCCGCGCTCACCCGCGGCCGCCACGACTTCTACCGCAAGGCGCTGGCGGCGGCCACGGCGCGCCCGCTGGACGGCCCCGGGCGCAGCGAGCGGGCGCTGTCGCGCAGCGACACCCTGGTGCGGCGCGCCTACGACGACCTGATCGGCAGGCTCAACCGCCTGGGCGAGCGGTCCCGCGGCGTGGCGCAGGCGCGCTTCGCCTCGGGCGGGGGCGGGCTGGACGGCTTCCGGGTGCTCAACGAGGACATCACCGGGGTTCAGGGCTACTTCTCGGATGCCGAGTCTTACTGGCTGGAGGACGGCGCCCCGCTGGGCCCGTCGCTGGAGGCGATGCTGGACTCCATCCCCGACACCCCGCTGCTCAACGGCCGGGTGTTCCGCGAGCGCTTCGCCGAGCGCTTCAGCGAGGCCCGCTCGCAGAAGCTGCTGGGGCTGGAGGAGGAGATCCGCGGCTACGGCGAGGGGCTGATGTCGCTGGCCCCCGCCTACGAGGGCGGCGACACCTCCGCCGCGCCGCGGGGCGCGCTGGTGCTCCGCGACGCGCTCCGCACGCTGCAGCAGCAGAGCTTCTACGGCACCGACCCGGCGGTGCCGCTGCGGGCCACGGCGCCGCCCGGCGCCTACGTCACCTGGGACCCGGCGTACCTGGACCGCGCCCTGGCGTACCACGCCGACTACGAGCGCTTCGTGCAGACGGCGTTCAAGGAGCTGCCGGTGAGCGCGCAGGGCTTCGTGCGCGGGCTCGCCACGGTGCAGCTGGAGGCGCGCATGGCGCGCACCATCGCCCAGGGGGTGGCCGCGGCCCCGGTGGGCCAGTCCTTCGGCGACCGCGGCGCCGCGCGCGAGCTGCGCGACCGCATCGTCGCCTCGCGCGGCGCGGCCGGGCGCGTGGTGAGGATCCTGGGCGTGTTCCGGGCGCTGGGGCTGGAGGAGCGCTACCGCGAGCTGGCCGGGACGCTGCTGGCCCAGGACGACGCGCTGCTGAGGGAGACCGACCTGCTGCTGGAGCGGAGCGGGCTGTACGCCCCCCGCGGCGGCGACTTCGAGTGGTGGAACGGGAGCCGACCGGTGGCGCCGCCCGCCTTCGCCGTGGCGGACGCGGACGGGGTGGAGGAGTACCTGGCCGGGCAGCGCGGCCGGCTCCGGCAGCTGCTGGACACGTATGCCGCGCCGGTGCTGGCCGACCTGGAGGCCGAGCCGCTGCGCGACTTCGTCGCGAGCGGCGACGCCGAGGAGTTCGTGTCCGCCGCGCGCGTCGCCAAGTGGCGCGCCATCGGCGAGCAGCTGGACGCGTACGAGGCCAAGACGCCGGGCAGCTCGCTGGCCGCGCTGGAGCAGTTCGTCCGCGAGGAGATGAACGCGGTGGAGGTGGGCGGCTGCGCCGCGTCCCGCGCGCGCACCGGCGACTTCTTCCTGGCGGCGCGCGAGCGGCTGCGCGCCTCGCTGGTGTCGCGCTGCCAGTCGCTGGCGCGCGGCGCCGCGTCGGCCGGCTACGAGCGGCTGCGCGAGCAGTTCCAGCGCACCCTGGCCGGCCGCTTCCCCTTCGCCGCGCGCGACGACGGCGAGGCGGGCGAGGCCTCGCCCGAGGCGGTGCACGACTTCTTCCGCGCGTGGGACGAGACCGCGGCGGCGCGCCGGGCGGTGCTGGCCGGGGCCGGCGGGGTGGGCGGCGAGGGCTCCCCGGCCGCCGAGTGGCTGGGGCAGATGGAGCGGGTGCGCGCCTTCGTGGCCCCGCTCCTCTCCGACACCGCCGCGGGTCCGCCCTACGCGGTTGCCGCGGAGTTCCGCGCCAACCGCGCCCGCGAGGCCGGCGGCGACCAGATCGCCGCCTGGTCGCTGGACCTGGGCGGCTTCCGCCTGACCCCCTGGGACTCGGCGGGGAGCGCCGTCCCCTGGGAGCCGGGCGCCCCGGCCCGCCTGGCGATGCGCTGGGCCAGCGAGTCCGAGGTGCGCCCCGCGGCGCTCCGCGGCGCCCGCGTGCAGGACCGCACGGTCACCTGGGCGTACGGCGGCGAGTGGGCGCTGCTGCGGCTGCTCCGCGCCAACGCCGCCCCCCCGGCCGAAGTGGGCGGCTCCGCGGGCCGCGCCCGGCAGACCCTGCGCTTCCAGGTGCCCACCCTGCGCGGCGCCCCCGGCGACACCCTGGCCGGCCCGCCGGCCCGCGTGTACGTGCGCGTCCGCCTGCTCGACCCCGACACCCGCGAGGACATGGCCGTGCCCGCGTTCCCGGTATCCGCCCCCTTCATGCGCGCCTCCCGCGCGGCGAGGAGCGACTGATGGCGGCCGACAGGCCCTTCGCCGTGGACGTGGGGCGCTTCCTGGCCCCGGTCCCCGGCCCCGACCCCGGCGGCGAGTCGCTGCGCTACGAGGGGACCTGGGACCGCATCCAGGAGGCGCGGCGCCAGGACGACCGCAGCGTCCCCCAGGGGATCTGGCAGCGCGACCTGAAGCGCGCCGACTGGGGCCGCGTGGAGGCGCTGTGCGCCGAGGTGCTGGAAGCGCGCTCCAAGGACCTCCAGGTGGCTGCCTGGCTGCTGGAAGCCTGGATGCAGCTGCACGGCTTCGCCGGGGTGCGCGAGGGGCTGGCGGTGATCCACGCCCTGTCGCGGACCTTCTGGGACGCGCTGCACCCCCGCCTGGACGACGACCCCGAGGCGCGCGGGCCGGTCTTCGACTGGATCAACGAGCGGCTGGTGCTGGTGCTGGCCGGGATCAAGGTGTCGCGCCCGGAGGCCGCGGACGCGCTCGCCTACTCGTGGTTCGAGTGGCAGGAGGCGCTGCGGCAGGAGAACCAGGCCCGCCGGGAGGGCGGAGGGCAGGCGAAGAAGCCGGACCCGCGCAAGGCCGTGGAGCCGGCCGAGCCCCCGCTCACCCGCGGCCGGGTGATGGCGAGCGTCACGCTCACCCCGCGCCGCTTCTACGAGGAGGTGTCGCGCGACCTGCGCGACGCCATCGAGACCGCCTACGCCCTGCAGGCGCTGCTGGACGAGCGGCTGGGGCGCGGCGCGCCCAGCCTGGTGAGGTTCACCGGCACGCTCACGGCGATCCACGACTGGGTGGGGCTGGTCCTGGAGGACAAGCCCGCCCCCGCAGAAGAAGAGCCGCAGCCCGAAGCGGCGCCCGCACAGCGGGCGCCCTCGCCGGACAACGAGGAGGCGCCCGTGAAGATCGAGGTCGAGGGAGAGGGTCCGGTCCGCCGGGTCCGCACCATCACCAGCCGCGACGAAGCGTACCGGATGCTCAACGAGATCTCCGAGTACCTGCTGCGCACCGAGCCCCACAGCCCCACCCCGTTCCTCCTCCAGCGCGCCGTCGCCTGGGGAGGGATGTCGCTCTCGGACCTCCTGGTGGAGTTCCTGAGGGACGGGTACGACCTGAAGACGCTGCGCGTCTTCTTAGGCATGGTCGAGCCCGGCAACACCCGCTGAGCGGCGCCCGCCGCCCGGCACGTCCGTTCCCCACCACCCGCCTCGGACCCGAGGGGGTGAGCCTTTCACCGCTTCCTGAAAAGGAGTGCCCCCATGGCCGAGAGTACGCAGCACAAGCTCGACCGCGTGCGTCCGCCCCGCGTGCAGATCACCTACGACGTGGAGATCGGCGACGCCATCGAGAAGAAGTCGCTCCCGCTGGTGGTCGGCATCATGGCCGACCTGGCCGGCAAGCCCGCCGAGCCGCTCCCGATCCTCAAGAAGCGCCGCTTCACCGAGATCGACCGGGACAACATCAACGGCATCATGGCGTCCATCGGGCCGCGCCTCGCCTTCCAGGTGCAGAACCGGCTCACCGACGAGGACTCCAAGCTCAACGTCGAGCTCAAGTTCGAGAGCCTGGACGACTTCGACCCGGCCGCGGTGGTGAAGCAGGTGGAGCCGCTGCGCAAGCTGATGGAGGCCCGCCAGCGCCTCTCGGACCTGCTCACCAAGCTGGACGGCAACGACGACCTGGACCGTCTCCTCCAGGAGGTGGTGGTCAACACCGAGAACCTGAAGCAGCTCCGCCCCGCCTCCGGCGGCGACGCGGCCTGACACCCACTCGCCAACGGAGACAAACGAGATGCCCAAGACCGAGACCGCGACCGCCGGCGGCGGCGTGGCGATGGAGGAGCTGCCGCTCCTCGACCGCATCATCGTGGGGGGCCGCATGGCCCGCGACGACATGCAGCGCGACTACGCCCGCGACCTGATCGGCGAGTTCGCCGGCCAGGTGCTGGACGAGGCGATGACGGTGAGCAGCGACACCGTCGCCATGATCAACGCCCGCATCGCGCGCATCGACGAGCTGCTCAGCGCGCAGCTCAACGAGATCATGCACGCCCCCGAGTTCCAGAAGCTGGAGGGCACCTGGCGCGGCCTCAGCTACCTGGTGATGAACACCGAGACCGGCACCCAGCTCAAGCTGCGCGTGCTGCACGCCACCCAGAAGGAGCTGCTCGCCGACCTGGAGAAGGCGGTGGAGTTCGACCAGAGCTCCCTCTTCAAGATGATCTACGAGGAGGAGTACGGCACCTTCGGCGGGCACCCGTACTCGCTGCTGATCGGCGACTACGAGCTGGGCCGGCACCCGCAGGACGTGGCGTTCCTGGAGAAGATGTCCAACGTGGCCGCCGCGGCGCACGCGCCCTTCATCGCCGCCGCCAGCCCGCGCCTGTTCGACATGGACAGCTTCACGGAGCTGGGCGTGCCGCGCGACCTGGCCAAGGTCTTCGAGAGCGCCGAGCTCATCAAGTGGCGCTCCTTCCGCGAGAGCGAGGACGCGCGCTACGTGTCGCTGTGCCTGCCGCACATCCTCATGCGCCTCCCCTACGGCCCGGACACAGCCCCCGTGGAGGGCTTCGACTTCCGCGAGGACGTGAGCGGCAGGGACCACGGCAAGTACCTGTGGGGCAACGCCGCCTGGGCCATGGGGCTGCGCATCACCACCGCCTTCGCGCAGCACTCCTGGTGCGCCGCCATCCGCGGGGTGGAGGGCGGCGGGATGGTGCAGGGGCTCCCGGCCCACACCTTCCGCACGGACGAGGGCGACGTGGCGCTCAAGTGCCCCACCGAGATCGCCATCACCGACCGCCGCGAGAAGGAGCTGAACGACCTGGGCTTCATCGCGCTCTGCCACTGCAAGGGGACGGACTACGCGGCCTTCTTCGGCGGGGCGACAACGCAGAAGTTCAGGGCGTACAACACCGACCAGGCCAACGCCAACGCCCGCCTGTCGGCGCAGCTCCCGTACGTGCTGGCCGCCTCCCGCTTCGCGCACTTCCTCAAGGTGATCATGCGCGACAAGGTGGGGAGCTTCCAGAGCCGCAGCTCGGTGGAGCAGTTCCTCAACAAGTGGATCGCGCAGTACGTGCTGCTCAACGACGACGCGCCGCAGGCCGCCAAGGCCAAGTTCCCGCTGCGCGAGGCCCGGGTGGACGTGACCGAGGTGGCCGGCAAGCCGGGGTGCTACAACGCCACCGTCTTCCTGCGCCCGCACTTCCAGCTGGAGGAGCTGACGGCCTCCATCCGCCTGGTGGCCGAGCTGCCGCCGCCGGCCGCCTGATCCCGACCGACCTCCCGGCCGGGGGAGGGGATCGCCCCCTCCCCCCGCGCCGGCTCCCTGAAGACCAACGCACCACCCGAACGCAGAGGCAACGATGGCGGACGTAATCATGCTGAGCATCACCGACGTGCCCGGGACCAGCCAGATCACCGGCTACGAGGCGCAGATCGAGGTGCTCTCCTACTCGCACGGCGTCTCCCAGCAGGTGACGGGCGACGTGACCAACACGGAGCGCACCTCGGGGCGCCCCATGCACCAGGACTTCCACCTCACCAAGTACCTGGACAAGGCCACCCCGCTGCTCAACCAGAAGTGCTGCGAGGCCACCAACCTGGGCCAGGTGATCGTGACCATCGGCCGCAACGACGCCGGCGCGGTGATCCCGCTCATCATCTACACCATGGAGGACTGCATCATCTCCTCGGTGTCGGTGGGCGGCGGCGGCGGCGACAAGCCGGTGGAGAGCCTGTCCCTCAACTACGCGTCGATCAAGTGGGACTACACGGCGCAGAACGAGGAGAGCGGCGAGGCCGGCACCGTCTCCGGCGGCTGGGACGTCTCGGCCAACGCCCTGCCGGCCTCCTGACGCGGCACGTGCGCGAACCCAGGCGTACCCGGGGCGCGAGGGCGCCGCTCTTCGACCGGCTGGTGGACCTGGATCCCCAGTCGCGCACGGAGGCGGAGCCCCTTCGCGTCCTGGACCGGGACGGCCTCCTGGCGTCGGTGCGCCGGGAGGTCGGCCGGCTGCTGAACACCCGCTGCACCCTGACCCTGGAGGAGCTGGAGGGGCGGGACCGTACCGTGCTGGAGTACGGCCTCCCCGACTTCTCCCACCTCCACACCCGCGACCCGCGCGCGCACGACGCGCTCGCGGAGCGCATCCGCGAGACGGTGTCCGCCTACGAGCCCCGCCTCCGCCAGGTCCGCATCGCCGTGGAGCCCCTGCGCAACAGCCAGCGCGAGCTGCTCGCCCGCGTGGACGCCCTGCTGGTGGTGGGCGACGTGATGGAGGCGGTGAGCTTCCCCGTCGCCATCGAGGACGCCTTCGCCGGAGGCGAGCCGTGAGCCGCCGCGCGGAGCACGCCCGACCCCGGCGCCAGCCGGGGGCACGCCCAAGCCCTGCAGTGTCTTCTTTCGACGGAAATCAAGCATGAGCCGCCGCGCCCAGGAGGAACTGCTCGACCTCTACCAGGCCGAGTTGTCGTACCTCCGCCGCTCGGGGGCGGCGTTCGCGGAGATGTACCCCAAGGTGGCGGGGCGGCTGGAACTGGGCGGGGACGAGTGCCCCGACCCGCACGTGGAGCGGCTGATCGAGGCGTTCGCCTTCCTCACCGCCCGTATCCAGCACAACCTGAACGAGGAGTTCCCCGAGATCACCTCGTCCCTGCTGGACGTCCTCTACCCCCACTACCTGTGCCCCGTCCCCTCCACCACGGTGGCGCGGATGGAGGTGGACCCCGCCCAGGGGAAGCTGACCACCGGGCATCGGGTCCCCCGGCACACCCCGCTCTTCGCGCAGACGCGCGACGGGCTGCACTGCCGCTTCCGCACCTGCTACCCGGTGACGCTGTGGCCGGTGGAGGTGGCGTACGCGGGCTTCGAGAGCACCGACCGCTACGACTTCCTGGAGGGGATGCCGCACGTGGCCACGGTGCTGCGCATCCGCGTGGAGTCGCTGGGCGGGTCGCTGCGCGAGCTGGACCTGCGCCGCCTGCGCTTCTACCTGGACGGGGAGATGCGCACCGCCACGGCGCTGTACGAGCTGCTCTTCGCCCACGCGACGCGGGTGGCGATCCTCCCCGAGGGCGCCGAGCGCCCCGTGCTCCTCCCGCAGCCGGCCCTGCACCCCGTGGGGCTGGGCGCGGACGAGGAGGTGCTGCCGTACCCGCCGCACTCGCACCCCGGCTACCGGCTGCTGCAGGAGTACTTCACCGCGCCGCGGAAATTCCTCTTCTTCGACGCGGACCACCTGGACGCCCACCGCTCGGAGCGGCACTTCGACCTGCTGGTGCTGCTGGACCGGCTCCCGCCCGACCGCCTCGCCGTGGACCGGCACAACTTCGTGCTGGGGTGCACCCCGGTGGTCAACCTGTTCCGGCGCACCACGGAGCCCATCCGCCTGCACCACCGCACCACGGAGTACAGGCTGGTGCCCGACGTGCGCCGCGAGCGCACCACCGAGGTCCACTCCATCCAGCGCGTCTCCGCCACCTCGGACCGGGCCGACGAGACGCAGGTGATCGAGCCGTTCTACTCGTTCTCGCACGAGGCGCGGGGCCGCGGGCCGCGGGCCTTCTGGACGGCGCGGCGGCGCCCCTCCGGTCGCAGGGACGTGCCGGGGACGGAGATGTGGCTGTCGTTCCTGGACCTGGACTTCCGCCCCGCCGAGCCGGACACGCAGACGGTGTACGCCCACACGCTGTGCACCAACCGGCGGCTGGCGGAGCAGCTCCCGGACGGCGCGCTCCTGCAGATCGAGGAGTCGGCGCCGCTGCACCGCATCGTGGCGCTGCACGCGCCCACCCGGCAGCTGGACCCGGCGCTGGGCGGGGCCGCGCAGTGGCGGCTGATCTCGCACCTGTCGCTCAACCACCTGTCGCTGGAGAGCGGGCGCGACGGCCTGCGCGCCCTGCGCGAGATCCTGCGCCTGTACGCCGCCTTCGGCCAGCCCTCCGTCCACGAGCAGATCATGGGGATCCGCGAGATGGAGTGCCGGCGCGTGGTGCGGCGCGTGGGCGCGGACGCCTGGCGGGGCTTCTGCCGGGGGACGGAGGTCACGCTCACCTTCGACGAGGAGGCGTTCGCGGGGACCAGCGCCTTCCTCCTGGCGACGGTGCTCAACCACTTCTTCGGGCTGTACGCCTCGGTGAACTCCTTCACCCAGACGGTCGCCCGCAGCAGGCAGCGCGAGGGGATCTGGAAGCGATGGGAGCCGCGGGCGGGCGAGCAGACGGTCCTGTAGCGGACCTCCTCTTCGAGGAAGGGTACCGCTTCGAGTTCCACCAGGCGGTGCGGCTGCTGGAGATCCTGCGGCCGGACGCCGAGCCGCTGGGCGAGGGGCACGACCCGGCCGCCGAGGCGGTCCGCTTCCGCTCGCGCGTGGGGCTGGACTTTCCCGCCGCCGACGTGGTGCAGGTGTCCCGCCCGGACGGCGAGCGCGCCCCGGCGGAGATGGCGGTGGCCTTTTTGGGCGCGGCCGGCGGGCTCTCCCCGCTGCCGCGCCCCTTCACCGAGCTGGTGCTGGAGCGCACGGCCCGCAGGGACACGGCGCTGCGCGACTTCCTGGACATCTTCAACCACCGCCTGGTGTCGCTGATGTACCGGGTGCGCAAGAAGCACCGGATCGGGCTGGCGACGGTGCCGCCGGACGAGACCGGGCTGGCCGAGCACCTGTACTCGCTGCTGGGGCTGGGGACGCCGGGGCTGCGCGGCCGGCTGGGGGTGGACGACCGCTCGCTGCTGGCCTACGCCGGGCTGCTGGCGCAGCGCCCGCGCTCCATGGTGGCGCTGGAGCAGCTGCTCACCGACCATTTCGGCGTGCCGGTGGACGGGGAGCAGCTGCGCGGCCGCTGGCTCACGCTGGACGAGGACCAGCGCACCCGCATCGGCCGGCTGGGGGAGAACCACGAGCTGGGCGGCGGGGCGGTGCTGGGGGGGAGGTTCTGGGACCAGCAGGGGACCTTCGAGCTGCGCGTGGGGCCGCTCTCCCTGGACCGCTTCCTGGACTTCCTCCCGCCCGGCACGGCGTTCGGGCCGCTCTGCGAGCTGACCCGCTTCCACGCCGGCACCGAGCTGGACTTCACGGTGCGCCTGGTGCTCCGCGCGGAGGAGGTGCCCGCCTCGCGGCTGGGCGCCGCGGGCGGGGCGCGGCTGGGGTGGACCTCGTGGCTGCGCACCCGCCCCCGCTTCGCGGAGGGGGAGGTCCGGCTCGTTCCGCGGTAGCGCGGAGTCGCCGCGGCTCCGGTCCTCCGGGTCGTCCGGCCTCCCCCGTCCGGCTCCCCCGCGCCTCCGCCACCCGGCGGATGCAGCCGTCCATCGCCATCCGTCATCGTCGACTCCGGGACGGGGGCAGCCTGCCCCCGCGCAGGCCGACGGAGGCCATGCCCGGCGGCGGACGCCGCTAGGCGGCCGGCTGCGCGTCCGCCATTCCCTGCAGCAGGTCGCCCGCCTGGCGCAAGAAGTCCTGCACCGCCTCGCGCTGGTCCAGCAGCGGCCGCGACGGCTGCACCGAGCCCGCCGTCTGCTCCAGCCGGGTCGCCTGGCCGTCCATCGCCGGGTAGCGCTGGTCCTGGACGGTCCCCAGCAGCGCCGCCAGCGAGGTGAACGCCTCGCGCGTCATCCCGGCGTGCTCCGCCGAAGTCTCCGGCGTCTGCACCAGCCGCTCCGCACGCTGCCGCGCGTCCGCCAGCTGCGCCTGCACGTCCACGCCGGCCATCCCGGGCTGCCGGACCATGGCCTCCACCGAGGCCACGAGGCGGCGGATGCAGTCGCTCGTGTACTGGTGGTCCAGCGCCATGCTCCCCGGCTCGCGCGGCGCGCAGGTCGTCATGTACTCCTGCGCCGCGGCGGGCAGGGCGGCGGCTCCGGCCGCCCCCGCCGCGGCGGGCGCCGTCGCCACCGGATCCGCCGGCGGCGGGGCGGGCTCCGTCACGGCCGCGACCGGCTGCTCCACGGCCTCGTCGTCGTCCGCGAGCGCCTCCACCAGCAGCCACGCCACGAGCGCGAGCACCAGCAGGCCGATGATCCAGGGCCAGATCCCGGGTCCTTTCCGTTCGATGTCGATGTCCGCCATGCTGACCTCCTCCGGCGAATGAGCATGGTCCGGGGAGCGCTCCCTGCGCTCCCCTGCGCTGTCCAAAGCGGAGCCGCGTGCGGCGGCCCCGCGCGGCGCCCGGCCCGGATCCGGCCGCAAGACGCGGTCCGAACCTGCCGTGTACCTCCGCCTCCCCCGCGGTACGGAGCTGGCGTCCCCGCCCCGAGGACCCGGACTGGAGGCTGCCGATGAGGATCCCCGGGCTGCGAGGGCTCCCGCTCCGCGCGGTGGCGATGGAGACGTTCCGCGAGTTCCAGCGGGACGACATGTGGAGCTACGGGTCGGCGCTGGCGTTCCGCGCCGTGTTCGCGCTCTTCCCGTTCCTGCTGTTCCTGGTGGCGCTGTTCAGCTTCCTGGAGCTGCCCGGGCTTTTCGACTGGCTCCTGGACCGGGGCGAGGCCCTGCTCCCGGCCGAGGCGCAGGGGCAGGTCCGCGAGGTGGTGGAAGAGGTCCGGGGGCAGCGGCGCGGGGGGCTGCTTTCCTTCGGCGTGCTGGGGGCGGTGTGGGTCGCGTCGGGGGGCGTCCGCTCGGTGATGAACGCCCTGAACGCCGCGTACGACGTGCCCGAGGGGCGCCCCTGGTGGAAGCGCTTCCCGCTCTCCGTCGCGTACACGCTTGCCGTCGGCGCGCTGGTGGTGGCGGCCACCCTCCTGGTGGTGCTGGGTCCCCGGGCCACCGCCTGGATCCTGGACGGGCTGGGGGCCGGCTCGGGGCTCCTGGAACTGGTCCGCTGGCTGCGGCTCCCCGCGGCCTTCCTGCTCGCCACGGCCGCGGTCACCCTGGTGTACCTGGCCGGGCCCAACGTGCGGCAGCGGCTCCGCATGGTGATGCCGGGGGCGGTGCTCGCGGTCGTGCTCTGGGTCGCGGCCACCTCCGGCTTCCGGCTCTACGTGGCGAACTTCGGGCGCTTCGGCGTCACCTACGGGAGCATCGGCGCGGTCATCATCCTCCTCGCCTACCTGTACCTGTCGTCGCTGATCCTGCTCCTGGGCGCCGAGCTGAACGCGGTGGTGCAGCACCGCGCGCCACGCCCCGGGGACGCCGTCCCCAAGGAGGAGCCGGAGGAAGACGACGGGGGTGGCTGATGGCCGAGGGCTACAACCAGAGGATCGCCACACGCCTGGGGCTGATCCTGGTGTAGGGACGGCAGTACGGAGTACGAAGTACGCTGAACGGCGGCGCCCCACCTCGTGTCCCGAGGCGGGGCGCCGTTTGCGTGCGTGCGCGTCCCAGCCATGGACATGCAACACAGGTGTTGCGCGTCGCGCGGCCGTGCGTTATGATGTGCAACACGAACGTTGCATGAGCGGCCGCGTCGGCCGCGAACCTTCACCGGGAGGCAGGAAGCCATGACCGTCACGGCCCAGCAGGTCCAGGACGCGCCGAGCACCGACCGCATCGAGAAGAGGGTCGAGCTTCGCGCCTCGCGCTCGCGCGTGTGGCGGGCGATCACGACGGCGGAGGAGTTCGGGGCGTGGTTCCGGGTGAGCCTCGACGGCGAGTTCGCGGAGGGCGCGACGGTCCGGGGGGACGTCACCAACGCGGCAGGCGGGTACGTCTGCTCGGTGGAGATGCAGGTGGAGCGGATCGAGCCCGAGCGGTACTTCTCGTATCGCTGGCACCCCTACCCGATGGACCCCGCCGTGGACTACTCGGCCGAGCCCACCACGCTGGTCGAGTTCATCCTCCAGGAAACCGAGGGCGGCACCGCCGTCACCATCGTCGAGTCCGGGTTCGACCGGATCCCGCTCGCCCGCCGGGCCGAGGCGTTCCGCATGAACGACCGGGGGTGGGAGGGGCAGGCCAGGAACCTGGCGAGGTATGTCGAGTAGCCGCGGCGCGGCGGCCCTGCAGGTGGCCGAAGCCGTGCCGGTGTTCGCCGCGCTGGGCGACGCGACGCGGCTCCGCCTCCTGGGGCGCCTCTCCTCCGACGGGCCGCTCTCCATCACGCGGCTCAGCGAGGGCACGGGTGTGACGCGCCAGGCGATCACGCGGCACCTGCACACCCTGGGCGACGCGGGCCTGGTGCGCAACGCCCGCCGCGGGCGAGAGCAGGTGTGGGAGCTTGACCTGAAGCGCCTGGAGATCGCCCAGCGCTACCTCGAACACATCGCCGCGCGCTGGGACGAGGCCGCCGACCGCCTCAAGGCGTTCGTCGAGGACGACTGACCGGATCTTTTTCTCTGACCACGAGCACGGAGGCGCAGCGCATGGCGACGATCCAGGAACTGGTGCAGGAGCTGGAGCAGGAGGCGGCCACCACCCGGCGCACCCTGGAGCGGATCCCCGCGGACCGGCTGGCATGGCGGCCGCACGAGAAGTCGATGACCATGGGGCAGCTGGCCGCGCACGTCGCGACGCTCCCCGCCCTGGTCGTGGACATGTCCACCTGGCCCGGGTTCGACGTGGTGACCTCCAACGAGGAGATCCGGGCTTCGCGTCCCGACGCCGAAAGCGTCGAACAGGTGCTCGACATGCTCGACCGCAGCATCGCGCAGGCGACGGCGGCGCTCTCCGGGATGGACGACGCCGCGCTCGCGGAGCCGTGGCGGATGGTGCGGGGCGACCAGGAGGTGGGGACGATCCCGCGCGGCGCGCTCTTCCGCTCGGCGCTCTTCGGCCACTGGTCCCATCACCGCGGCCAGCTGACGGTGTACCTGCGGCTGACCGGCGCCCCGGTGCCCGCCATCTACGGCCCCAGCGCGGACGAGGCGTTCCCCGCCTGAGGTGCGGGACGGAAGTACGGAGTACGGAGTACGAAGTACGCTGAACGGCGGCGCCCCGCCTCGGGACTCGAGGCGGG
>JBFMFL010000156.1:0-15900 GCA_040752145.1 Gemmatimonadota bacterium
CCCGCAAGCGAGGGAGGGGAGAACTGCTGTTGCCGTTGCAGTTCTGGGATCTGCGCAGGGAGGTCGGGGGAGGCTGCGCAGGGGGAACGTCATGTTCGAAGCCAACGTGATCCCGAAAGCGCAGGCGGAGCGCCGGCGAGTTCGGCTCCCCCGGAGCAGCATCCCCCGGCCGACCCCAAACACCGGAGCCGGCCGGAGCGCTCCGACCTCACCGTCGCGATGTGTTCACGTCGCGTAGACGCAGACCTCCTGCTCGCCGCCGGGAGGCAGCGCCATGCGCAGGAAGCGCATCCCCAGCTTCTCCAGCAGCCGGATCGAGCCCTGGTTCTCCGGCGAGACGATCGCCGCGATCCGGCCGAGCCCCAGCGCGCCCGTCCCGTAGTCGAGGGTCGCGCGGGCCGCTTCGTGGGCCAGGCCCATCCCGCGGAACCGCGGCAGGAAGGCGAAGCCCACGTCCACGTCGTCCAGCCAGTCGCGCTTCAGGAGGCCGCACATCCCCACGGGCGCGCGGCCGTCCCTGAGCTCCACCAGGTACAGCCCGAAGCCGTGCCGGGCGTAGCTGGCGGCCGGGCCGTTCAGGATGTAGGCGCGGGCGTCGTCCAGCGAGCGCACGCCGCGGTCGCCGATGAATCGCAGCCAGTCGGGGTCGTTCACCAGCTCCAGGATGAACGCGGCATCGTCCTCGGTCAGGCGGCGAAGGGACAGGCGCTCGGTCTCCAGGACGGTCAATCGCGCTCCTCCGGCAGGGGGATCGACGGCGCCGAACCTCGCGCCGGGCTCACACGAATAGCCGCGGTTCGGCGCCCGCGGCAAGGCGCACGGGTGCCCCGAAACGACGGAGGGCGGGAGCACCCCGGTGCCCCCGCCCTCCGTCGCGATCCCGGCCGTGCCGCGCTCAGAGGCCGGAGCGCAGCCCCACGATCTGCTCGCGCACGGCGTCGGGGGCGGTGCCGCCCACGCCGCGGCGGCGGCCCACGGCGGCGTCCGGGGCGAAGAGCAGCCCCAGGTCGGCCGACGCGAACTCCGCGGACACCTCCGTGAAGGCGGACGGGGGCAGCTCGTCCAGGGCGCAGCCGGCGGCCTCGGCGCGGCGCACCAGCTTCCCTACCTTCTCGTGGGCCTCGCGGAAGGGGACGCCCTCGCGCACCAGGAAGTCGGCGAGCTCGGTGGCGAGCATCCCCGCGTCCACGGCGGCGGCGCAGCGGGCGGTGTCGATCTCCATCTCGCGCACCGTGCCGGCCACCGCGGGGATCAGCGCCTCCAGGGTGTCCCAGGCGCCGAACAGGGCCTCCTTGTCCTCCTGGATGTCCTTGTTGTAGCCCGAGGGCAGGCCCTTGAGCACCGTCAGGAAGCCGGTGAGCGCGCCCACCAGCCGGCCCGCCTTGCCGCGCGACAGCTCCATGGCGTCCGGGTTGCGCTTCTGCGGCATCAGCGACGAGCCGGTGGAGTAGCGGTCCGAGTGGCGCACGAAGGCCCACTCCGACGAGGCGAAGAGCACCAGGTCCTCGCCCAGCCGGGACAGGTGCACCCCCACCATGGCGGCCACGTACAGCAGGTCGGCCACCCAGTCGCGGTCGGCCGTGGCGTCCACGCTGTTCCGCGACAGGGCGTGGAAGCCCAGCGTCTCCTTGAGGATCACCCGGTCCACCGGGAACGGGCACCCGGCGATGGCGCCCGAGCCCAGCGGCAGCGTGGCCGTGCGCTCGCGCGCCTGCGCCAGCCGCTCGCGGTCGCGCGCCAGCGGCCAGGCGTGCGACAGCAGCCAGTGCGCCGCCGACACCGGCTGCGCCCGCTGCATGTGCGTGTACGAGGGCATCACGGTTTCCAGGTGGCGCTCCGCCTGCTCCAGCAGCGCACGCTGGAGGTCGCGCAGCGCCGCGTCCAGCCGCGACGCCGCCCCCAGCGCCCACAGGCGCGAGTCGGTGGCCACCTGGTCGTTGCGGGAGCGGCCGGTGTGCAGCTTGCCCGCGACGGCGCCCGCCTCCTCGTACAGCAGCCGCTCCACCAGCGAGTGGATGTCCTCGTCCGGCGCGGCGCCCCACTCGGCGGGGCCCCACGCTTCCAGCCGCGCGCCCACGCGGTCCAGCCCGGAGCGCAGCGCCGCGCACTCCGCCGCGGAGACCACGCCCGCGGCGAAGATCGCCTCGGCCCACGCCTGGCTCCCGGCGACGTCCTCGCGCCACAGGCGGAAGTCCACCGGCAGGGAGCGGTTCAGCCGGTCCATCTCGGGCGCGGGCCCGGAGGCGAAGCGCCCGCCCCAGAGACGGGCGACGGGGACGGCGGATGCGTTGGAGGACATGAGTGCGAAAGTGCGAAAGTGCGAAGGTGCGAAAGTGGACCGCGCGCGAGTGGCGGGGTGCGGAAGTGCCTACGTTCGCACTCCCGCACTCCCGCACTCCCGCACTGCCGTTCAGTCCGCGGCGACGTCGGTGAGGACGCGCCCGAACTCCGCCGCGGGACCGCCCTGCGCCGCCTCGCGGGCCTTGAGCGCGGCGACCCGCATGGGCAGGCCGTACAGGCGGATGAAGCCCGCGGCGTCGGCCTGGTCGTAGACGTCGTCCTCGCCGAAGGTGACGAAGCGCTCGTCGTACAGCGAGTGGGCGGACCGGCGCCCGGCGACCGTGTGGTTGCCCTTGTACAGCTTGAACTTCACCTCGCCGGTGACGTGCTCCTGCGTCACGTCCACCAGGGCGTCCATGGCGGCGCGCTCCGTGGTCCACCAGCGGCCCTCGTACACCAGGTCCGCGTAGCGGGGGGCGACGGCGTCCTTGAGCGCCAGCGTGCGGCGGTCCAGCACCAGCTGCTCCAGCTCCGAGTGCGCCGCGTACAGCAGGGTGCCGCCGGGGGTCTCGTAGATCCCGCGCGACTTCATCCCCACCATCCGGTCCTCCACCAGGTCGATGCGGCCGATGCCGTGCAGCCCGCCGACCTCGTTCAGCCGCTCGAGGAGCGCCACGGCCCCCAGCGCCTCGCCGTCCACCGACACCGGGTAGCCGCGCTCGAAGCCGATGGTGACGTACTCCGCGCGGTTGGGCGCGTCCTCCGGCGACTTGGTGAGCAGGAACATGTCCTCCTGCGGCTCGAAGTCCGGGTCCTCCAGCGGGCCGCCCTCGTGGGACACGTGCCAGATGTTGCGGTCGCGGGAGTAGATCTTCTCGCGGGTGGCCGTCACCGGCACGCCGTGGATGGCCGCGTAGTCCAGCGCGTCCTCGCGGGAGCGGATGTCCCACTCGCGCCAGGGGGCGATGACCTTCATCTCCGGGGCGAGCGAGGCGTAGGTCAGCTCGAAGCGGACCTGGTCGTTGCCCTTGCCGGTGCAGCCGTGCGCCAGGACGGAGGCGCCCACCTGCCGGGCCACCTCCACCTGCCGGCGGGCGATGATGGGGCGCGCCATGGAGGTGCCCAGCAGGTACTTGCGCCCGTACACGGCGCCGGAGCGCAGGGTGGGCCACACGTACTCGGTGAGGAACTCCTCGCGCAGGTCCTCCACGTAGCACTCCTTCGCGCCCGAGGCCCTGGCCTTTGCCACCAGGCCGTCCAGCTCCTCGCCCTGCCCCACGTCGGCGGCCACGCACACCACGTCGGCGCCGTAGTTCTCCTTGAGCCAGGGAACGATGATCGAGGTGTCGAGTCCGCCCGAGTAGGCGAGGACGATGGTCTCCTTCTGCATCTTGCTCTCTCCTGGCTCTAGAGGACTTCCTTCACGACCGCGATCTCGTCGCAGGCATCGATCTTGGGGCACTGCCGGCAGTCCGCCCACACCTTGAGCGGGAACATCTCCTTCTGCACCGTCCGGTAGCCGAGCTTGTGGAAGAACCCGTCCTGGAGCGTCAGCGCGAACACCGTCCCGATCCCCAGGACGCGCGCCTCCTCCTCGACGGCCCCCACCAGCCTGCGGCCCACGCCCAGCCCGTGCGCGTCCCCGTGCACGGCCAGCGAGCCCAGCTCGGCCAGCTGCGGCGTGTACACGCGCAGCGCGGCGCACCCCAGGATGCGCCCGTCGGCCGTCTCCGCCACCACGAACTCGCGGAAGTTGCGCGAGAGCTGCTGGAGCGTCTTGGGGAGCATCAGCTCCCGGGCGGCGAAGCCGTTGATGAGCGGCTCCACCTGCGTCATGTCCGCCACGCGCGCGGGGCGCACGACGACCTGCGGGCGCGCGGGCGCCTCGGTCGCGGCGGCGAAAGCCCCGCCCGTCCAGGCGGACGGGGGCTCCACGTTCTCCATCAGCATCAGAGCGCCTCCTCCAGCGTCGCGATCCCCTTCGCAAGCTCCTCGTCCGTGACCACCAGCGGCGGGACGATGCGCACCACGTCCGGCCCGGCCGAGCACAGCAGCAGCCCCGCGTCCAGCGCGCGGGCCACCACCTCGCCGGCCGGCTTCGAGATCTCCACCCCCCAGATCATCCCCGCCCCCCGCACCGCGACCACCTCCGGCCGCCGCAGCGCCAGGGCCCCCAGCAGGTCGGACAGGAGCCCGCCCTTGCGCTTCACCTCGGCCAGGAACGCCGGGTCGCCGATCTTGGCGCAGGCGGCCAGCGCCGCGCCCGCCACCAGCGGCCCGCCGCCGAAGGTGCTGCCGTGGTCGCCCGGGCGCAGCGCCGCGGCCACGCGCTTGGTGAGCAGCACCGCGCCCATGGGGAGCCCGCCGGCCAGCGGCTTGGCCAGCGTCATCAGGTCGGGCGCCACCCCGGCGGCCTCGTGGGCCCACAGGTGCCCGGTGCGGCCCAGCCCCACCTGCACCTCGTCGAAGACCAGCAGCGCCCCGGCCTCGTCGCACAGCACCCGCACCGCGCGCAGGAACGACGCGGGCACGGGGAGGACGCCGCCCTCGGCCTGGATGGGCTCCACGATCACCGCGGCGACGGTGTTGGTCCGCATCCGCTCGGCGAAGCCCTGGACGTCGCCCACCTCGCAGAAGTGCACCCCCGGCATCAGCGGGCGGAAGGGCTCCTGGTACGCGGGGCGGTCGGTGGCGGCCAGCGCGCCCATGGTCCGCCCGTGGAAGCCGCCGCGGAAGGCCACGACGTCGGTCTTCCGCTCGTCGCCCTGCTCGCGGGCCCAGCGCCGGGCGAACTTGATCGCCCCCTCGTTGGCCTCCGCGCCGGAGTTGCAGAAGAAGACGCGGTCGGCGAACGAGCGCGCGACCAGCCACTCGGCCAGTTCGGCGGCCGGGCGGGTGCGGAACAGGTTGGAGGTGTGGATCACCCCCGCGTCCAGCGCCGCGCGGATCGCCGCGGCCACCTCGGGGTCGCCGTAGCCCAGGGCGTTCACCGCGATCCCGGCGGTGAAGTCGAGGTAGCGCGTGCCGTCCTCGGCCACGAGGTGCGAGCCCTCGCCGCCCGTGAACACCGGTCCCGCGGGGCGGTAGACGCCCAGGAGGGCGCCGCCGGACGTGATGGTTTCCGTCGCCATGGTCTCTCGCCTCAAGCGGTTGCTGCGTGGACCGGCGCGCGCAGCACGCGCGTCCCCGCCCCGTGGTCGTCCAGCATCTCCAGCCCGCCGATCCTCACCCGCCCCGCCGCGGCCGCGGCCCGCGCCGCCGCCCGGAGCTTGGGCGCCATCCCCCCGGAAGCCGTCCCCGCCTCGATCAGCGCCTCCACCTCGTCCGCGGCCACCTCCGGCACCACGGCCCCACCGTCCAGCACCCCGGGGACGTTGGACACGAAGAGCAGCTCCGCCGCCCCCAGCGCCGCCGCCACCGCCGCCGCCGCGTCGTCCGCGTTGACGTTGAGCGGGCCGCCGTCCGGCCCGCGCGACACCGGCGACACCACCGGCACCAGCCCCAGCTCCAGCCAGGCCAGCAGCAGCCGGACGCGCACCTCGGCCACCTCGCCCGTGCGCCCCAGCGCCCCGCCGCGCAGCACCCCGGCCCGCAGCAGCCCGCCGTCCTCGCCGGAGATCCCCACCGCGTCCATCCCCGCCGTGAGCAGCGCGGACGCCAGCCGCTTGTTGACCACCCCCGAGAGGACCATGGCGACGGCGCGCACCGAGTCGTCGGTGGTCACCCGCAGCCCGTCGCGCCACTCCGGCTCGGCGCCCAGGGCGCGCTGGAGCAGGGTGATCTCCTTGCCGCCGCCGTGAACCACCACCGTGGAGCCGCCCCGCCGCGCCAGCGCCGCCGCCAGCCGCGCCGTCCAGGCGGCGTCGTCCACCTCGTTGCCGCCCACCTTGACCACCGTGATCCCGCGGCTCAAAGCAGTCCCTCCGTCTCCGGCAGCCCGCACATCAGGTTGAGGTTCTGCACCGCCTGCCCGGCCGCGCCCTTGACCAGGTTGTCGATCGCCGCCACCACCGTGAGCATGGGCGCCGACACCCCCGCCACCGCCGCCACGCCAACCGCCACCCGGTTGCTCCCCACCACGTCGGCCAGCGACGGGGTGCGGCCGCGCGTCACCTCCACGAAGGGCTCGCCGGCGTAGGCGTCGGCCCACAGCTCATCGGGATTCTCCAGCGGCTCGCGGAGGGCGACGTGGATGGTCTCCAGGATCCCCCGGCGCACCGGGAGCAGGTGCGGCGTGAACACCAGCTCGGGCGCGTCGCCGCCCGCCAGCCGGGCCGCCTGGTCGCGCATCTCGGCCAGGTGGCGGTGGGTGTTCCCCACCCCGTAGGCCCGGAAGTCCTCCGCCACCTCCGCGAAGAGCAGCTCGCGCTTGGGCGAGCGCCCCGCCCCCGTCACCCCGGAGGCCGCGTTGACGATCGCCGGCCCGGCCAGCAGCCCCGCGCGCAGCAGCGGCGCCAGCGCCAGGATCGCGGCGGTGGGGTAGCAGCCGGGGTTCGCCACCAGCCGGGCCCCGGCGATGCACCCGCGGTGCAGCTCGGGGAGCCCGTAGACCGCGCCGCGCGCCCACTCCGGCGTCTCCGGGCCCTGCACGCGCAGGTCGGCGGACAGGTCCACCACCTTGGCCCCCGCGGCGAGCGCCCGCTCCGCCCACGCCGCCGATTCGCCGTGCGGCAGGCAGGAGAGGACCACGTCGCACCCGGCCAGCTCCGCGTCCTCGGCGCGCACCAGCGCCAGGTCCGGCGCCGCGCGGTCCAGGGAGCGCAGGGGGCGTCCGGCCTCGCTCTGGGAGGTGGAGAAGGCGATCTCCACCCGGGGGTGGCGGGCAAGAAGGCGGACGGCCTCGCGCCCGGTGTAACCGTTGGCTCCGAGTACGCCCGCCCTGACCACGGCGCGGCTATTCATGCGTTTGAATTTATATCCGGAGAACGGATTGTCAACCGCTCGGATGCATCTTTATCCACTCCTCTGCGCCGCGGCTCGTTGCCCGCCCGGGGGCACCGGCATAGAATGCGCGGACACCCGGGGCACGCGGCGGACACGGCAAAACGGAGAGGGCGATGGCGGGCGGCGACGGCGGAGCGTGGGAGTACGCGGGGAAGTGGGCGCTGGTGACGGGGGCCTCCTCCGGCATCGGGGAGGCGCTCGCGCGCGCGCTCGCGGCGCGGGGGATGAACGTGGCGCTCGCCGCGCGCCGGGAGGACCTCCTACACAGGCTGGCGGGGGAGCTGCGCCGTGAATACCGGGTGCAGGCGGCCGTGCTCCCGGCGGACCTGGGGAAGCCGGCGGCGGCGGGGGTGCTCTGGATCGAGGCGACGGACGGGCGGGAGATCCACCTGCTGGTCAACAACGCCGGGTTCGGGCTCAAGGGGCGCTTCGACGCGCTCCCGCTGGAGCGGCAGGCGGAGATGGTGCGCCTCAACTGCACGGCGCTGATGGAGCTGACGCACCTGGCGCTCCCGGCCATGCGGGAGCGGCGCGCCGGCGGCATCGTCAACGTCTCGTCGGTCGCCGCCTTCCAGCCCATCCCCGACCTGGCGGTCTACGCCGCGAGCAAGGCGTTCGTGCTGTCGCTCACCCAGGCGGTGGCGGAGGAGTGCCGCGGCAGCGGCGTGCGCGTGCTCGCGCTCTGCCCGGGCCCGGTCGCCACGGGGTTCCAGGAGGTGGCGGGGACGCAGGTCTCGCGGCGCACCCCCGGGATCATGACCGCGGAGGAGGTGGTGGGGGCGACGCTGCGGGCGCTGGAGGCGGGGGAGCACACGGTGGTCCCCGGCGCGCTCAACCGGCTGGGGACCATCGCGGGGCGGATGTTCCCGCGCTCGCTGGTGGTGCGCGCGGCCAAGACGGTGATGAAGCGGATGCGCTGACCGGAGTCCACGTATGCCCTTCCTCCAGGAGCCGCCGCGGCTCGGCAACCAGTACGACGAGGACCGCGCCCTGCGCTCGCTCCTCGCCCGCCTCCTCCCGCCCGACGTGCTGCGCGAAGTGGAGCCGTCGCTCCGGGAGATGGGCCGCATCTCGGCGGCGCTGTACCCGGCACAGCTCGCCGACCGCCTCAACGAGCCGCGGCTGGTGCAGTACGGCCCCTGGGGCGAGCGCATCGACGCCATCGAGCCGACGCCGCTCTGGCGCGAGGCGGAGCGGATCGCCGCGGAGCACGGCGTGGTGGCGACGGCGTACGAGTGCGCGCACGGCCGCTTCTCGCGCGTCCACCAGTTCGCGCTCGCCTATCTCTTCACCCCCTCCACCGACATCTACTCCTGCCCGCTGGCGATGACGGACGGCGCCGCGCGCACCCTGCTCGCCTCGGGCAACCGGGAGCTGGGGGAGCGCGCCGTGCCCCGCCTCACCTCGCGCGACCCGGCGCGGTTCTGGACCAGCGGGCAGTGGATGACGGAGACCACCGGCGGCTCCGACGTGGGCCGCTCGGAGACCGTGGCGCGGCGGGACGAGGACGGGACCTGGCGATTGCACGGGCGGAAGTGGTTCACCTCCGCCGCCGCATCGCAGATGGCGCTGACGCTGGCGCGGCCGGAGGGAAACGGGCCGGGCGGCAAGGGGCTGGCGCTGTTCTACGTGGAGACGCGCGACGCGGAGGGGCGGCCGCGGGGGATCCGCGTGGATCGGCTCAAGGACAAGCTGGGAACGCGCAAGCTCCCCACCGCCGAGCTGACGCTGGACGGCACGCCGGCCGTTCCCGTCGCCGGGCTGGACCACGGGGTGCGGAGCATCGCGCCGATGCTCAACGTGACCCGCACCTGGAACGCGGTGAGCGCCGTAGCGCTGATGCGGCGCGGCCTTGCCCTGGCGCGCGACTACGCCCGCCGGCGCGTGGCCTTCGGCGCGCCGCTGGCCGAGCAGCCGCTGCACGTGGACACGCTGGCCGGGCTCCAGGCCGAGTTCGAGGGCGCGCTGCACCTTACCTTCCGCGCCGTGGAGCTGCTGGGCGCGGCGGAGGCGGGCGACGCATCGGACGACGAGCTGCGGCTGCTGCGCGTCCTCACGCCCCTCGCGAAGCTGACCACGGCGCGCCAGTCGGTGGCCGTGGCCAGCGAGGTCGTGGAGGCGTTCGGGGGCGCGGGGTACGTGGAGGACACCGGCATCCCCGTGCTGCTGCGCGACTCCCAGGTGCTCTCCATCTGGGAAGGGACCACCAACGTGCTGTCGCTCGATTCGCTGCGGGCGATGGGGTCCGCCGGCGGCGTGGAGCCGGTGCGCGCGGAGCTGGAGCGCTGCGCGGCGGCCGTCCGCGACCCGGGGCTCTCCGCGGTGGTGGGGCAGGCGCTCGCCGCCGCGGACCGCGCGGGGGACTGGCTGTCTCGCGCGGCCGAAGCCGGACGGGAGCAGACCGAGGCCGGGGCGCGCCGCCTGGCGCTGACGCTGGGGCGCACACTGGAGGCCGCACTCCTCCCCGGCACGCGCAGTGGGCCGCGGACGCGGGGGGCGGACGCGCCGAAGCGGCCGCGGCCCGCCGGCTGGCGGCCAACGGCCTGGACCTTCTCGCCGGGTTCGACCCGGCGGACTCGCGCGCGCTGCTGGAATAGCCTCCACCGGTGCTTGCCGTCCACGGATCTTCGGTGTATGTTCGCCCCGCTTCACCTGTCCGACCACCATCCCCCTCTCAGTGGAGGTCACCATGGCATCCGAGGCTCCCGCTTCCTCCGCCCCCGTCATCACCCCCGAGGAGCTGCTGAAGCACTGGCAGGGCCACCGGGCGCTCACCCGCCGCGTCATCGAGGCGTTCCCCGAGGACCAGCTCTTCAGCTTCTCCCTCGGCGGGATGCGCACCTTCGGGGAACTCGCCTGGGAGTTCATCCAGATGTCCACGCCCACCGTCCGCGGCGTGGTCACCGGCGAGTGGACCTCGCCCGAGGCGGAGAAGCCCGCCACCAAGGAGGAAGTCCTCCGCCTGTGGGACGCGGACACCGCGGAGATCGACCGGTTCTGGGGGCAGATCTCGCCGGGCCGCTTCCAGGAGACCGACACGGCCTTCGGCCAGTGGACGATGCCGGTGTACGACCTGCTCCTGTACGTCATCGACAACGAGATCCACCACCGCGGCCAGGGCTACGTGTACCTGCGCGCCCTGGGCGTGGAGCCGCCGCCCTTCTACGAGCGGGGCTGAGAGGACGGAACACCGGGTCCCGCTCCGACCGGAATGCCGGAGCGCGCCGGCCGACGGGTCCCCGTCGGCCGGCGCGGTCGTTCGGAGGTCGGGACGGCGGCGGCGCGCGGCTTGCGCCCCGGGATCCCGCCCCCCCATCCACCGCCACCCGAGCCGAGAGCGATGTCCATCCACCGAGTGGAGCCCGGCCCCGGGCAGGAGTCCGTGTGGGACTACCCGCGCCCGCCCCGCATCGAGCCCGCCGCGCGACGGCTGCGCGTGGTGCTGGGCGGCGTGGTGGTCGCGGAGACGCACCGGGGGATCCGGGTGCTGGAGACCTCGCACCCGCCCGTCTACTACTTCCCGCCGGAGGACGTGCTCCCCGGGGCGCTGCACGAGGCGCGGGGGAGCTCGCTGTGCGAGTGGAAGGGGCTGGCCCGCTACTGGGACGTGGAGGGCGGCGGCGTGCTGCGGCCGCGGGCCGCGTGGAGCTACCCCGCCCCGCTCCCGGAGTACGAGGCGCTCCGCGACCACGTCGCCTTCTACCCGGGGGCGATGGACGAGTGTACGGTGGACGGCGAGCGCGCCCTGCCGCAGCCGGGCGGCTTCTACGGCGGGTGGATCACCTCGCGCGTGGTGGGGCCGTTCAAGGGGGAGCCCGGCAGCGAGGGCTGGTGACCGTGGACGCCCGCCCGGGCCGGCGGGATCCCTGCGCCCGCGCCGAACTCCGCTGCCCGCGGGACGTTGCTTTGCCGGCCCCCCCGGGGTAAGTTTCCGCCTTCCGGAACCACGCGGGGGAATGGATGTTGCGGCCGGTGAGCCGGATTCATCGGCACACCCCCGCCGCGCCGGAGCGAAGCTGCGCCTAACTGGACACGGGGGACGGGTCCGGCCCTCCCCGGAAAGAAGGGATATGAGCGAAAGCTCCACGCAGGACGGGGCCGCCACCTACGGGTACGCGCCGGGCGGCAAGGACAACGGGGTCGTCAAGAGCAAGGGCAAGCCCACCCTGCACCTGGCCGACGGGAGCGAGGGGATCCCCATCCGCGCCCGCAAGCCCGAGTGGCTCAAGGTGAAGGCCCCGGGCGGGCCCAACTACCTGCGCCTCCAGAAGCTGATGCGCGAGCAGCGGCTGCACACGGTGTGCGAGGAGGCCCACTGCCCCAACATCGGCGAGTGCTGGGAGAGCGGCACCGCCACCTTCATCATCCTGGGCGACGTGTGCACCCGCGCCTGCAAGTACTGCGCGGTCGCCCACGGCATGCCCACCGAGCTGGACTGGGACGAGCCGCGCCGCGTCACCGACAGCGTGGAGACCATGGGGCTGGAGCACGTGGTCGTCACCTCGGTGAACCGCGACGAGCTGGCCGACGGCGGCGCCGCCGTCTACGCCGAGACCATCCGCCAGATCCGCGAGCGGGTGCCGGGGTGCTCCGTCGAGGTGCTGATCCCCGACTTCCGCGGCCGCGAGGACGCCATCCGCACGGTGGTGGAGTCGCGCCCGGAGATCCTGGCCCACAACATCGACACGGTGGAGCGGCTGATGCGCGCCCTCCGGCCGGGGGGAAAGTACTGGCGCTCCATCTCGCTGCTGGGCGCGGTCAAGCGGATGAACCCCGACCAGCTCACCAAGAGCGCCATCATCCTGGGGATGGGGGAGACGGAGGAGGAGATCTACACCTCCATGAAGGACCTGCGCGAGGCGGCGGTGGACATCCTGACGCTGGGGCAGTATCTGCGCCCCTCGCAGCACCACGTGCCGCTGGACCGCTGGGTGACGCCCGAGGAGTTCCGCCGCTGGAAGGAGATCGGCGAGAACGAGCTGGGCTTCCGCCACGTGGAGGCGGGCCCGCTGGTGCGCTCCTCGTACCACGCCAAGGAGCAGGCGCGCGAGGTGGAGGCCGGCGGCCCCGGCAGCATCACCCAGATCCTGGACGCGGACCCCGACCCCGGGGTGCTCATCGACGCCGCGGAGGCCGCCGCGCGCGCCGCCCTGGCGGCGATGCCGCCCGTGCAGCCCAGGCAGCTGGTGCAGATCGGGAGCCTGTAGCCACCGGAGCGCCGCGGCCATGACCACCACCTACACGCCGGCCCTCTCGCCCGAGGAGTACCTCGTCCGGGAGCGCGCCGCGGAGTACAGGAGCGAATACCTGGCCGGCGGCGTCCGGGCCATGACGGGGGCGAGCCGGAGGCACAACCGGATCGCCATGAACGTCGGGGTCCTGCTCCACGCGCAGCTCCGCGGCGGGCCGTGCGAGCCGTTCATGAGCGACATGCGGGTGAAGGTGGAGCGCACGGGAGCGTACTTCTACCCGGACGTGGTGGTGGCCTGCGACGGCTCGCGCCTGGAGGACGAGCACGAGGACACGCTGCTGAACCCGACCCTGATCGTGGAGGTGCTGTCACCCTCCACGGCGGACTACGACCACAGCGCCAAGTGGGAGCACTACCGGCGCATCCCGACGCTGACGGACTACCTGCTCCTGAGCCAGGACGAGGCCCGCATCGAGCGGTACGCGCGCCAGTCGGAGGGGCTGTGGCTGTTCAGCGAGACCGTGGGGCTGGACGCCGCACTGCGGCTGGATTCCATCGGCTGCACGCTCGCCCTGCGCGACGTTTACGAACGGGTCCTCTCCAGCGGAGCGGCCGTTCAACCTGAATAGATTCGCCAACGTCCGGACCAACACGATGGCAGAGACCAAGACCAAGAAGAGCGAGGCCGCGCCCGTGCCGCGGGAGGACCACGCGCAGCCCGAGGCCGGCGACCAGCAGCCGAACGGCGGCGAGCAGGGGCCCGACCGGGAGTGGCAGCAGGCGGAAAAGGACACCCGGGCGGACGCCGAGCTGCTGCGCTCGCTCCCCGAGGAGCAGCTGCGCCGGATGATGTACGACATGCTCCTGGCGCGCCGCTTCGAGGAAAAGGCGGCGGAGGCGTACGCGCTGGGCAAGATCGGCGGCTTCTGCCACCTGTACATCGGGCAGGAGGCGGTGGCCGTGGGCGCGATCCACGCGCTGAAGCCCGAGGACTACGTGATGACGGCGTACCGCGAGCACGTGCACGCGATCCAGAAGGGGATCGAGCCCGGGCCGGTGATGGCCGAGCTGTACGGCCGCCGCGACGGGTGCTCCGCCGGCAAGGGCGGCTCCATGCACATGTTCTCGGCCGAGAAGAACTACATGGGCGGCCACGGCATCGTCGGCGGGCAGATCCCGCTGGCGCTGGGGATCGCCTGGGCCATCAAGTACCGCGGCGAGAAGCGGGTGATGCAGGTGTACTGCGGCGAGGCCGCGGTGAACCAGGGCGCCTTCCACGAGTCGCTGAACATGGCGGCGCTGTGGAAGCTGCCGCTGGTGCTGATCGTGGAGAACAACCGCTTCGGCATGGGCACCGCCTGGGAGCGCGCCTCGTCGCTGTACGACATCTCGCAGAAGGCCAGCGCCTACGCCATGCCCGCCGCCATCGCGGACGGCATGGACGTGCTGGACATGTACCGCGTGATGAGCGAGGCCGCCGAGCGCGCCCGGTCCGGCGAGGGCCCCACGCTGATCGAGGCCCGCACCTACCGCTTCGTCGGCCACTCCATGTCCGACCCGGTCTCCGGCGTGTACCGCACCAAGGAGGACGTGGAGCGCGAGAAGCAGAAGGACCCCATCCGCATCTTCGCCGACCTGCTGGCCCGCGAGGACATCCTCTCGCAGGAGGAGCTGGAGAAGATGGACGAGGAGGTCAAGCGCGTCTCCGACGAGGCCGCCGACTTCGCCGACAAGTCGCCCGAGCCGGAGCTGGACCAGCTGTACACGGACATCTACTCCACGGAGGACGTGGCCGGGCGGCTGTACTTCGACGGACGAGGGAACAGGTAACAGGGAACAGCCTGCAACAGCAGGATTCCCTTGCTGGAGATAGGTTCGAGTTAGGGATCGTAACCCGAAGGGCGGAGACCCGCGGGGCACCTCAGTTCGAGAAGCACTGCCGCGGGGCTCCGTTCGCTTAGCCACGGTTGTTTCGTGGCTTAGCGAATAGAGCCCGACCCGGCCGCAGGCCGGGGAACTCCCAAATACAGATCGAAATGGCCGTCATCACGTACCGCGAGGCCCTGAACGCGGCCCTCGCCGAGGAGATGGAAAGGGACCCCGACGTCTTCCTGATGGGCGAGGAGGTGGGGGTCTACAACGGGGCGTACAAGGTGTCCAAGGGGCTCCTGGACCGCTTCGGGGAGATGCGGGTGGTGGACACCCCCATCACCGAGCTGGGCTTCGCGGGGCTGGGGACCGGCGCGGCGATGGTGGGGCTGCGCCCGGTGATCGAGTTCATGACCTGGAACTTCGCCATCCTGGCGTTCGACCAGATCTTCAACTCGGCCTCCAAGATGCGCTCCATGAGCGGCGGGCAGTTCCGGATGCCCGTCACCTTCCGCGGGCCCACGGGCGCGGCGCTGCAGCTGGCGGCGCAGCACTCCCAGGCGCTGGAGTCGCAGGTGGCGCACTACCCGGGCGTCAAGGTGGTGGTGCCCGGCACCCCGGCGGACGCCAAGGGGCTGCTCAAGGCGGCCATCCGCGACGACGACCCGGTGGCGGTGTTCGAGGGCGAGATGCTCTACAACCTCAAGGGCGAGGTCCCGGACGACGACGACTACGTCATCCCGCTGGGGGTCGCGGACCTGAAGCGGCAGGGCTCGGACGTGTCCATCATCACCCACGGCAAGATGATCCACGTGGCGCTGCAGGCCGCGGCGCAGCTGGAAAAGGACGGGGTGAGCGCCGAGGTGCTGGACCTGCGCTCCCTGCGCCCGCTGGACACCGAGGCCATCCTGAACACCGTGGCCAAGACCAACCGGGTGGTGCTGCTGGAGGAGGGGTGGCCCTTCGGCGGGATCACGGCCACCGTGGCGGCGCTGATCCAGGAGGAGGCGTTCGACGAGCTGGACGCCCCGGTGCTGCGCGTCACGCAGGCGGACGTGCCCATGCCCTACGCCAAGGGGCTGGAGAAGTCCGCCAAGCCCAGCGTGGAGCTGGTGGTGGAGAAGGTGAACCGCGTCCTCTACAGATAGTGCGAAAGTGCGAGGTGCGGGAGTGCGGAAGCGACCGCTTTCACTCTCGCACCTTCGCACTCCCGCACTCTCGCACTCCTGCACGAGAGTCGAAATGGCTACGAAAGTTTACATGGAGGCGCTCTCCCCCACCATGGAGGAAGGGCGGCTCGTCACCTGGCTCAAGAACGAGGGCGACGAGGTCAAGGAGGGCGACGTCCTGGCCGAGGTGGAGACGGACAAGGCGACCATGGAGCTGGTGGCGCGCGGCTCGGGCGTGCTGCGCAAGCGCATGATCGGCGAGGGCGACACCTCCAACGTGGGGACGGTGATCGCGGTGATCGCCGGCGCGGACGAGGACGTCTCGGCGCTCACGGGCGGGGCGGAGGCGCAGGCCTCGCAGGGCCCGGCCAGCGGGGTGCAGCCGGGCGACGCGGCGCCGCGGGCGGCCGAGGCGGCGCAGGGCGGCTCGGACGTGGCGCAGGCCGC
>JBFMFL010000157.1:0-6528 GCA_040752145.1 Gemmatimonadota bacterium
GGCTCGCTTGAGGCTCGCCACCCTCTCCCAATTCTGGGAGAGGGGGCAACGGCTGGAGATCAAGGTAGGGCAGGCAGTTGCGTGAGGGATGTCGGCCCGGAGGGGCGAGACCCGGCGGGGCAGTTTCCGCCGGGGCTCGACTCCGTTACGCACGGTCGTATCGTGCGTTACGGAGCCGCAGCCCGACCCCGGCGCCAGCCGGGGGCACGCCCGAACCCGCGGTTCACAAAGCCGTTCAGCGGGAGATGGGCACGTTGAACCCCGCCACCAGCCGGAAGGGCAGGTAGTCGTCCACCCCCGTCCAGCGCGCCTCCACGAACGGCCGCAGGCTGGTGCCCCCGAAGCGCCCGCTCTCCAGCCCCAGGAGCAGGTTGTAGCCCACCTCCGTCTCCTCGTCGTCCTCCAGGTCGTCCGGGTCGTCGCGGTTCACGAAGGCGACGCCCACCCCGCCGTACAGGCCGCCCAGCTCGGCCGGCCGGAGCACCAGGTCGCCGTTGAGCTGCCACTCCGCGGCGCCCCCGTTCTCGCCGTCGTCCCCGAATAACACGTCCGCGCTGGGCACCAGCAGCAGCTGCGGCACCAGGGGGATGCGGAGCTGGGCCCCGGCGCTCCCCACGTCCTCCTCGAAGTCGTAGCCGCCCCGCACGCCGAACTGCGCCGCCTCCCAGGGCGAGGGCGAGCGGTCGCGGTCGTGCACCACCACCCAGGTGCGCGAGCGGTCGCGGCACTCGGTGCGGTTGCCGCGGGTGCGGCACTCCTGGGCCTCCAGCGCCTGCGTGCCGAGCGTGGCCAGAGCCGCCAGGCAGACGAGCGTCCTTTTCATTGCGTCCTCCGGTTTCCGGGTCGTCCGCGCGGAAGGCTCGCCGCGCGGGGGTACCGGGGAGTAGGACACCGTCCGCCGTGGAATGGTTGGCCCCGACGCGCTACGGCCGCCCGAAGCGGCGCTCCAGGAAGCGGCCCAGGCCATCCAGCGCCGCGGGCATCCCGGTGCGCCCGTAGCCGATGCGGAACCGGCTGCCGGGGTAGTCCATCAGCGTCCCCGGCAGCACCAGCACCCCCTCCTCCTCGCGCAGCGCCTCCGCGAACGCCTCCACGTCCATGTCGTCCGGCACCAGGCGCGGGAAGGCGGTGCTCCCGGCGCGCGGCCGGGTCCACTCCAGCACGCCGCGCCACTCGTCGAAGAAGGCGTCCAGCCGCGCCAGGTTGTCCAGCACGATGCCGCGGCTGCGCTCCAGCACCCGCTCCCGGGCGCGCAGCGCCACGATGGACAGCACCTCGCCGGGCGCGGAGCAGCAGATGGAGGTGTAGTCCTTGTACGAGGCGACGCGGCGCAGCAGGTCGGCGTCGTGCGTGGCCAGCCACCCCACGCGCAGCCCGGCCAGCGCGAACGACTTGGACATCACCCCCAGGCTGAAGCCGCGCTCGTACGACTCCACGGCGGCGGGGAGCCGGTCGGCGGGGTCGTGCTCCAGGAAACGGTACACCTCGTCGGAAAAGAGCAGCACCCCCGCCTCCCGCGCGAGCTCCACCAGCCGGTCCCACTCCTCGCGCCGCAGCAGCGAGCCGGTGGGGTTGTGCGGGTAGTTGACCACGATGGCCCGGGTGGACGGGCTCAGCGTGGCGCGCAGCAGGTCGAAGTCCAGCGCCCAGCCGTTGGCCGGGTCCAGCGGGAGGAGGTCCACCTCGGCACCGGTGCTGCGGGCCACCTCGTAGAGCGACTGGTACCCGGGCCAGGTGACCACCACGCGGTCGCCGGGGCCCAGCACCGTGCGCATGAACACGTAGATGGCCTCCTCCGCCCCCGCGAACACCAGCACCTCGTCCGGGTGGACGCCCTCGTACAGGCCGGCGATCTCGGCGCGGAGCAGCGGGTGGCCGGCGGCCTCCGTGTAGCCGAGCTTCAGGCCGCTCCACAGGGCGCGGCCCTCGTCGTCGGCCATGTCCAGCAGGTCGGCCATGGGGAGCCCCTCCACGTCCGAGGTGCAGAGCAGGTGCGGCGCGGCGAACTCCCAGCGCGCGAAGTAGCGTTCCAGCTTGAAGTCGGGGATGGTCATGGCGGCGTCGGAGTTCGAGTGCTGGGAACGGCAGAATTTGGGCGTGCCCCTCGCTGGCGCTCGGGTCGGGCTGGTGCTGGCGTCCGCGGGGGCCCCCACCCGGCTCGCTTAGGCTCGCCACCCTCCCCCAATTCTGGGGGAGGGCTTCCCGGGAGGCGGGGATCGGTGCGCCGTGGCGGCCCCCCACCCCCTCCCCCGCAAGCGAGGGAGGGGAGAACTGCTGTTGCAGTTCCTGGGATCTGCGCAGGGAGGTCGGGGGAGGCTGCGCAGGCGTTGCGTTTGTTCGAAGCCAGCGTGATCTGGCCCTCACTCCAGCGGTGGGCGAGTTTCGCAACGCCGGAGCAGCATCCCCCGGCCGACCCCCTACACCGGAGCCAAGCCGGAGCGCGCTGTCGTTCCCGGCTACCGAGCCGCAGCGTGGGATCCGAGCACCAGCGGGGCCAGCGACAGCCCGGCCCACACAGCGGCAAGTCCGAGGCCCAGGCTGCCGAGGGCGTAGGCGCCGGCGCGCGCCCAGGCGCCGGCCTGGAGCAGGGCGACCGTCTCCCAGCTCAGCGTGCTGAAGGTGGTGAACGCGCCGCAGAAGCCGGTGGTCAGCAGCGCCCGGGTCTCCGCGGAGAGCGCGGCGGCCTCCGAGCCGCGCAGGGCGAAGCCGAGCAGGAACGAGCCCAGCACGTTCACGACGACGGTGCCCCAGGGGAAGCCGGTCCCGGCCCAGCCTTGCACCCAGCCGGCCAGGCCGTAGCGGGCCAGGGTGCCCAGGACGCCGCCGGCGGCGAGGGCGAGCAGGATCATCGCGGTTCGCGGTGGGGGCAAGCAAAAGCCTCCCGCCCGGCTGGGCCGGACGGGAGGAGGGGCGCGACGGACAGAGTCCGGCTAGCGCAGCTCGGCGCGGTTGTTGGTGCGGTCCAGGTCCAGCAGCACCTCGCGCGGGTCCAGCACGGCCTCGCGGGGGCGCTCGCGGGTCACCACCTGCACCACCTGGCGCGGCTCGCGCGAGTCCAGGGTGCGGCTGGTGCCGCCCACCTGGAGCTGCACCGGCATCCAGGCACGGCCCAGGCGCAGCACCTCCACCGTGGTGCGCCACCGGCCGTCGGGCTGGCGGGTGGTGCTCGCGTCGCCGATGCCGTAGTCCAGCGTGTCGGTGGTGTGCAGCCACTGCCGGAAGAACCAGTCCAGCTCCCGGCCGCTGACCTGCTCGGCCACGGCGGTGAAGGCGGCCTCGTCCACGTGCTGGAGCTTGTAGCGCTCGTAGTAGGTGCGCATCACCCGGCGGAACACGTCGTCGCCCAGCAGCTCGCGGAGCATGCGGAACACCACCGAGGCCTTGTCGTAGGTCATGACGCTGTAGGTGGCCGGGTCGCGGAACTCCGCGCCGGCCAGGCCCACCGGCTGCGTCTGCCCGCGGCGCTCCAGCTGCGCCAGCCCCTCCATGGTCTGCTTCCAGACGTCCGCCTGCCCCTTCTCCTCGAAGTACCAGTCGGTCACGAACGAGGTGAAGCCCTCGTCCAGCCACCCGGCCCGCCACTCGTTGTTGGCGAGCATCCCGTGCAGCCACTGGTGCGCGACCTCGTGCACCACCAGCCCCTCGGACGGGGAGGCGTTCATGATCAGCATGGGGAACTCCGTCCCCCCGCGGCCCTCGGCGCGGCTGGTGACGGTGAGCTGCGGCCACAGGTACGGGCCGAAGATCCCCTGCAGCCAGCTCACCGCGTCGAAGGTGCGGCGCGCCACCACGCCGCTCCACCCCGTGTCCGCCGGCTCGTAGAGCACGTGGATGCTGGGGAGCGGGGTGGCGTTGCCCGCCTCGTCCAGCGAGGTGCGGATGACGCCGTCGTAGCGGAAGGTGGGCGAGGTGTTCCAGGCGAAGTGGTGAACGTCCTCGGCGCGCCAGCGGATGCGCTTGCGCCCCTGGCCCGCGTCGCCCGTGAGCAGCCCCAGCGCCTCGGCGGGGCGCGCGGGGTAGGCGTCGCGGCGCAGCGCCGCGTCCGGGGGGAGCTGCCCGTTGAGGCGCCAGCCGGGATCGCCCTCCGCGGGGACGCCGGTGGCGGCGACCACCTGGTCCTCCGCCACGTCCACGGTCACGTCGTACGAGGCGAAGTCGCCGTAGAACTCGCCCTGCGGGAGGAGCGGGTGAGGCTGCCAGCCGCCCTGGTCGAAGCCGGCGACGCGCGGGTACCAGTGCGCGAAGTCGAAATGCCGCCCGCGCCGCCCCTGCCGCCGCGGCAGGGTGGAGAGGCGCGCGTCCCAGTCCATCAGCACCGTCGCCGTGCCGCCCGGCGCCAGCGGCGCGGGGAGGGGGATCGCCACCACCGTGGAGTCCGGCGCGCCGGGGTACACCGGGCTCACGGCCCGCCCGTCCACCTCCACGGCGCGGAAGCGCTCGAATGCGTGGTCCTCCGGCCCCAGGTCCTGGAAGCGGCGGTTGCCGAACTGCAGCTCCCGCCGCGCCCAGGCGCTGTTGGGGCGGAAGGCGTTCAGGTACTGGTGGAGGTACAGCGTGTCGAGCGAGGCCCGCGAGTGGTTGGTGTAGCGCAGGCGCGCCCGCGCGGTCAGCACGTTGGTGCTCTCGTCCAGCCGGGCCTCCACGCGGTAGTCCACCCCCTGCCTGACGCGGGCGGTGTCCTGGGCGGGCTGCTGGGGCGCGGCGGCGAGGAGGGCGAACAGGGCAGCGATCATGGGGTCTCCGGTTCGGGTTCGATCCGGGGAACATGGCGAGCGCCGCCGCGGGGAGCAAGCCGTGGGCCTGCCTACGCGCCGCCCTCCGGCAGCACCCGGCGCAGGTCGATCCCCTGCCAGAGCCGCTCCCGCATGGCCCGCGTGGCGGCGAGCGCCCGCGCGCCCTGCTGCGTCACCGCGAACACGCGGCGGGAGCGCTCGCCCGGCCCGGAGCGGACCGACTCCACCAGCCCCTTGGCCTCCATGCGGTCCAGCGTGGCGTACACGGCCCCGATCGCCACGCCGCGCCCGGTGGCAGACTCGATCTCGCGGCGCACGCGCATCCCGTACGCCTCGCCGGCGCGCAGCACGGCCAGCAGGACCTGCTCCTCGAAGCTCCCCAGCGGGGCGTGCTCGCTCACGGCCGTCGTCCCCCTCTCGCGGATTCCCCGGCGGACCTCACGATTCCCGCAGCACGGCCGCCGGGTCGATGCGGCTGGCGCGCCACGCCGGGACCCAGGCGGCCAGCAGCCCGGTGAGCAGGAGCACGGCCGCCGCGGCGGCCATCGCCAGCGGGTCGGCGGCGCCCACCCCGTACAGGAAGGAGGCCAGCCAGCGCGCCCCGGCCAGCGAGGCCAGCGTGCCCAGCACGATCCCCACGGCCACCAGCGTCCCGCCGCCCCGCACCACCTGGGCGACCACGCGGCGCGGCTGGAGCCCCAGGGCGATGCGGATCCCCCATTCGCGCCTGTGCCGGCTCACCACGTGCGACACGATGCCGTACACGCCCACCGCGCCCAGCGCCATCGCCAGCGCGCCCAGCAGGGCCAGCAGCGACATCACCTGCCGGGCGGGGCCCACCGCCTGGGTGAACACCTCGTCCAGGGTGGTGGTGGTCTGCACGGCCAGGCCGGGCGCCACCCGGCGGAGCACGTCGCGGGCCGGCTCCAGCACCCCCGCCGCGGCCCCGGCGCGCCCCACCCGGAGCACCAGCGTGTTGGCCTCGGGCGTGTAGCCCGTCACCTGGTCGTACAGCATGTAGCGGGCGGGCTCGGGGCCGTCGGTCAGGTCGGCCTCGGCCACGTCCTCCACCACCCCCACGATGCGCGCGAGCACCCCGTCCCCCTCGTTCAGCCGGCGCCCCACGGGGCTCTCGCCGGGGAAGAACTTGCGGGCGAGCGCCTCGTTGACCACCACCACCGGCTCGCTCCCGGCGCGGTCGGCGGCCTCGAACCCGCGGCCCTGCTTCACCGCGATCCCCATGGTGGGGAAGTAGTCCGGCGTCACGATCCGGAAGAAGGTGGAGCTCTGCAGCTCCGGCCGCCCCTCGATGGCGATCCCCCAGCTGTCGCCGCTTCCCCGCAGCGGCAGCTTCTGCACCGCGGCCGCCGACTCCACCCCCGGGAGCGCGTCCAGCTCGCGGACCAGCTCCCGCAACGCCTGGCGGCGCTGCTCGGGCTCCAGGGTGGAGGGGATGGCGACGTCCACCACCGCCACCCGGTCCGTGTCCACGCCGGCGTCGATCGCCCGCAGGTTGGCAACGCTGCGGATCAGCAGGGCGGCGCCGGACACCATCAGCACCGCCAGCGCCACCTCGGCCACCACCAGGACGCCCTCGATGCGCCCGCCGCGCCCCCCGATGCCGCTGGTGCGGGAGCGGGACAGCACCTTCTGGAGGTCGCCGTGCCAGAGCGACAGGCTGGGCACCAGCGCCACCGACAGGGAGGCCAGCGTGGCGATCCCCACCGCGGAGGCGAACACCCGCCAGTCCAGCGCGGCGCCCTCGGCCAGGGCGCCCAGGGGGAGGGCCCCAACC
>JBFMFL010000157.1:6538-15775 GCA_040752145.1 Gemmatimonadota bacterium
AGCAGCCGGAAGCCGGCGGCCGCCAGCAGCGCCCCCGCCACCCCGGCCAGCAGCCCCACCAGCACCGACTCCACCACCACCTGCTGCACCAGCCGCCAGCGCCCCGCCCCGAGCGCGGTCCGCACCGCCATCTCGGTGGACTGCCGGTCCACCTGGCCCAGCATCAGCGCGGCGACGTTGGCGCACGCGATCAGCAGGATCAGCCCCATGGCCGCGAGCGTCGCCAGCAGCGCCGGCCGCACGCCGCCCACCAGCGCGTCGCGGACGGGGGTGAGCTCCGCGTCCCGGGTCTTGTCCCACTGCTCGGAGTAGGTGAACTGCTCGCGCAGCCGGTCGGTGATGCGCTTGAGCGCGGGGGCCATGGCGTCCGGGGTGCGGCCGGGCTCCATCCGCCCCACCAGCGCGTAGTTGCCGGAGCGGTTCCCGGGATCGAGCGGCTCCGCCAGCCACACCCGCACCGTGGGGTCGGGGAACCAGAACCCTTTCGGCATCACGCCGGTCACGGTGCGCTCCACGCCGTCCAGGCGGATGCGCCGGCCCACGATCCCCGGGTCGCGCCCCATCTCCTCCCACAGCCCGTAGCTCAGCACCGCCTCCGGCTCGGCGCCCGGCCGGTCGCTCCCCGCCCGCAGCCCCGGCCCGACCAGCGGCCTCACCCCGAGCACGCCGAACAGCTCCGCGGACGAGGACAGGCCCGGCAGCACGCGCGGCGAGCCGTCGCCCGGGTCCAGCGTGACGGCCTCGCGGCGGTACGCCGCCACGTCGCGGAAGCCGGGGAACTCCCCCAGGTACAGGAACTCCGCTTCGGACCAGTCGAACGGGTTCCAGAACACGGCCAGCTCCCCCTCGCGGGCGAAGGGGAGCGGGTCCAGCAGGAACTTGCGGGCCACCCCGTACACGGCGGCGGTCCCTCCCACCCCCAGCGCCAGCGTGAGCACGGCCAGGATGGCGTACGCCGGGCGGGAGACCAGCCGCCGGGCGACGAAGCGCACGTCCATGATCCAGCTTTCCATCGGGGGACCTCCGGTTCGGTAGCGGTTCGCGTGGGGTTCGAAGCCGGTCCGGCCGCGCCACAAGCTCCGGCGCAGCAGGGCGGGGAGGGAGGCGAGCACCTGCCCCCAGAGCCAGCGCCGGGCGGCCCGCCGGCCGCGCCCCGCCTCGCGCTCCGCGAGCTCGTCCGCCAGGTCGGCGAGCACCTCGTCGCGCTCGGCCAGGGGGAGCGCGCCGCGCAGCAGCGCCGCGGGGAGGGCGGGGAGGCGCCGGGGTGCGGCGCGGGGAGCGGGAGGCGCCAACCAGGCTCCGTCAGGGGGAAGGTTTTCTACATTGTAGAAAGGGCGGGCGCGCGGTCCCGCCGGCGAGTACCTGCTTCGACACCGCATCCGGCGGAAAGGTTGGACCGCCGGTCCGCTAACGGGCGGGAGGCGGCCGCCGCGGCGCGGGGACGAACCTGCGGACTCCGGCCGCGATCGCGCGCGCCATGATCTCCTGCCCCGGCTTCGAGGCGATGAACTCCGCGTTCGACTTCGAGGTGAGCACCGCCATCTCGACCGTGACGACCGGGACCCGGGAGAAGATGGAGCCGGTCAGCGCCCCCTGCCGGGAGCCCACGTACGTCCTGGAATCGCCGTGGATCCCCCCGTCCCTGAGGCGGCCCGAGAGCACGCCCGCCATTCCCGCGTGCAGGGCCTCCGCCGCCTCGCGGCTCCGCGCGATCACCCCGGCGGAGGGGCCGGTGACCCCCTGCACGGTTCCCTGCCGGTCGGGGGCGTACAGGGCGAACCCCGAACCGCTGCTCGCGTCGCAGTGGAGCCGGACCAGCACGGCGGCGCCCGCCTCGTTGGCGATGCGGGCGCGCTCCCGGTTCGTCACCCGCTCGTCCTCGCGCGACTTGGTCAGCACCACCCGGTAGCCGGAGGCCGTCAGGCTGTCGCGGAGCTTCTGCGCCACCTGCCAGGCCACGTGAACCTCCCTCACGCCGTTCTGCACGGTTCCCGCGCTGGTCTCGGACGGGTGCCCGGGGTCGATGGCGACGACCGGGGGAGCGGCCGCGCGGCGGTCGGCGGCCGGGTGCCGCGGCGCCCCCGGAGCGGTCTGCCCCTGCGGCAGGCACCCGGCGACCAGAAAGACTACGGCGAGCGGGACGAGGGAGCGCATGGTCCGGGTTCGGTGGTCGGGCAGGGAAGGCGGCAGGTGCAGGTTATGGGTTGGGCGGGGCCGGCGAAAGGGCGCCGGTGGATCTCACCGCAGACGGAAAGGGGCTCCCGGCGTGCCCGGGAGCCCCTCGTCCACCCGCCCGGCCGCCGCTCAGATGTGCAGCGCGTGCCCCAGCGCGGCGAGCGCCGCCTCCGCCACCGCCTCGGAGAGGGTGGGGTGCGGGTGCATGGCGCGGTCCATCTCCTCCACGGTGGTCTCCAGGTGGCGGCCCACCACGAACTCCGCGATCAGCTCCGTGGCGTGCGGGCCGACGATGTGCGCCCCCACCACCTCGCTGTACTTCTTGTCGCGGATCACCTTGACGAAGCCGTCCGTGTCGCCCGCGGTGAGCGCGCGCCCGTTGGCGGTCCAGGGGAAGGTGCCCACCTCGATCTCCAGCCCCTGCTCGCGTGCCTGCTCCTCGGTGAGCCCCACGGAGGCGACCTCTGGGTGGCAGTAGGTGCAGTTGGGGATGTTGGAGTAGTCGATGCCGGCGTGCGGGTCGCCGTGGATGGCCTCCACGCAGGCGACGCCCTCGTGCGAGCCCTTGTGCGCCAGCAGCGGCGGCCCGGCCACGTCGCCGATGGCGTAGACCCCCTCCACGTTCGTGCGCATCTGCCGGTCCACGGCGATGAAGCCGCGGTCGGTGAGCTTTACGCCCGCCTTCTCCAGCCCGACGTCCTCGACGTTGGGCGCCCGGCCGATGGCCGAGAGCACCCGCTCCGCCTCGATGGTCTTGGTCTCGCCCTTGGCCGTCTTGACGGTGAGCCGCACCCCGTCCTTGCCCACCTCCGCCTTTTCCAGCCGCGCGCCGGTGTACACCTCCATCCCCCGCTTGCGGTAGCTCTTCTCCACCACGGCGGAGCAGTCGCGGTCCTCCAACGGGAGGACGCGGTCCAGCGCCTCGATGATGGTGACCTTGGTTCCGAACGCCGCGTACACGTCGGCGAACTCCATCCCGATGGCGCCGGCGCCCACCACCGCCAGCGTCTTGGGCGCCTCCTGCGACATCATGGCGTCGGTGGAGTCCCAGACGCGCTCGTGGTCGATCTTGAGGAAGGGGAGGTCGCGCGGGCGCGAGCCGGTGGCCAGGATGACGTGCTTGCCGGTGATGGTCTGCCTGCCGCCGTCCTTGGCGGTGACCTCCACCTGGCCCTTGCCCGCCAGCCGGCCGCGGCCGGGGACGTGGGTGACCTTGTTCTTCTTGAACAGGAAGCCGATCCCCTTCACCAGCCGGTCGGAGACCTGGCGGGAGCGCTTCACCGCCTGCGCCATGTCGGTCTTGATCTCGCCGACGGTCACGCCGAACTCCTTGGCGTGGCCCAGGTGGGTGATCATGGCGGCGCTCTCCAGCAGCGCCTTGGTGGGGATGCAGCCGATGTTGAGGCAGACGCCGCCGAGGAAGGTGTCCTCCACGCACGCCGTCTTGTATCCGAGCTGCGCGGCCTTGATCGCGGCGACGTAGCCCGCGGGCCCCGCGCCGACGACCACCACGTCGAAGTTCGTATCCGCCAAGCTTCACCTCGGGTTGCGGATGTCCATGCGAGCGGGGGAGCCCGGCTCCCCGGCGTACCCGTCCTGAATCCGCACAAACTACGGGACCCGCCGCGGGGGGGCAACGCCGCGCGTCACGCTTGTTGCATTGCCGGGGGAGCAGCGGCGAACACGCCGCCGGACAGACACCTTGGAGGCGCGACATGGGCATCGACGCGATGGGCGAGGCACAGCGGCACGGCCGGGCAGCCGCGCGGGAGGCGGCGCCCTGGGTGGAGCGGCTGGCGCGGCTGGGGTATGCGGCCAAGGGGGTGGTGTACCTGATCATCGGCGGCATCGCGGCGCGCGCGGCCTTCGGCTCGGGGGAGCGGGTGCAGGGCTCGCAGGGGGCGCTGCGCACCATCCTGGAGCAGCCGTTCGGCAAGTTCCTGCTGGGGCTGATGGCGCTGGGTCTGGCGGGGTACGCGCTGTGGCGCCTGGTGCAGGCGGTGCTGGACCCCGAGCACGCGGGGAGCAGCGACAAGGGCCGCATGGCGAAGCGCGCGGGGTACGCGATCAGCGGCGTGATCCACGCGGGGCTCGCGCTGGCGGCGCTGCGGATGGCGACGGGCGGCGGGGGAGGGGGCGGCGACCGCACGGACGACTGGACGGCGACGCTGATGCGGCAGCCGGCGGGGCGCTGGCTGGTGGCGGCGGTGGGGCTGGGGATCCTGGCGTACGGCGCCTACGCGCTCTACCGCGCCTACGCGGTGAAGCTGGACAAGCGGCTGGACCTGTCGCGCATGAGCCCGGCGGCGCGCACCTGGGCGGTGCGGTCGGGGCGGGCGGGGATCGCGGCCCGCGGGATGGTGTTCCTGGTGATGGGGTTCTTTCTGGTGCGGGCGGCGCAGCACTCCAACCCGAGCGAGGCGCGCGGGCTGGACGGCGCGCTCCAGGCGCTCCAGCAGCAGTCGTACGGGCCCTGGCTCCTGGGGCTGGTGGCGATTGGGCTCGTCGGCTACGGCATCTACCAGCTGGTGGAGGCGCGCTACCGCCGCATCCAGCCGGCCTGACGCGCGGACCGTTGCGCGGGCCGGGGCCGCGGGGCATCTTCCGGCCTCACTGCGGCCGAAGGATCAACCCCAACGGATCGAACACGGATGCGCTCGTGCCTCCGGATCGGCGTCCCCGCCGCCCTCCTGCTCGCCGCCTGCGCCCCGGCGGCGGGCGCGCAGTCCGGCCCCGCGGCCCCGGAGCGCCGCGCGCTGCTGGAGTACGCCTTCACGCACCTGGACGGCGGGGCGGACCCCTGGCACCTGGCGTCGCTGGAGCTGTCGCGGCGCGCCCCGGGCGGGGCGGTGCTCGCCCGCGGCAGCGTCGCGCGGCGCTTCGGCGAGACGGGGACGCAGCTGGAGGTGGAGGCGTACCCCCGGCTCTCGCGCCGCGCGTACGCCTTCGTGGGCGCGGGGTACTCGCCGGACGAGCTGTTCCCCGAGCTGCGCCTGGGCGCGGAGCTGTTCGCCGCCCCGGCGCCGGGGTGGGAGGCCTCGGCCGGGGCGCGCTGGCTGGACTTCAGGGAGCGCGAGGTGACGCTGCTCACCGGCTCCGTGGGCGCCTACCCGGGGAACTGGTACCTGGCGGCGCGCCCCTTCCTCGCCCTGGGCGACGACGGCAGCTCGCTCTCCGGCACCCTGCTGGCCCGCCGCTACCTGCGCGACGCGGACGAGTACCTGTCGCTGCGGCTGGGCGGCGGCGAGGCCCCGGCGGAAACCTTCACCGCCGCGGAGCTGGAGCGCGTGGGCTCGGCGCGGGCGGTGATGGAAGGCAAAACGCGGCTCGCGCGCGGCGCGAACCTGCTCGCCTCGCTCGGCTGGGAGCGCGAGGAGCTGCCCGCGGACCGGGAGCGGCGCAGGGTGACGGCGGGAGTGGGGGTGGAGACGAGGTTCTGAGGGCCCTCACCCGGCTCGCTTGAGGCTCGCCACCCTCTCCCAATTCTGGGAGAGGGGGCAACGACGGTGCGCGTCGGGTGGCTCCGCTGTAGGTGGTCGGCCGGGGGATGCTGCTCCGGCAGTGCGAAACCCGAAGGGATTCGCCAGAGCACTCGCCAACGCTCCGTCTTCGTCGGCGAGATCACGCTGGCTTCGAACAAACGCACCGCCTGCGCCGCCTCCCCCGACCTCCCTGCATAGATCGTAGAACGGCAACAAACCCTGACCTTCGGGAAGCCCTCCCCCGGAACGGGGGAGGGTGGCGAGCCTCAAGCGAGCCGGGTGGGGGCCATCCTCGCGGACGCAGCCCGTCGCCAGTCCCACGCACGAGAAAAGCCCCTCTCCCGCTTGCGGGGGATTGGAGGGGGCAAGCCGTGGGGAGGGGGCCGGCAGCTGCGTGAGGGATGTCGGCCCGTCAGGGGCGAGACCCGGCGGGGCTGTTTCCGCCGGGGCTCGACTCCGTTACGCACGGTTGTATCGTGCGTTACGGAGCCGCAGCCCGACCCCGGCGCCAGCCGGGGGCACGCCCGAACCCGCCGTCGAAGCCGCCGTTCAGAAGTTGAGCCAGTAGCTGAGCTTCACCAGCAGCACGTTGGTCGCCGGAACCCCGTGGTCGCCGTCCAGCCCCATCAGCCGCCCGAAGTCCCGCCGCACCCCGAAGCTCCCGTCCCTCAGGTAGTCGGTGCGCCCCTGGCTCCACACCACGAACAGCGTCGACCCGGGACGGTACTCCCAGCGGAGCACCGCGTTGGAGTTCATCTGCTTGAAGTTGAAGTCCGGATTGTCGAAGCGCAGGTCCGCCGCGGGGTCGGCGTCCAGGTTCACCGCGTACTGGCCGGCGTCCGCGTCGTACGAGACGGCGTCCGAGCCGAACACCGTGAACCGGTCGCGGAAGCGGGCGGCGCGCGGGTCCGTGACCTCCATGAAGCGGTCGTAGGTGCCCGCGCTCACGAAGGGCTGCGCGTACAGCTCCAGCGACAGCGTGGGGCTGATGGTGTAGTTGAGCCGGGTGGTGACGCCCAGGGTGTTCTGGTCCAGCCGCGCCATCACGTAGCGGCGCGATCCCCGGGCGTCCTTCTGGGTGACGTACTGCCAGGTGTTGTCGTTGTGGCTGAACGACGGGTTCACCGACAGGTTGAGCTGCGACGAGGGCCGGAAGGACACGCCCGGCGCGAAGCCGTAGTCGCGGCCCTCCCCGTCGTTCTCGTAGCCGCCCCACACCTCGAAGCCGCCGCGCAGCGCCCGGCGCTGGTCGGTGTTGATCCAGGCGCTGTAGCGCAGGCCGCCGGGGCGCACCATGGCGGGGCCGCCGCGGAGCGTGCTGTTGGTGAGCGCGTCGAAGCGCTTGCCCATCCACCAGCCGCCGTGCCAAAAGCTCTTGAGGTCGTAGTTGACCCAGTGGCCCAGCTGCGTCCAGGTGCGCTCGCCGCCGGTGGTCCACGCGCCCGACGGGTTGAAGCCCACGGACCAGCTGCGGAAGATCCCCTGCGGCTCGTACTGCTGCCAGCGCCAGCTGGCGAACAGCTGCGCCACGTCGGCCTCGCCCATGAAGCCCAGGTCGTTGAGCTCCAGCCCGGGGGTGCGCAGGTGCGCCCCGAAGCCGCCGCGCAGCTTGCTCCCCCCGTTCTTGCCCACCCACACGTTGGCCACCATCCCGCTCAGCGAGGTGCGGGTGGAGTCCAGCTCCACGTAGTCGGCGTCCGGGCGCTGGAACAGGTGCGCCTGCGAGGTCTGCACGCGGGTGATGGCCTCCGCGCTGCCGCGCACGTGGCTCCCGGCCAGGTAGCCGCTGGCCTCCCAGGTCTCGCCGGCGAAGCGGTGCCGGCCGGTGACCCCCGCCGAGTAGGCGGCGGAGCGCAGGAAGCCCAGCTCCTCCACCCCGTCCAGGCGGCGGTGGGTGGCGGTGCCCATGAAGCCCAGCGCGCTCCCGCCGCGGCGGAAGTCGCGCGACAGGGTGCCCACCAGGTAGTTGGTGAGCGGCTCCACCGGCTCGCTGAGCGCGCGCGCGCCGGGCGCGGCCACCAGGCGGGCGCGCTCCTCGCCGGTGACGGCGTCCAGCAGCCCCATGGTCCAGCCGCCCGCCGTCTTGCCGGTGACCTTGGCGGCGCCCAGGATGGTGGTGGCGTCCGGCGCCTCCACCCAGCCGTCCCCGGCGTCCACCGAGCGCTGCGGCGCGCGGCCGATGCGCCGCGAGTAGAACAGCGACTCGCCGGAGTCGTCGTCGGTGCCCACGCCGAAGGCGAAGATGTTGGAGCCCTCCATGAAGAAGGGGCGCTTCTCGGAGAAGTAGCTCTCGTACGCCGACAGGTTGACCTGCGACGGGTCGGCCTCCACCTGGCCGAAGTCGGGGTTCAGGGTGGCGGAGAGCGTCAGGTTGGGCGTCAGGCCGTAGCGCAGGTCCACGCCCAGGGCAAGGGTGGGGTCGTTGCGCCGGTAGAACGGGTCGGCGGCCTCGCCGGGGGCGCGGGTGAGGCTGGCGACGCTGTAGGGGAGCACCTCCAGCCGGCGCCCCGGGCGGATCCCCTGCAGCCCGTGCAGCTCGCCGGCGCGCGACACCACCCCCGACTCGCTGGGGAGCACCGGCGACCACCAGGCCCACTCGCCGCGCCGGGCGATCTCGCGCGAGAAGTTCACCCCCCACACCCGCTCGCCCTGGGCGGCGCCGCTGAAGCGCAGCTGCGACATGGGGATGCGGAACTCCGCCGTCCACCCCAGCGAGTCGGTGCGGGTGGCCGCCTCCCACACCGCGTCCCAGTTGACGTCCTCGCCGGTGTCGTCGTAGTGCAGCACGTCCTTCTTGACGCCGCGCGGGTTCACCGAGAAGCGGAAGCCGGTGCGCCGGTCGTGGTACGAGTCGATGAGCACGTGCGCCCAGTCCGAGTACACGCCCGAGGCGTCGCGGCGGGCGAGCTGCGCCGCCACCGAGTCGGGGGCGGAGTCGTACATCCGCATCCCCACGTACACGGCGTCGTCGGTGTACAGCACCCGCGCCTCGGTGCGCTCGCTGGCGGGCTTGCCGGGGTCGGGCCGCATCTGCACGAACTCCCCGGCGGCCTCCGCCGTGGCCCAGGCGGCGTCGTCCAGGCGGCCGTCCACGGCGGGCGCCTGGGCGGTGCGGACGCCGCGCACCGTGCGGGCGGCGGCGGGCTCCGTCCTCTGGGCGGAGCGCTTCACGGGAACGTTGGAGGCGAGCTGGGCCGCCGCGGGGTCGGAAAGGAGCAGAGCTGCCGCGGCGAGCGCCGCCAGGGTGCGGAGGGACATCGAAACCACCTCGTGGGACGGACGTGTCGAGTGGTGCCGTGCGGGCACCCCGTTTGGACACCGGGACGAGCGGAAGGGTTGGAAGCCGTGGACGCCCCGGGTGCGCGTAATTGATCCTCCGCCGCCCGTGTCCACAACGCGGGCGTGACGAGCCGCGCCAGGCGGGGGCGGGTGGACGGCTGGCGGGACGAGTTGAACTGCTTTTTTGACGGCGTTGTTCGGGCGTGCCCCCGCTGGCGCGGGGTCGGGCTGGTGCTGGCGTCCGCGGGAGGCCCCCCACCCCGGCGCTGCGCGCCACCCCTCCCCCCCCAGCGAGGGGGGG
>JBFMFL010000158.1:0-15635 GCA_040752145.1 Gemmatimonadota bacterium
GGGGCGAGCCGGTCCGGCGCCGGCGGCACGGCCGGCGGCGGCGCGGGGATGGACAACACCGACGCCGTGCGCGCCGCCGCCGACAACCGCGACGCGCTGGCCGAGGAGAACCGCCGCGTCGCTGCCACTACCCCGGACGACGTGCCCCTGACCGGGCCCGACACCCGGAGGGACGACCGGTGAGCCGCCCCGGGGAGCGCGGGCTGGACGAGGTCCGCGAGGCCGCCGAGCGCATCGCCGCGGACGCCCGCGAGCTGGAGGACGCCAGCCGCCCCGCGGCGCTCACCGGCGAGCGCCCGGAGCTGGCGCCGCGGGCCGGGCCGCGCTACGACATCCGCGGGAGCGACGCCATCCACCGCGCCGAGCAGGTGCGCGCCGCCGACGACGTGGAGACCTCGCGCCGGCAGCAGGAGGCGGCGGCGCAGCAGGCGGCCGCCGCCGCGGCGCTGGAGGACAGCGCCCGCGGGCTGGAGGCGTCGCGGGCGGCGCTGGAGGACGCGCGCCGGGCCGCGGCCGGCGGCACGCACCGCGCCGATTCCGTCGCCGAGGGCGCCGAGAGCCTGTCCGGCGACGTGGACCGCCTGCGCCGCCAGGCCGACACGCTCCCGTCCGACCCGGCCGGCGACGAAGACCGCGGCGACCGGTAGCGCCTGGAAGCGAGGGGCGGGCGGGTCAGCGGCCGGCCGCCACCCGCTCCCCCGCCTCCATGGTCGCGAGGTCCGGGTCCGACTGCGGCAGACTGAGCGTGAAGCTGCTCCCCTCCCCCGGCGTCGAGTCCACCGTCAGCGATCCCCCCAGCAGCTCCGCCAGGCGCCGCGAGATCGGCAGCCCCAGCCCCGTGCCCTGCGTGTTCTGCGGCTGCTCCAGCTGCACGAACTCGTCGAAGATCTTGTCCTGGTCCTCCGGGGCGATCCCCTCCCCCTGGTCCACCACCTCCACCAGCAGCCCCCCGTCGCCCCGCCGGCCGGACACCACCCGCACCGGCTTGCCGCCGCCGAACTTGATGGCGTTGGAGAGCAGGTTGAGGATGATCTGGCGGACCCGCCGCGCGTCCGAGACGATGGTGAACGGGCTGCTGCGCGTCTCCAGCGCCAGCGGGACGCCGTGCTGCTCCGCGAAGGGCGCCACCGTCACGAACAGGTCCTGGATCAGCTCCGGGAAGCCCACCGACTCCAGCTGGAGCTCCATCTTCCCCGCCTCGATCTTGGACAGGTCCAGGATGTCGTTCACCAGCTCCAGCAGGTGGTGCGCAGCCTTGTGCGTGCGCTCGATGCTGTTGACCTGCTGCTCGGTCAGCGGGCCGTAGATGCCGTCCAGGAGGAGCGAGCTGTACCCCAGGATGGCGTTGATGGGGGTGCGCAGCTCGTGGCTCATGTTGGCATAGAAGCGGCTCCGCGCCCCCATGGCCCGCTCCAGCTCGATGGTGCGGCGGTTCAGCTCCTCGTTGAGGACCCGCAGCTCCTCCGTGGTGTTCGCCAGCGACACCGCCTGCGCCTTGAGCTGGTCCTCCGCCCGGCGCCGCTCCGAGATGTCGCGCAGGATCAGCGTGTACACGCGCTCGTTGCGCTGCATCAGGGAGGACAGCGAGAACTCCGCCGGGAAGTGCTCCCCGTCGCCGCGCACCCCCACCGCCTCGCGCACCGACGACTCGGCGGCGCGGGAGCCGGAGCCGTTGCCGCGGGCGCGGGGGGCCGGGGCCGGGGTCAGGTCCAGCGCCGGGTCGAAGAAGCGGTCGATGGCCGTCCCCACCGCCTCCGCCCGGCTGCACCCGAACACCCGCTCCGCCGCCGCGTTGAACAGCGTGATCCGCCGGTCCCCGCCGAAGGTGACGATCGCCTCCAGCGCCGAGCCCACGATGTCCGCGTAGCGCGCCTCCGACTCCAGGAGCTGCGCGCGGTGCATCAGCTCCATCTCGCGGCGCTCGCCCTCGCGCAGCATCTCGTCCTGCTCGCGGAGCTGCACCGTCTTCAGGTACAGGTCCACGAACACCCCCACCTTGGAGCGCAGGATGTCCGGGTTGAAGGGCTTGAACATGTAGTCCACCGCCCCCGCCGAGTACCCCTCGAAGACGTACTCCTCCTCCTTGCTGATCGCCGTCAAGAAGATGATGGGCGTGGCGCGCGACCGCTCGCGCGACTTGATCAGCTGGGCCGTCTCGAAGCCGTTCATCCCCGGCATCTGCACGTCCAGCAGGATCACCGCGAAGTCGTGCAGCAGCACCTGCCGCAGCGCCTCCTGCCCCGAGGTGGCGCGCACCAGGCCGTGCCCCAGCGGCTGGAGGATCGCCTCCAGCGCCACCAGGTTCTCCATGCGGTCGTCCACCATCAGGATCATGGCGCCGGACTGCGGGGTGTCGGCCATCAGCGCTTCCCCCTCGGGCGGGCCGGGGTCGATTGCAGGGTGAGGAGGCGCGCCGCGATCCCCTCCAGCGTCAGCACCTCCGCCTCGGGGACCGCCCGCCGCGCCGCCGCGGGCATCACCGACACCTCGGCGGTCGCGGGGTCCTGCACCAGCGCCGTGCCGCCGCGGTCCACGATCCGGCGCAGGCCGCGGGCGCCGTCGTGGTTGGCGCCGGTGAGCACCACGCCCACGGCGCGCGCGCCGTACGCGTCGGCCGCGCTCTCGAATGCCACGTCGATGGACGGGCGGCTGTACATCTCTGGCGCGTCGGTGGAAAGGGAGAAGTACCCCGGCTCCAGCAGGGTGTGGTAGTCCGGGGGCGCCAGGTACACGTTCCCCGGCTCGGCCGATGCCTTGTCCGTCACCTCCTGGATGGCGAGCGGGGTGCAGTCCTGCAGCACCTCGCAGAGCGCGTCCGAGTCCTTGCTGCGGTGCTGCACCACCACGATCGCCATGCGGAAGTCCTCCGGGATCCCGCGCAGCAGCGTGCACACCGCGTCCAGCCCCCCCGCCGAGACCCCCACCATCACGATCTCGCGCGACACTAGACCACCTTCCGGTAGATCTTCTCGCGCGGGTCGAGCGCCTCGTAGCACTCCTCGTACCTGGAGAACTTGAGCGATTCCTTGCTCCCCAGCGCCAGGATCCCGTAGGTCGGGAGGCTCTCGTAGAACAGCTCGTGCACCCGGTTCTGCAGCGACCGGTCGAAGTAGATCATCACGTTCCGGCAGAGGATCACGTTGAACTCGCTGAACGACCGGTCCGTCACCAGGTTGTGCTGCGCGAACACCACGTTCTCCCGGAGCGCCGGCGAGAACAGCGCGCCGCCGTAGGCCGCCGTGTAGTACTCGGAGAAGGAGCGGGTGCCGCCGGCGCGCAGGTAGTTCTGCGTGTACTCCTGCATCTTGTCCAGCGGGAAGATCCCGGTGCGCGCCTGCGCCAGCACCACCTCGTTGATGTCGGTGGCGTACACCCGGGCCCGCTCGTACAGCCCCTCCTCCTTGAGCAGGATGGCCATGGAGTACACCTCCTCCCCGGTCGAGCACCCGGCGTGCCACACCCGGATGAAGGGGTAGGTGCGGAGCAGCGGCACCACCTGCGTCCGGAACGCCCGGTAGAAGTTGGGGTCCCGGAACATGGAGGTGACGTTGACCGACAGGTCCAGCAGCAGCCGCTCCATGGCGTCGCGGTCGTGCAGCACCCGCTCCTGCAGCCCGCTCACCGTTTCCAGCCCCTCCGCCCGGATCCGCTTCCACAGCCTGCGCCGCAGCGACGCGTACGCGTACGAGCGGAAGTCGAAGCCGTAGTGGCGGAAGATCCCCTCCAGCAGGATCTCCACCTCCACCCGCTCCAGCTCCGGAGAGTAGCTCTCCGGAGCCGTGGGAAGCCCTTCGGCCTTCATCGCCGGATCACGAGTACAGCCAGACGCGCAGGAGCGAGAGGAGCTGCTCGGTGTCCACCGGCTTGGTGATGTAGTCCGAGGCGCCGGCCGCCAGCGTCTTTTCCCGGTCGCCCTTCATCGCCTTGGCGGTCACCGCGATGATGGGGAGCGCCCGGAACTCGTCCATGCCGCGGATCGCCTGCGTGGTCTCGTAGCCGTCCATCTCCGGCATCATCACGTCCATCAGAACCAGGTCCACGTCCGGGTTGGCCTTCAGCGTCTCCAGCGCCTCGCGGCCGTTCTCCGCGAACACCACCTGCATCCCGTACGACTCCAGCACGCTGGTGAGCGAGAAGATGTTCCGGACGTCGTCGTCCACGATCATCACCTTCTTGCCCTCGAAGCTGGCGTCGGCGGTGTGCAGCCGCTCCAGCATCTTGCGCTTCTGCTCCGGCAGGCGCGCCTCCACCCGGTGCAGGAACAGCGCCGTCTCGTCCAGCAGCCGCTCGGGCGACTTGACGTCCTTGACGATGATGGTGTCCGCGTAGCGGCGGAGCTGCGTCTCCTCGGCCGGGGACAGGTCCTTGCCCGTGTAGATGATGATGGGCAGCTCCTGCACCCGCGGGTCGTTCTTGATCTGCTCCAGCAGCGCGAAGCCGCTCATCTCCGCCAGCCCCAGGTCCAGCACCATGCAGTCGAAGCGGCGCTCGGCCAGCCGCTCCAGCGCCTCCTCGGCCGTGCCCACGGCGGTGATGTCGACGTCCTCGTCGCCGCCCACCAGCTCGATGATGCTCATCCGCTGGGCGTCGTCGTCCTCCACCACCAGCAGGTTCTTCACCGGCTCGTCGATGAAGCGGGCGATGCTGTCGAAGGCGTCGTCCAGCGCCTCCTTGCTCACCGGCTTCTCCAGGAACGACACCGCGCCCTGCTTGAGCCCGCGCTGGCTCTTTTCCGTGCCGGAGACGATGTGCACGGGGATGTGCCGCGTGGTGGAGCGGTGCTTGAGCCGGTCCAGCACCGTCCAGCCGTCGATCCCCGGCAGGTCGATGTCCAGGGTGATGGCGTCCGGGTGGTACTCGTTGGCCAGCGCCAGCCCCGACTCCCCGTCCACCGCCACGATCCCCTTGAACCCCTTGTCGCGCGCCATGTCCAGCAGGACCCGGGCGAAGGGGAGGTCGTTCTCCACGATCAGCACCACCCGGTCGCCGTCCTCGACGGCCGAGCGGTCGTCGTGTACCGGCGCCTCCACGGTCACCGCCAGCTCCTGGCGCTGGATGCGCCGCTCCGGGAGCGCCCGGGGCCGCCCCATCGGGGACGCGGGCGCCGCCTGCAGGGCGGACCAGTCCGCCGGGGCGGTGGCCGCCATCGCGTCCTCGCCGCCGCCCGGCTGCTCCGGGAAGTCGTAGTTGTCGGGGATGAACAGGGTGAAGGTGCTCCCCTCGTTCTCGGTGCTCTCCACGCGGATCTCGCCGCCCAGCAGCCGGGCGATCTCGCGCGAGATGGAGAGCCCCAGCCCCGTGCCGCCGTACTTGCGGCTGGTGGTGCCGTCCGCCTGCTGGAACGCCTCGAAGATCAGCCGCTGCTTGTTGCGCGGGATCCCGATCCCCGTGTCGCTCACCGCCAGGGCGATCACCCGCTCGGCCTTGTCGAGCGCCGGGTTGTTGAAGCGGCGGCTGCGCTCCGCCTCGCGGATGGTGAGCGCCACCCGCCCCTTCTCGGTGAACTTGAAGGCGTTGGAGAGCAGGTTCTTGAGCACCTGCTGCAGCCGCTGCCCGTCGGTGCGGACCGCCTCCGGCAGGTCGGCGTCCACCTCCACGTCGAAGACCAGCCCCTTCTGCTCCGCCAGCGGCTGGAAGCTGCGCCGCACGAACTCCTTGACGTCGGCCAGGTACACCTGCGCCGGGTTGATGTCCATCTTGCCCGCCTCGATCTTCGACAGGTCCAGCACGTCGTTGATCAGGGTGAGCAGGTCGCTGCCGGCGCCCAGGATGGTCTGCGCGTACTCCACCTGCTTCTCGGTGAGGTTGCCCTCCTTGTTCTCCGTCAGCAGACGGGCCAGGATGAGCAGCGAGTTGAGCGGGGTGCGCAGCTCGTGGCTCATGTTCGCCAGGAACTCGCTCTTGTAGCGCGAGGACAGCGCCAGCTGCTCGGCCTTCTCCTCCAGGGCGACGCGGGCCGCCTCCACCTCGGAGTTCTTCTGCTCCACCTTCTTGTTCTGCTCGGCCAGCAGCGCCGCCTTCTCCTCCAGCTCCTCGTTGACCTGCTGCAGCTCCTCCTGCTGCTCCTTGAGCGCCTCCTCCGAGGCCTTGAGGCTGCGGGCCTGCGCCTCCAGCTCGCCGTTGGTGCGGCGCAGCTCCTCCTGCTGCGTCTGCAGCTCCTGCGACTGGCTCTGCAGCTCCTGGGTGAGCTTCTGCGACTGCTGCAGCAGCTCCTCGGTGCGCATGTTCGCCTGGATCATGTTCAGCACCACGCCGATGCTCTCGGCGAGCTGGTCCAAAAAGATCTGGTGGATCTGGCTGAAGGGGTTGAAGGAGGCCAGCTCCACCACCGCCTTGACCTCGCCCTCGAACAGCACGGGGAGCACCATGATGTTGCGCGGCGGCGCCTCGCCCAGCCCGGAGTTGATCTGGATGTAGTCGTCCGGGACGGCGGTGAGCAGGATCGGCTTGCGCTCCAGCGCCGACTGGCCCACCAGCCCCTCGCCCATGTGGAAGCGGTTGGCGACGTGCTTGCGGCTCTTGTACGCGTACGAGGCGATCAGCTTGAGCGTCTCCTCGTCGCGGAAGTCGCCGTCCATCAGGAAGAAGGCGCCGTGGTGGCCGCCCACCAGCGGCGTCAGCTCCGACATGATCAGCCGGGCCACCGCGTCCAGGTCCTTCTGGCCCTGCATCATCCGGCTGAACTTGGCCAGGTTGGTCTTGAGCCAGTCCTGCTCCTGGTTCCTCTCGGTGGTCTCCTTGAGGTTGGCGATCATCTGGTTGACGTTGCGCTTCAGCTCGTCGAGCTCGCCCTTGGCCTCCACCGTGATGATCCGGGTCAGGTCGCCCTCGGTCACCGCCGTCGCCACGTCCTTGATGGCGCGCACCTGCGCGGTGAGCGAGTTCGCCATGGCGTTCACGTTCTCGGTGAGCGCCTTCCAGGTGCCGGCCACGTTGGGCACCTCGGCCTGGCCGCCCAGCTTGCCTTCCGTGCCCACCTCCTTGGCGACGCGCGTCACCTCGCCGGCGAACACGGAGAGCCGGTCCACCATGCTGTTGATGACGTCCTTGATCTGCAGGATCTCGCCGCGCACGTCCACGGTGATCTTGCGGGTCAGGTCGCCGTCGGCGATGGCGGTCGCCACGTCGCGCACGTCGCGCAGCTGCACCGTCAGGTTGCCGGCCAGCTGGTTCACGTTGTCGGTCAGGTCCTTCCAGGTGCCGCCCACGCCGGGGACGTTGGCCTGGCCGCCCAGCACGCCCTCGGTGCCCACCTCGCGGGCCACGCGGGTCACCTCGCTGGCGAACGCGGAGAGCTGGTCCACCATGGTGTTGATGGTGTTCTTGAGCTCCAGCATCTCGCCCTTGACGTCCACCGTGATCTTGCGGCTCAGGTCGCCCCGCGCCACGGCGGTGGTCACGTCGGCGATGTTCCGCACCTGGCCGGTCAGGTTGCTCGCCATGAAGTTCACGCTGTCCGTCAGGTCCTTCCACGTGCCGCCCACCCCCGGCACGTTGGCCTGCCCGCCCAGCCGCCCCTCCGTGCCCACCTCCCTCGCGACTCGCGTCACCTCCGATGCGAAGGCCGAGAGCTGGTCCACCATCGTGTTGATGGTGCGCTTCAGCTCCAGCATCTCGCCCTTGACGTCCACCGTGATCTTCTGCGTCAGGTCGCCGCGGGCGACGGCCGTGGTCACGTCGGCGATGTTGCGGACCTGGCCGGTCAGGTTGCTCGCCATGAAGTTCACGCTGTCGGTCAGGTCCTTCCACGTGCCCGCCACCCCCGGCACGCCCGCCTGCCCGCCCAGCACCCCCTCGGTGCCCACCTCCCGCGCCACGCGCGTCACCTCGCTGGCGAAGACGGAGAGCCGGTCCACCATGCTGTTGATGGTGTTCTTCAGCTCCAGCATCTCGCCCTTGACGTCGGCCGTGATCTTCTGGCTCAGGTCGCCGTTCGCCACCGCCGTGGTGACGAGCGCGATGTTCCGCACCTGGCCGGTCAGGTTGCCGGCCATGAAGTTCACGCTGTCCGTCAGGTCCTTCCACGTGCCGCCCACGTTGGGCACCGCGGCCTGGCCGCCCAGCACGCCCTCCGTGCCCACCTCGCGCGCGACTCGCGTCACCTCGTCCGCGAAGATGGAGAGGCGGTCCACCATGGAGTTGATGACGTCCTTGATCTGCAGGATCTCGCCCTGCGCCTCCACCGTGATCTTGCGCGTCAGGTCGCCGTCGGCGATCGCCGTCGCCACCGCGGACACGTCGCGCAGCTGCACGGTGAGGTTGCCGGCCAGCTGGTTCACGTTGTTGGTCAGGTCCCGCCACACGCCGGCGACACCTTCGACCCGCGCCTGGCCGCCCAGCTTGCCCTCGGTGCCCACCTCCTTGGCTACGCGCGTCACCTCGGCGGCGAAGGCGGAGAGCTGGTCCACCATGATGTTCACGGTGTTCTTCAGCTCCAGCATCTCGCCCTTCACGTCCGCCGTGATCTTCTGGGAGAGGTCGCCGTTCGCCACGGCCGTCGTCACGAGGGCGATGTTGCGCACCTGGCCGGTCAGGTTGCCGGCCATGAAGTTCACGCTGTCCGTCAGGTCCTTCCACGTCCCGGCCACGCCCGGCACCTCCGCCTGGCCGCCCAGCACCCCCTCCGTGCCCACCTCCCGGGCCACGCGCGTCACCTCGCTGGCGAAGACGGAGAGCCGGTCCACCATGCTGTTGATGGTGTTCTTCAGCTCCAGCATCTCGCCCTTGACGTCCACCGAGATCGTCTGCGACAGGTCGCCGTTCGCCACCGCCGTGGTGACGAGGGCGATGTTCCGCACCTGGCCGGTGAGGTTGCCGGCCATGAAGTTCACGCTGTCCGTCAGGTCCTTCCACGTGCCGGCGACTCCCGGCACCTCCGCCTGCCCGCCCAGCACCCCCTCCGTGCCCACCTCTCGGGCGACTCGCGTCACCTCGTCCGCGAAGACGGAGAGGCGGTCCACCATGCTGTTGATGACGTCCTTGATCTGCAGGATCTCCCCCTGCGCCTCCACCGTGATCTTGCGCGTCAGGTCGCCGTCGGCGATCGCCGTCGCCACCGCGGACACGTCGCGCAGCTGCACGGTGAGGTTGCCGGCCAGCTGGTTCACGTTGTTGGTCAGGTCCCGCCACACGCCCGCCACGCCTTCGACCCGCGCCTGGCCGCCCAGCTTGCCCTCGGTGCCCACCTCCTTGGCTACGCGCGTCACCTCGGACGCGAACACAGAGAGGCGGTCCACCATGGAGTTGATCACCTCCTTGATCTGGAGGATCTCGCCCTGGGCTTCGACCGTGATCTTGCGGGTCAGGTCGCCGTCGGCGATCGCGGTGGCGACCGCGGACACGTCCCTCAGCTGCACGGTCAGGTTGCCGGCCAGCTGGTTCACGTTGTCGGTCAGGTCCTTCCACGTCCCGGCGACGCCGGGCACGTTGGCCTGGCCGCCCAGCACCCCCTCCGTGCCCACCTCGCGGGCCACGCGGGTCACCTCCGACGCGAAGGCGGAAAGCTGGTCCACCATCGTGTTGATGGTGTTCTTGAGCTCCAGCATCTCGCCCTTCAGCTCCACCGTGATCTTGCGGCTCAGGTCGCCCCGGGCGACGGCCGTGGTCACGTCGGCGATGTTCCGCACCTGTCCGGTGAGGTTGCTCGCCATGAAGTTCACGCTGTCCGTCAGGTCCTTCCACGTCCCGGCGACTCCGGGCACCTCCGCCTGGCCGCCCAGCACCCCCTCCGTGCCCACCTCCCGGGCCACGCGCGTCACCTCACTGGCGAAGACGGAGAGCCGGTCCACCATGCTGTTGATGGTGTTCTTCAGCTCCAGCATCTCGCCCTTGACGTCCACCGTGATCTTCTGCGACAGGTCGCCGTTCGCCACCGCCGTCGTCACGAGCGCGATGTTCCGCACCTGGCCGGTGAGGTTGCCGGCCATGAAGTTCACGCTGTCCGTCAGGTCCTTCCACGTGCCGGCGACTCCCGGCACCTCCGCCTGGCCGCCCAGCACCCCCTCCGTGCCCACCTCGCGCGCGACCCGCGTCACCTCGTCCGCGAAGACGGAGAGGCGGTCCACCATGCTGTTGATGACGTCCTTGATCTGCAGGATCTCGCCCTGCGCCTCCACCGTGATCTTGCGCGTCAGGTCGCCGTCCGCGATCGCCGTCGCCACCGCCGACACGTCGCGCAGCTGGACGGTCAGGTTGCCGGCCAGCTGGTTCACGTTGTTGGTCAGGTCCCGCCACACGCCCGCCACGCCCTCCACCCGCGCCTGCCCGCCCAGCTTCCCTTCCGTGCCCACCTCCTTGGCGACGCGCGTGACCTCGGCGGCGAAGGCGGAGAGCTGGTCCACCATGATGTTCACGGTGTTCTTCAGCTCCAGCATCTCGCCCTTCACGTCCGCCGTGATCTTCTGCGACAGGTCGCCGTTCGCCACGGCGGTGGTGACGAGCGCGATGTTCCGCACCTGGCCGGTGAGGTTGCTCGCCATGAAGTTCACGCTGTCCGTCAGGTCCTTCCACGTGCCCGCCACCCCCGGCACCTCCGCCTGCCCGCCCAGCCGCCCCTCGGTGCCCACCTCGCGCGCCACGCGCGTCACCTCGCTGGCGAAGGCCGAGAGCTGGTCCACCATGGTGTTCACCGTGGTGCCGATGCGCAGGAACTCGCCCTGCACCGACTTGCCGTCGATCTCCAGCGTCATCTTCTGGCCCAGGTCGCCGCGGGCCACGGCGCTGAGCACGCGCGCGACCTCGGTGGTGGGGGCCAGCAGGTCGGTGATCAGCGAGTTGATGGAGTCCACCGTGACGTCCCACCCGCCGGCCACGTCGCCCAGCGAGGCGCGGTCCGCCATCTGCCCCTCGCGGCCCACCGTGGTGCTGACGCGCACCACCTCCTGGGTCATCCGCTGGTTCAGGCTGGCGATCCGGTTGAACGCCTCCGAGATCTCGCCCATCAGCGGGTCGCCGTTCAGCGACAGCCGGACGTCGAAGTCGCCGGCCTCCAGCGCGCGCATGGCCGCGAGCAGGTCCTGGAGACCGCCCCCCGGGGGCGTGCCGCCGTTCGCGCGCGCGGGCGCGGCGGCCGCGCTCCCGCCGTCGGCGGCGGCGCGGCGGCGGGTGCGCGCGGCCCGGGGCTCGGGCTGCCGGGGGACCTGGTTCTCGGGCACGGAGCTTTCACCGGTGGCCACGATGGACCTCGCTTCTTTCGGTTGGCGGTACGGCGAAGCCGGACGCTCCGCTCCGCGGGCCCGGACGACGAGCGTCGGGGCCGGCGGAGCGTGGTCGGCTGCGCTCGGTGTGCAGGCTGCAACAATCTACGCGGAAACGCCTGAAACGGACAGGGCGGGCGGCAGCCGCCCGCGACGCTCCGGATCCGCTTGCGGCGCAAGGACCTGGGCGCGGCGGCCGGGGCCGCCGCGCCCGGTCAGGCGGAGGGGTGGGAAGCCCGGTTCTTGTCGACGATCGCCGCGATGATCAGCAGGAAGGCCAGGAGCCGGACCACGTACAGCGAAAGGTGCGCGCTGGGCTGGTCCGCCAGCGCGGTCAGCAGCGTGCGCTGCGCCGCCAGCAGCCCGAAGGCTACGGCGAAGATCAGGAACAGGCGGTCCCGGGTGTCCTTCCAGAACCGCAGAAAGAACAGCCCCGAGATCAGGTACGCCATGGCCATGGCGCCGGAGATCAGCTCGCTCATCGGCTCTCCCACACCAGGCCGTAGATCAGCAGGAGCAGCCCGGCCAGCGCCGGGAACGAGCGCCAGACCGACAGGTCGATCCCGGGGACCACGCGCATGTCGATGAACAGGAGGACGTTGTTGAGCGCCAGACCCACGAAGCACAGCCCCGACCAGAGCAGGAGCCGCACGCGGCTGGCGGCGTAGCCCCGCAGCAGGAGCACCGCGCAGGCGATGCTGGTCAGCCCGCAGAGCGCGTAGACGATGGTCGCCATCTCAGCTCCCCTTCCCTCTCAGCCTGAATGCGTCCGCGAAGCTCTGCACGGGGTCCGGCGGCCTCGAAAAAATCAGCTTGATCACGGCCACGCGGTCGGCGCGGTACGCCTCCGCGAGCACGTCCACCTGCCGGCGGAGCCCCTCGTTCGCCGGCGCGTAGCGGTAGCGCGGGTCGCCCTCCCCGGTGGACGCGACGAACCCCGACGCCGCCAGCCCCTCCAGGCGCAGCGTCGCGGACGCGGGGACGGTGTAGATCGCCTGGCTCACGTCCAGGGCGGTCCACTCCCGCTCCGGCTCGCGGTGCAGGAGCAGCAGGATCTCCAGCTGCTCGGCTGCGTCGATGTGCTCGGCGATGAACCGCGCGACCTCGGGGGGGAGCTCGCCCCGCTTCACCGGGTCTCCGCGGCGCGGGCGCGCGTACCGGGACGTGCTCGTCTGGACTGGCGTGGCATCGGGACGGGTCGGGATCTCGGAGTTTAGAATTGCGACCGGGCCGGGATGCAGGGTTCGGGCCAGGCCATGCGAAACGGCCCCGGAGAGCACCGCTCCCCGGGGCCGTTCCCGCCGGCGGGAGGCCGCGTCAGGCGCAGCCGCAGCCGCCCGGACGGAGCCCCGCCTCCTCCAGCGCCGCCTCCTCCGCCGTGGGAGGGCGCCACCCGCCGGACAGCTCCAGCATGCGGGTCAGCGACGCCTCGGCGCGGCTGCGCACGTCCTCGTCCAGCACCACCTCGTGGGCCTGGTGGTCCAGGCACCAGGCCAGCTTGGCCAGGGTGTTCATCTTCATGTTGCCGCAGATGGCCGCGCCCGAGAGCGGCACCAGCGTCTTTTCCGGGAAGCGCGCCTTCATCCGGTCCACGATCCCGCGCTCGGTGCCGAAGATCACCTCGTCGTTCTGCTCGGCGATGTCCACCATCTTCGCCGTGGACGCCACCACGTCCGCCTGCGCCAGCAGGTCGGCGCGGGCCTCGGGGTGGATCACCACCAGCGCCCGCGGGTGCTTGGCCCTCGCGGCGGCAAGCTCGTCCAGCACCAGGTCGTCGTGCACGTAGCAGTAGCCGTCCCACGCCACGATGCTGCCCGGCCCCGGCTCGCCGGTCTCCTGCCCCGCCACCACGTACGGCCGCCCGGACTTCTCCGCCGCGTAGCGGGCCAGGTTGCGGTCCGGCACGAACAGGATGGTGCGGTCGCAGGGGATGGAGTCCACCACCTGCACCGCGTTGGCCGAGGTGCAGCAGACGTCCGACTCCGCCTTGACCTCGGCGGTGGAGTTGACGTACGCCACCACCGCGGCGCCCGGGTAGCGCGCCTTGAGGCGGCGCAGCGACTCGCCGGTGACGAAGTCGGCCATGGGGCACCCGGCCCGCAGGTCGGGCATCAGCACCGTCTTTTCCGGCGAGAGGACCTTGGCCGTCTCCGCCATGAAGTGTACGCCGCAGAACACGATCACGTCGGCGTCCGTCTTCGCCGCCTCCTGCGACAGCCCCAGCGAGTCCCCCAGGTAGTCGCTCACCTCCTGGATCTCCACCCGCTGGTAGTTGTGCCCCAGGATCACGGCGTTCAGCTCCTCCTTGCGGGCCACGATCCGGTCGCGCAGCTCCTCGCGCGGGAGGCGGGCGTAGTCCAGCGGAGTCCTGAGCGCCTGGGAGACCTGGATCAATGCTCACCTCGTCGTCGGGGGAAGCGGGCGAACGGCGCGCCGTCCGGAAAGCCCGCAAATATAACGATTTCGTCGCGTTTCGGCAAACTTACCGCGAGCGCCGGACCGCACGTAAAGCAAAGGGCCCGCGGAACTTGCCCGCGGGCCCAGCGCCCGTCCACTCCCCCTGCCGCCTACGGCCGCCGCACTTCCAGCGTGGCGACGTAGGTCTCCGGGGGCGAGCCGCCGCTGCGCGGCTTCGGGTCCAGGTTCTTGAGCGCGACGCGGTACGCGCCGTACGCGCCGACGTTCTTCCCCTCGGTGGTGCGCAGCGTGACCTCGGCCGGCTCGCGCCCCGGCTCCGACACCCGCAGCACCACCACCCCCTCGCCCGCCCACACGCACTGCACGTCGGTCGCGCAGCGGGAGTCCTCGGTCACGTCCTGAAAGCGGATCGCGAGCCGGTCCCCGTCCACCACCACCTGCTGGCCCTCCCTCACCAGGAAGTCGCGGTCCAGCGAAGCCGAGCCCGGCTCCGTGGCCTGGGCGCACCCGGCGACCAGGGCCGCGAGCAACAACGACGACGCTTTGTTCATGAGTCCTCTCCTCCTCCCTGTCCGGAGCGCCCCCCGCCCCCGTGGCGGGCCCGGCGCCGCGGACGTCCGTACGGCACAGGGGCCCCGGGAGTTTCCCGGGGCCCCTGCGCGTGGGACGAGCGGTCCTGCGGACGCGTCACACGGTGAAGGAGCTGCCGCAGCCGCACCCGCCGGCGGCATTGGGGTTGTTGAAGGTGAACCCCGAGCCCTGGAAGGTGGAGACGTAGTCGATCTCGGTGCCGGCCAGGTACTGCATGCTGAAGGGGTCGACGAAGAGCCGCAGCCCCATGGTCTCCACCACCAGGTCGTCCTCGGCCGGCTCGTCCTCGATGTTGAGCCCGTACTGGAAGCCGGAGCACCCGCCCGGGAGCACGCCCACGCGGAGGCCGGCCTGCTCGGACGCGCCCTGCTCCTCCATGTACCGCCGCACCTCGGAGACCGCGACGGCGGTCACGTTGATGGGAGAGGCGGGGGCAGCCGTAGTGTTGTCAGTCTGCATGGGACCCTCTACGGTGAAAGTTCGAATCGGGGATTCATCCCCGTAACTGCTTGTGTTGCCGCACGTTCCGGGCCTGTTGGCCGGGTGGAACGGTTCATTGATGAAATATACGCTTGGGGCGGCGGCGGGTCAATTCAAAAGCTTTGAAAGGCGGTTTGGGCGTGCCCCCGGCTGGCGCCGGGGTCGGGCTGCGGCTCCGTAGGCGAGCAAACTACGCTCGCCAACGGAGTCGAGCCCCGGCGCGGCACCTTTGAACTGAGGTGCCCCGCCGGGTCTCGCCCCTTCGGGCCGGCATCCCTCACGCGGGGCTGGTGCTGGCGTCCGCGGGCCCGCTACACGACGGCGAGCACCAGGTCCGCGGCCTCGCGCAGCCCCTCCACCACGGCCACGTTTGCCGGGGCGCGCTCCGCTTCGCCGTGCTCGGCCCCGGCGCGCACCAGGATCCCCGTTCCGCCCAGCCGCTCCGCCGGCGCGACGTCGCGCAGCCGGTCGCCCACGTACCAGGAGCGCGCCGGGTCCAGCCCGTGCTCCCGCGCCGCCCGCAGGAAGAGCCCCGGCAGCGGCTTGCGGCAGTCGCACGGCGGCTCCGCGTCCGGCGCGTGCGGGCAGTGGTAGGTCGCGTCCACCCGCGCCCCCTCCGCCGCCAGGAGCTCCTCGACGCGCGCCTGCACGGCCCGGTACTCGGCCTCCCCGAAGTACCCGCGGCCGATCCCCGACTGGTTGGTGACGACGACCACCGGGATCCCCGCGGCGTTCAGCCGCGCCACGGCCTCCGCGGCCCCCGGGAGGAGCCGCACGCTGGCGGGATCGGCCAGGTAGTGCGCGTCGTGGATCAGGGTCCCGTCGCGGTCCAGGAAGACGGCGGCCCTCACCCGGCGGCCTTAGAGCCGCCACCCTCTCCCAATTCTGGGAGAGGGGGCAACTGCAGCGAGGTGTGCCGTGCTCCCCCTCTCCCGCTTGCGGGGGAGGGGG
>JBFMFL010000159.1:0-15538 GCA_040752145.1 Gemmatimonadota bacterium
CCCTCGCTGGCGCTCGGGTCGGGCTGCGCGCTGCGTAGGGAACGATACGACCGTTCCCAACGCAGCCGAGCCCCCGCGGAAACAGCCCCGCGGGGTCTCGGCCCTGCCGGGCGCGCATCCCTCACGCGGCTCCGGGCGTGCCTCGGGTCAGCCCGGGACGGCCGCCAGCCTCGCCTCGTCCTCCGTCTCCATCTCCCCCGCTCCCTCCCGGCCCGCGCCGCCCCGACCGGGGGCCGGCGACGCTCCCGTGCGGAAGTACGCGATCAGCTCCCGCAGCGCCTCCGCCTGGGCGGCCATCTCCTCGGCGGTGGCGGCAAGCTCCTGGGCGCCGGCGGCGGCGCTCTCCGTCACCTGGTCCACGCGGGACATGGCGGCCGTGATCTCCTCCACCTCGGCGGCCTGCCGGCGGGAGGCCGCCGCGACCTCGTGCACCCGCCCCGCGGTGTCCTGGATGGAGGGGACCAGGTCCCCCAGCAGGTAGGCCGAGCGCTCCGCCACGCGGATGCTGGAGGCCGTCAGGTCGCGGATCTCCGCGGCGGCCTCGCTGCTGCGCTCCGACAGGCGCCTCACCTCCTCCGCCACCACGGCGAAGCCGCGGCCGTGCTCGCCCGCGCGCGCCGCCTCGATTGCCGCGTTGACGGCGAGCAGGTCCGTCTTGCGGGCGATCTCCCGGATGACGGAGACGCGCTCGGTCACGGACTTCATCGCCGCCAGCGTCGCCTCCACCGCGCCGCGGCTCTCCTCCGCGGTGCTCACCCCCTGCTGCGCCGCCTGCTCCAGCAGCCGCGAGTGCTCGGCGGTGGCCGCGATGGAGGCGCTCATCCGCCGCAGCCCCGCCCCCGTCTGCGCCACGGATGCGCTCTGCTCCGCGGTGCCGTGCGCCAGGTCCTGCGAGGTGGAGGTGATCTGCGCCGCCGCGGCGGACACCGACTCGGCCCCGGCGCGCACCTCGCCGATCACCTCCGCCAGCCGGGCGGCCATGCGCGACATGGCCGAGCGCAGCCGGGCGATCTCGTCCCCGCTCCCGCCCCCGCCGCGCGCGCGCAGGTCGCCGCGCGCGATCTCCTCGGCCATCCTCACCGCCTCGCCCACGCGGGCGGCCAGCCCCCTCGCCAGCAGCATCGAGAGCAGCAGCCCGACGGCCACCGCCAGCAGCGGGTACCAGGCCAGGCGCAGCAGCTCGCGGTGGGCCCGCGCCACGGCGGCGTCCGCCCGCACCGACGCGACCACCAGCCCCGCCGCGATCCCGTCCTGGTCGACGACCGGGGCGACGGCCAGGAGACGGTCCTCCTCCGGAAACCAGAACGGGGCCGTGCGCCCCGCGCGGTACGCCGCCAGGCTGTCCGCCAGGCCGGCGGGCGGCGTCCAGCGCGCCGAGTCCGCCGGGGGATCGCCCCGCCCGCCGGAGCGCGCGAGGACGCGGTACCCGCTCCCGGCGCGGCGCACCAGCAGGAGCCCGTCCGCGGCGCCCGCGGCGGAGTCCTCGGCGACGCCCGCCCGGAAGGCGGCGAGGGCGTTCCTCGCCTGGAGGTACGGCACCGTCACGCTCCCCGGCCGGGCGGCGACGGAGTCCACCGTCCCCGGCGGCACCGCCACGCTCGCGCCCAGCGCCAGCGCCGTCAGCCGCTCGCGGTAGGCGTTCACGACCTGGGTGCGGGTGCCCAGGTACGCCGGAGCCAGCATCAGCAGCACCGCGAGCACCACCACCGCCTGGCCGGCCAGCACCAGCTGCAGGCGGAAGGGGATCCCGGACCCTCCCGTAAAGGGGCGCCCACTTCCCGTCCACGTCGTCCACTTCATCTCCGTGCCCTCTCCCGGTTGTCGTTGCAGGTCCGGGAAAGCTCGCGGGGACGCCCGGCCGCGGGGCACCGGACGCGTCACGCCTCCGTAACGCGGCGCGCCGTTGCCGTTCGCCCTCCGGATCGTGACGGAAGCGAGAGCGGAGCGGGCGAGATTGGTCCGGGTTCCAGGTGCTTCCTTCCCGGACGATCCGGACCGCCGGGGATCGGGCCGGCACACCCCGCCAGGGAGACCCCCATGCAGACTGCGCAGGGCCGCACCGCGGTTCCCTCCCCGGGTCCTCCCGCCACTCCCCCGGCGGGGCCGGCATGCCCGGCGTAGCGCTGCACCTCCTCCTCGCCGACCGGGTGCTGGCCGGCGGCGCGGACGGGCTCCCCTTCCGCGCCGCCGACCCGGAGTGCAGGAACGCCTTCCTGCACGGCGCCATCGCCCCGGACGCGGGCTACTTCCCGGGCGCGGACGCCTTCTGGGCCGACCTCGCCCACTACGTCCGCAGCGGCGACCTGGCGCGCTCGCTGGTCCGCGAGGCGGCCACGGACGTGGAGCGCGCCTTCGCCTGGGGGTGGGTGACGCACGTCCTCGCCGACGCGGCCATCCACCCGCTGGTCAACCGCGCCGCAGGCGAGCTGGTGCTGGGCGACCCGGACCGCCCCCTCACCGCGGCGGACGACCCGGCGTCGCACCTGCGCGTGGAGATGGGGCTGGACCTGGCCTGCTCGGCGGCGCACCCGCGGCTCCGCTCCGTGCGCCTGAGCCCCGTGTTCCCGGGGGCGGGGATCCGCTTCGTCGGGCGGGCCTACCGGCGGACGTACTCCGTCCCGGTGGACCTGCGGCAGCTGCTCGGAGCCCACCTCTCCGCCAGCCGCCTCGCCTCGTCGCTCCTGGTCCTGCACCGGCTGCTCCCGCGCCGGGCCGCCGGGGAGCGGCGCGGCGTGCTGGGCGCGCCCCGCGGGGACGTGCCCGCCGCGCCGCACCGCGCCTCGGGGCTGGCGCTGACGCAGGGCTTCCTCTCGCCCGTGGAGCCCGCCGCCTGGCTCCTCCTGCGGGTGCGGGAGGAGGCCGCTGCCTTTCCCGCGGCTTTCCACGCGCACCTGGACACCGGGCTGGCGCGCCTCCCGAACCGCAACCTGGACACCGGCGACCCGGAGGGCGAAGGCCCGCCGTATTCCCGCGCCGCCGCGGCGCTGCGAGCGCTGGCGGCGCGCTCCGTCCGCTCCCGGCCCGTGCCGGCGTCACCTCCTGCTCCCCTGGCGATCCCATGAGCCCCGTGCATGCACCCCCCCTGTTCGTGTCGCCGGTGGCCGGCGTGCGCTCGCTGCTCCTGGACATGGGGGCGCTGGCGGAGGAGCAGGTGCGCGACGCCCTGGACGCGTTCGTCCGCGCCGACCCGGAGCTGGCCACGGCGGCCATCCTCCGCGACCGGGAGCTGGACGCGCTGGAGCTGGACGTGGACGCGGCCTCGCTCACGCTCCTCGCGCGGCGGCAGCCGGTGGCCGCGGACCTGCGCCTGGTGGTGGCGGCCATGCGCATCGCCCGGGAGCTGGAGCGCATCGGCGACCACGCGGTGAACGTGGCGCACTCGGTCCGGGAGCTGGAGGGGAGGCCGGCGGCGGGGCTGCCGCACCTGGAGGAGATGGGGGCGCTGGCCGGGGGGATGCTCACCGACGCCCTGGACCACCTGGTCCGCGCGGACGCCGAGCAGGCGCGCGAGCTCTGCCGTCGCGACGAGCAGGTGGACCGGCTGCTGGGCGGCCTGACGCGGGAGCTGGTGGGGGCGATGTCCGCGGACTCGCGGGAGGTGGTGCGGGGGATGGTGCTGCTGCGGGTGGGGCGCAACCTGGAGCGGGTGGCGGACCTCGCCACCAACATCGCCGAGGACGTGGTCTTCGTGGTGGAGGGGCGGCGCTTCCAGCGGAGCCGGGAGGAGGCCGCGGGGAGGCTGCGCCGGCTCGCGCGCTAGGCGGTCAGGGGAGGCGGTCCATCGCCCGCTCCAGGCGCTCCCGCGAGGTGGTCCAGTCGTCGTCGCCCACCAGCGCCAGGAACGCGTCCCTCACCTCGCGCGCGGCGGCGGCGGGGAGCACGTCCCACACGTCCCGCAGCCGCCGGTAGTGGTCGCGGAACGCCGCGTCCGCGTCCGCGCGGTGCTCCGGGTCCCGCTCGCCGCTCCCGACCAGCTCGTGCATCGAGCGGACGCGGCGGCGCAGCTCGCTTCCATCCATGGGGTCGCCCTCGCCTGGGGTCGCCGGGTGCGTCCGGCACGCTCCCCGTATCGTGGGAGGGCGCGGCCCGCCGCGCCAGCGCGATCGTGTAACGATCGTGTACGGCCCGCGCTACGCGGCGGCCTCGCGTGCCTGGTGGCGGGCCAGCATCCACACCGCGGCGCGCTCCAGCACCACCAGCGCGGCGATGATCCCCAGCGACAGCCCGAAGAGGAGGAGGTTGTCGGCGTCGCCCGCGCGCAGCGCGAAGCTCATGGCGGTGGAGACGGCGGGCGGGTGGACCACGTCCAGCACGATCATCAGGGTGATGGTGGCGACCATGGCGCTCCCCGCGGACAGGTAGCCCGGACCCAGCGCCACGTACAGCCCCCACCCCAGCAGCGCCGCCACCAGGTGCGACACCGTCAGGGTGCGCAGCGAGTTGGTGCCGTGCTGCGGGTCCAGGTAGATGAGGAAGGCGCTGGAGGCCAGCGAGGCGAACAGGAGGCGCTGGTGGCTGAGCGCCTCCACGAAGGCGAGTACGCCCAGGACCATGGCCGTGGGGAGCAGGGCGAGGACCAACTCCGCCCGGAGCGACAGCCGCCGCCGGATGGCGCGGCCGGTGTGTCCGCCCGGCTCCAGGCTCCCCATCTGCTCCGCCATCCGCTCCCCCGCTGGCTGTACGGCCGGGCCGCGCCCGCCGCGGCCCGCTGCCGGGGACCGGCGTAAGAAGCGTGCCGGGAAGTGGAGCCCGGCACCGCTGCGGGTGCTACGCGGGGGTCTTCTCCAGCACCTCCAGCAGGCGCCAGGACACCGAGGAGCCGTCGGCCGGCGGGTTGGGAACGGGGGTCTTGAGGACCCGCAGCCGGTAGCTGAAGCCCAGCTCGTACTGGAACCCCTCAATGCCGTCGTAGAAGTTCTGCCAGTCGTCCTGCGGGCGCTCCTTCACCTGCATGCACTGCATCGCCACCATCCCCTGGCACTCGCGCTGGAAGGGCGCGACGAGGAGGGTGACCTCCTCCGGGGCGGCGGTGGGGGAGCCGCTGCAGGCGGCCGTCGCGCCGCCCAGCAGGACGGCGAGCAGGGTGAGCAGGAAGCGGAGGCGCGGGGTCATCGCGGGATGGGGCTGGGGGTGAGTCCGGGGGCGGCGGGGCGCCGCCGCGCCCTCATGGACGGCGCACGGGCGCGGCCGGTCACCGCGCCCGCTGAAACCGGGGCGACACCCCCCGCGTAGTGCACCGGGACGGCGGCGCTCGACGCGCGCCGTCCACCGACACGACACAACGCGGATCCCTGGAGGAACCCCTGATGAAAGATCCCGGCACGGCCGCCGTCCTGAGCTTCATCGTCCCCGGACTGGGGCAGATCTACAACGGGAAGTTCTGGCGGGCCCTCTTCTGGCTCGTCATCACCCCCGGCTTCTGGCTGGGGTCCGGCGGCACGCTGGGGTGGGTCTGCCACGTGATCGCCGCCTGGACGGCGTACACCTGGGCCCGCGACCACCGCTACGACGGCTGAGTCCGCCGCCCCTCCGGTTCCCCGCGCCCGCCGCCGCACCCCGGCGGCGGGCGCCGTCGTTTCCGCCCCCGCCGGCCCGGTTGCACGAAGCCCGGGCGCCGCGCATGTTTGTCGCGGACCGCCCTTTCCGCTCCCGCCTCCGCCCGCGTGGCCACCCGGCATGACTCCTGACCCCTCGCGCGCCGCCGACGTGGACCGGCTGGCCGCGCTCCGGCGGACCGGCCTGCTGGACACCCCGCCCGAGGAGGCGTTCGACCGCCTCACCCGGCTGGCGTCGCGCATCCTGGAGGCCCCGGTCGCGCTGGTGTCGCTGGTGGACCGCGACCGGCAGTTCTTCAAGAGCGCGGTGGGCTTCCCCGAGGGGTGGACGGACGCCCGCGAGACCCCGCTCTCCCACTCCCTGTGCCAGCACGTGGTCGCCACCGGGGTGCCGCTGGCGGTGGAGGACGCGCGCGACCACCCGATCCTCGCCGCCAGCCCGGCCATCGCCAGCATGGGGATGGTGTCCTACGCCGGCGTCCCCCTTTCCGCCTCGGACGGGCACGTGCTGGGCGCCTTCTGCGTGCTGGACGCCACCCCGCGCGACTGGACCGACCGCGAGGTGGAGGTGCTCCGCGACCTGGCCGCCTCGGTGGTCACCGAGATCGAGCTGCGCCGCGACGCCTCCATCCGCGCCGCCGTGCAGGACGAGCTGCGGCGCGAGCGCGACTTCGTGCTCCAGCTGGTGAACACCATGGGCCAGGGGCTCACGGTGACGGACGTGGAAGGGCGCTTCCGCTTCGTCAACCCGCAGTTCGGGCGGCTGCTGGGGAGGGAGGTGGAAGACCTGCTGGGGATGGGCGGCGACGACCTGGTCGTCCCCGCCGACCGGGAGGCGCTCCGCGAGGCGCGCGCCCAGTGGCGCGCCGGGGAAACGCTCTCGTACGAGCTGGGGCTGCTGCGCGCCGACGGCTCGACCGTCCCCGCCCTGGCGACCAGCGCCCCGCGGGTGGAGGACGGCGCGGTGGTGGGCTCCATCACCGTGGTCAGCAACCTCACCCAGCGCAAGCGCAACGAGGAGGAGCTGCGCCGCAGCGAGCGGCAGTTCCGCCTGATGATCGAGAACGCCACCGACCTGATCACCCTGCTGGACGACGCGGGCACCATCCGTTACGAGAGCCCGGCGGTGCGCCGGGTGCTCGGCCACGACCCCGAGGCGCTGGTGGGGCGCTGCGTGTTCGAGCTGGTGCACCCCGGCGACGTGTCGCGGGTGCGCGAGGCGTTCGCCCGCATCGTGGACACGCCCGGCATCCCGCTCAGCGTGGAGCTGCGCTTCCTGCACGGCGACGGGGGCTACCTGCACCTGGAGGCCACCGGCGCCAGCTTCCTGGACGACCCGGCGGTGGGGAGCGTGGTGGTCAACTCGCGCGACGTGAGCGACCGGCGCCGCGCGGAGGCGGCGCTGCGCAAGAGCGAGGAGCTGTTCCGGCAGTTCGTGGAGGCCGCCAGCGACATCATCTACCGGGCGGACATGGAGGGGCGCTTCACCTACGCCAACCCCGTGGCCGCCCGCATCCTGGGCTACTCCCAGGACGAGATCCTGGGGAGGCGCTACGTGGACCTGGTCCGCCCCGACTGGCAGGAGCGGGTGGGCGAGTTCTACCGCCGCCAGGCCGAGGAGCGGGTCGCCAACACCTACTACGAGTTCCCCGCCGTGACCCGCGACGGGCGCGAGGTGTGGATCGGGCAGAACGTGCAGCTGGTGACCGAGGGCGAGCGGGTGGCCGGTTGGCAGGCCGTGGCCCGTGACATCACCGGCCGGCGCGAGATCGACCGCATGAAGGACGAGTTCATCTCCATGGTGAGCCACGAGCTGCGCACCCCGCTGGCCTCCATGCGCGGCTCGCTGGGGCTGGTGGCCGGCGGGCTCACCGGCACGCTGGACGCCCGCGGCAAGCGCCTGGTGGAGATCGCCCTGCAGAACACCGACCGCCTGGCGCGGCTGGTGGACGACATCCTGGACACGGAGCGGATCGCCGCGGGCAAGCTCCCCATCAGCCCCCAGCCGACGGACGCCGCCGAGCTGATGGAGCGGGCCGCGGAGCCGCTGCGGGAGATGGCGGAGCGCGCCGGCGTCTCGCTGGAGGTGGACCCGCTCCCCGCGGCGCTGCACGCCGACCCGGACCGGGTGATCCAGACGCTCACCAACCTGCTCGCCAACGCCATCAAGTTCTCGCCGGAGGGGAGCGCGGTGCGGCTGGACGCCCGCGGCCGCGGCCCCCGCGTGCTGTTCCGCGTGGCCGACCAGGGCCCGGGGATCCCGCACGACCGGCGCGAGATGATCTTCGAGCCGTTCCGCCAGCTGGACTCCTCGGACTCGCGCCGCAAGGGCGGCACGGGGCTGGGGCTGGCCATCTGCCGGAGCATCGTCCGGGAGCACGGGGGCGAGATCTGGGTGGAGGACGCCCCCGGCGGCGGCAGCGTGTTCTGCTTCACCCTCCCGGCCGCGGAGGGCGGGCCCGCCCCTGCCGCCTGACCCGGAACGCGAGGGCCCCGCGGTCCCGATGTTGCGGGACGCGGGGCGGATCCGAAACCCCGACGAGCGCACGATGATCAGCCTGCTTCGCAAGTTCTTTCAGCCCACGCTCCGGCAGCAGCTCGAAGAGGGGGTGCGCGAGGCGCTGCGCCGCTACGCGGACCGCCGCAGCGCGCCGGACCTCCGCGTGTTCGTGTCCACCGACCTGGTGCCGCCGGGGATGGACCCGGCCATGTGGTCGCGCGACGAGACGGACCACCTGCGCCGCTTCGCCGCGCAGTGGGCGCAGGACAACGGCATCGCCCGCGCCGGGCTGCGCGTGGAGATCGTGCTGCTGGACACCAAGCGCGAGTTCGCCTTCGTGAAGCCGCTGGGGCTGGAGGCCGGCGCCTCGGAGGCCAAGGCGGCCCCCGCCCCGCCGGAGCTGGGCCGCCCCATCGTGGCCGCCCCCCGCCCCGCCGCCCGCGCCGCGCCGCAGAACCTGGCGCTGCTGGAGGTGGTGCAGAGCGAGGTGCTGCGCGAGCCGGTGCAGGTGCGCGGCGAGATGGTGCTGGGCCGCAAGCCCGCCGACGGCGTCCTGGGCCTGGGCGACCGCTACATGTCCGGCCAGCACGCCCGCGTCCGCGTGGCCGGCGGCCGCGCCACGGTCGTCGACCTGGACTCCAAGAACCGCACCTACGTCAACGACTCCCCCCTGGCCCCGCACCAGGAGCAGCCCCTGGAACCCGGCGACACCCTGCGCATGGGCAACACCGTGCTCCGGCTGATGCGGGTGGACTGATAGGGAACAGGGGACAGGGAACAGCCTGCAACGGCAGCGGCGGCCCCGGCGTGAAACGCCGGGGCCGTTCGTGCGTAGTGGGGTGTCCCGGCGGGAAACTGCTGATCCGCGTGAGGGATGTCGGCCCGAAGGGGCGAGACCGCGCGGCTGTTTGCGCGGGCTCGACTCCGTTGCAGACGGTCGTTTCGTCTGCTACGGAGCCGCAGCCCGACCCCGGCGCAGCCGGGGGCACGCCCAAACCAGCTGTTCCTTCTTAGAAAACGGCTTGGTGCAGTGCTTGCCGTAGCTCGCACACCCTGGCAACACGCGGCACCAAAACTCGTCGTCCTGGAGAGCGAGCGTGCTGGATACGATCCTGAACTGGCTGCTGCGCGGCCTCTTCCTCGCCGTGGGCGTGGGGGCGGCCGTCGCCCTGGCCCGCCTGACGCAGGCGCTGTGGAAGGAGCGGCGCGAGCGGTGGGCGGTGCGAATCGCCTTCGGCATGATCCTGCTGGCGGGCGTGTACGCCGCCGGCCACGCGAAGCTGCTGATGCAGGCGGAGGAGCTGGAGGAGGGGCGGCGGATGTACTCGCGCTTCGGCGACCCGCGGCTCACCGAGCAGCGGCGCGGCGAGTCGCGCGGCTGGATCCTGGACTGCACGGGGAGCGACCGCGACGCGCTGGCGCGCTACGCCACCCAGGGCGGCGAGATCCGCCGGGTGTACCCGCTGGGCGAGGCCACCGCCAACCTGGTGGGCGGCGGGCGCGAGGCCGACGAGCGCGACTACACCGTGGAGCGGCTGTTCGCCGAGGAGCTGCGCGAGCCGCTGTCGCTCGCCGAGGCGGGGGAGCTGCACCCCGCGGGGACGGACCTGCGCCTGACGCTGTGCGCCGCGCCCACCCGGGCGGCCTGGCAGCTGCTGGCCTCCACCCGCAAGCCGGGGGCGGTGGTGGTGCAGGACGTACGCACCGGCGCGCTGGTGGCATACGCGGCCACCGGGGGGCCGGACGACCCGCCGCTGGGGATCAAGCGCTACGCCCCGCCGGGCTCGGTGTTCAAGCTGGCGCTCGCGGCGCTCTGGTGGGAGAGCGGGCTGGGCGACCCGCCCATCCCCTGCCCCGCCAGCATCCAGGTGACGGAGCGCTCGGCCATCCGCAACTTCGAGATGCGCGCCCGCGGCATCGTGCAGGGGCCCACGGGGATGCTGGTCCCCTCGTGCAACACGGCGGCGGTGTGGATGGCGCAGCGGATGCGCGAGCGGCTGGGCGAGCAGGCCTTCCTGGAGGCGTACCGCCGCTACGGCTTCGAGCCGTACACGGAGAACCCGCCGCGCGACACCGCGCAGGCGTTCTGGAGCACCTCGTCGGAGGCGTGGGCGCGGCGCATGAGCCCGGCGCCCTCGCGCATCCGCATGGGCGAGAACACGGGGCGGCAGGAGTGGGCGCAGCTCTCCATCGGCCAGGGGCCGGTGGACGTGACCCCCGTCGCCGTCTCGCGCTTCGTGCAGGCCATCGGCAACGGGGGCGTGATGCTCCCGCCCACCATCGAGATGGCGCGCGCGGAGCGGCCCGAGGAGGGGACCCGCATCATGAGCGCGCAGACGGCGCAGAAGCTCCAGCGGGCCATGCTGGCGGTGGTGGACTCGGGGACGGCGCAGAGCACGCGCCCGCTGCTGGAGGGGCTGCGCTGGGACATGGGCGGCAAGACGGGGACGGCGCAGATCGCCGGCAGGCCGGACGACGGGTGGTTCGGGGGGCTGGTGTTCGGGCCGGACGGGAGGCCGCGCTACACCGTGGTGGTGTACCTGCGCGGCGGCGGACCGGGCGGCCGCGAGCCCGCGGCGGTGGCGGCGGGGATGACCCGCGTGCTGGCGCGCTCCGCCCCGGCGGCGAGGAGGGGGTGATGAAGCTACCGGACATCTTCCGGAGGAAGCAGGCCGAGGGGCCGGCCGGGGTGGCGGTGCGCGTGCGCGCCCCGTCCGCGGCGGCGGCGGCGTCCGGACCCGGGGCGCGGGTGCGCCCGGCCGGGCGCACCTCGCGCTGGCTGTGGGTGGGGCTGGCGGCGGCCGCGGCGTTCTACCTGGCGGCCCACTACTCGGTCGTCACCTGGGTGTGGCCGGTGCACGGGACCTCGCCCGGGGCCGACCGCACGCTGATGCGCGACGCGGGGGCGCTGGTCGCCTGGCTGCTGGTTCTGGGGCTGATCCGCTGGATGGGGTACCGGGGGTCGTGGGCGATCGTGGCGCTGCCGGTGATGATCTTCTTCATGACCCGGCCGGCGCAGTTCCAGGTGTTTACCGACCCGGTGTACCAGGCCGCGGGGAAGTCGCGGGCGCAGGCCAACGAGCTCAAGGCGGACCGCTCGCGCATCTCCACCATCGTGCGGGCGTACGACGAGGGGCGGCAGCGCGAGGTGTTCGGCGGGCCGCCGCCCCCGCTCCCCGACCCGTTCGCGCGGGCGGTGCAGGGGGTGGTGGAGGGGGAGACCCGCTTCCTGCGGGGGATGTCGCACTACTCGGTGTTCCTGGCCCCGCTGGCGCTGCTGCTGGGCTACCTGCTGTCGCGGCGCTCCGAGCGGCTGCGCTGGTTCCGGCAGAACCGGCGCGTCCCCTACCTGCTCACGCTGGGGGCGTTCTTCGTCCTCACCCTGTTCTTTACCGAGCTGGGCAAGGTGGGGGGGACCACGCCGTGGGAACTGTTCCTGCCGGTGTTCATCGCCACCTGGGCGGGGACGCTGGCGGACGACGCGTACAACCTGGCGCGGCCGGGGCAGGTGCTGGCGCCGCGGCGCATGGCGGGGCTGGTGCTGTACGGGCTGCTGCCGGTGGTCCCCTTCCTGGTGATCCGCGAGCTGGGCCTTTCCATCGTGCTGGCGGGGAGCCTGGCGGCCATGCTGCTGGTGGGGACGCGGCGCGGCTGGTGGGCGGGGCTGATGCTGGTGGCCTGGGCGGGGCTGGTGTTCGCGGCCTTCAACGTGGACGAGCGCTCCCGCACCCGCCTGGAGCTGGCCTACGACCCGTACCGCGACCCCGCGCAGATGAGCGAGGCGGACGCGGAGGCGTGGGCGGCCAAGCTGCACCAGATGAAGCTGTTCGACGCCAACGTGACCACCGGCGGGGTGGTCGGCGAGGGGCCGGGGCGCGGGCACGGCGAGACGGCCCCCAACTCGGCCGACGACGGGTACATCACCCTGCACGCCGCGCAGTGGGGGCTGGCCGGGGGGGTGGCGCTGGTGCTGCTCTACACCGTATTTCTCATCGGGATGTTCATGGCGGCGGTCCGCGAGCGCGGCGCCTTCGAGCGCACGCTGGTGACCGGGCTGGCGATGCTGATCGCCATCCCCTTCTGGCTCGCCACCCTGGGCGGGATCCGCGTGATCCCGCTGACGGGCGTGGCCGCCGCCTTCGCCGCGCACGGGGGCGCCAAGCTGCTGGCTTCGGCGCTGGCCGTGGGGATCATCGCGGGGATCAGCCACCGCCGGACAGAGGAGGACGAGCTGGAGAACGCACTCGCGCCCCCGCCCGAGGCCGCCGCCGCGGCCCGGGGGGTCCGCATCGTATGAGCGACATCGTCAGGCGGAGCTTCCGCCACCGCGGGCTCCTCTTCGAGGTCGCCGGGTTCAGCGGCCAGGGGCCCCGCCCGGAGAACCAGGACGCCTTCGCGCTGGACGCCTTCGAGCAGACCGGCACCGTGGCGGTCGCCGACGGGATGGGCGGCGAGCGGGGCGGCCGGCTGGCCGCCGACACCGCCCTGCGCGCCCTGCTGGAGGCCGGCCCCATCCGCAGCCTGGACGCCGCCCGCCACGCCGTGCGCGCCGCCGACCGCGCCGTGGCGCAGGCGGCGCAGGAGAACGTGGCCGAGCGCGGGGGGATGGGGTGCGCGCTGGCGCTCCTGTCGCTGGCCCCCGACCGCGGCGGGGCGCCGGGGTGGATCGGCGCCTACGCGGGCGACGTCCGCATCCTTTCCCGCTCGCCGGACGGCACCGTGCGGCTGGAGAGCCGCGACCACACCCCGGCCTTCGCCCGCTGGGAGGCGGGGGAGATCGGGCTGGACGAGGTCACCGAGGCCGAGGGCGCCAACCGCCTGCAGCGCGCCGTGGGGCGCGGCGGCGAGGCCGACGCCACCTGGATCCCGCTGCGCCCGGGGTGGACGTACCTGCTCGCCTCGGACGGGATCTCCAAGGCCACCCGGCTGGACGAGCTGGGCGAGGCCATGGCCGCCGCCGACGTGGCGGAGGTGGTGGACGTCATCCGCCGGCGGGTGGAGGAGCGCGGCCCCGACGACAACTTCACCGCGCTGGCCGTGCGCATGAGCGGCGGCGGCGGCCCGCGCGAGGACGACACCGAGCCGGAGCCGCCCCCGCGCGGCGCCTCGGCACCCCTTTCGGCGGCGCCGGCCGCCCCGATCTTCAACCCCGCGACGCCCGTGAGCCACCCCCCGCGCCGCTCCCCGCTGGGGGGCATCGCCCTGTTCCTGAGCCTGGCGGCGCTGGCGCTCGCCGGGTGGGCCGCCTGGAGCGGCATGCAGGCACGCGCCGGGGCCGCCTCGCGCGAAGAGGTGGCCCGGCTGCGCGCCGGGCTGGACTCCGTCCGCCTGCTGGTGCCGCCGGACACGGCGGGGCTCCCCCTGGCCGTCGACACCACCGCCACGGCCCCCGCCGCGGCGCCCGCGAACCCGACCGTACGATGACCGCGATGTCTTCCAGCGATCCCCTGTCGCACACCGGCGAGCCGCTGCTGGACGCCTTCCTGCGCGACACCCTCCCCCAGGTCAAGCTGGAGCTGGGGCGGGTCATCGACCGCGAGAACGCCCGCGCGCTCCCGGAGCGCTACGCGCAGCTCCTCCCGCCCACCGTGCTGGTGGTCACCCTGCGCCCGGACGCGGCGGACTCGCTCCTCCCGCTGGCGCGCGAGGTGGAGCGCGAGCTCACCGACTCGTGCATGCGGCACGGCTCGCTGTACGACCGCGAGTACCGGGTGCAGGTGCACCGCGCCGAGCGCGACGACGCGCCGCTCTTCGTGGTGACCTCGCACAGCGAGAACGAGATGGCCGAGGTGGAGCCGGTGCCCATCACCGCGCCGGCGCCCGCCCCCGCCCCGGTGTTCGCGCCGGGGATGGACCCGGACGCCACCCGCGTGGAGGGCCCGGCGGGCGGCGGCCCCGCGGCCGGCTGGGAGCCGGGGCGCTTCGTGCTGGTGGCGGAGGACCTGGAGGGGCGGGAGCTGGAGGTGTTCCGGATGCCGGAGCCCATCTGCACCGTGGGGCGGCGGAGCGACGACCCGCGGCTGCGGAGCACCGTGTCGCTCACCGAGGCGCCGCACGTCAGCCGCCGGCAGCTGGCGCTGGCCTGGGAGTCGCGCGGGGACCAGCCGGGGTTCCGGGTGTACAACCTGGGCCTCAACGCCGTGCACCTGGGCGGCCGCGAGATCCCCGGCGCCAACCGCAAGCAGGGCCCCCTGCAGCTGGAGGAGATGCAGGGGATGCACACCGAGTGGCTCCCCCTGGACGAGCCGCTGCGCATCGGGGAGCAGGGGCCCGTGCTGCGCGTGCGGGAGCTCCCGCCGCTGGACGAGGAAGAGGACCCCGACGCCACGCGCCTGGAGTAGGGCGCGGCGTCCCCGAGCACCCCCACCCGAGCAGTCCCATGTCCGGCTTCGAGCACCTCCTGATCGGACGGGTCGTCGGCCGCCACTACCGCATCGAGGAGGTCCTCGGCGACGGCGGCTTCGGCGTCGTCTTCCGCGCCGCCGACCTGCGCCAGGGCAGGGCGGAGCGCGCGGTCGCGGTCAAGGTGCTCAAGGTGCCGGTGCGCGCCCCCGCCGACGAGGTGGCGCGGCTGCGCGCCCGCTTCCGGCGCGAGGCGTCGTTCGCGGCGCGGCTCCCCACGCACCCCGGCATCGTCCCCATCTACGACTACGGGACGGACGAGGCGCTGGGTCGCGACTACATCGTCATGGAGCTGCTGCGGGGCGAGGACCTGCGCGCGCGCCTGTCGCGCTCGGACCCGCTGCCGCTCCCGCAGGCGCTGCGCATCCTGCGCGACGCGGCCCGCGCCCTCTGCGTGGGGCACCAGGAGGGGCTGGTTCACCGCGACGTCAAGCCCGGGAACCTGTTCCTGGCCGAGCCGGAGGACGGGGGGAGCGAGCCGGAGGTGCGGGTGCTGGACTTCGGGATCGCCAAGCCGCTGGCGCATGACCCGGAGCACACCGCCACGCACCTGACGCTGGACGGTCGGGCCCCGCTCTCCGCGCGCTACGCGGCCCCGGAGCAGCTGGCGGCCGGCGAGGTCACCTGCGCGACCGACGTGTACGCGCTGGGCGTGGTGGGCTTCGAGGTGCTCACCCGCACCCGCCTGTTCACCGACGCGGACCAGAACCGGCGCGAGGCCGGGCTCCCCGTCCCCCTCCCCTCCATCCGCGCCCGCACCCCGGAGGTGCCGCAGGAGGTGGAGGAGGTCCTGTTCCAGGCGCTCGCCGACGAGCCGGCGCGCCGCTTCCCCGACGCGGGCGCCTTCGCGCGGGCGCTCCAGCAGGCGTGCGGCCGGCGCCGCATCGCGCTGGACCCGGCGGACCGCAGCGGCTGGCGCACCGCGGGCGAGGCGCCGCGCGGGGCCGACGACGACCGCACGGCGCTGGTGGAGGAGCGCACCGCGGCCGGGGTGGAGGAGCGCCGCACCGAGCCCGTGCCCCCGCTGCCGAAGCGCCGGCGCCTGCGCGTCCCCGCCCTGCGGCGCCGCACCGCGCTCGCC
>JBFMFL010000016.1:0-43988 GCA_040752145.1 Gemmatimonadota bacterium
GCGCGATCTCCGGGCGCCGCGCCGCGGCCCGCGCGAGCAGCAGGGCGAGGAGGTTGACCAGCGCGACGCCCAGCAGCAGCAGCGCGAGGGCGGCGAGGACCGCCAGCAGGGTGTCGAGCGCACGGTCCTGGATCCCGGCGAGGCTCTGCCGGGCGGCCGTCGCGCCGGGGAGCCACCCCGCCGCCTCCTCGCCCGCGCGCAGGAGCGGGTCCGTGTACGGAGCGGCGCGCCGCCCGGCGCCGCGGACCAGCCCGAGCACCGGGATCGCGAACCCCGTCCCGAGCGCCAGCGCCGGCACCACCGCCGCCGTGAGCCCGGCCGCCCCCCGCGGGGCCCGCGGGCTCACCTCCCCGTCCGCACGGCGCGCGCGGCGGCCTCGGGGCGGCGCAGGTGCATGGGTTCCATCGGATCGTCCCTCCGCGCCCGGTGCGGCCGGGTGGATCCCCGCCGCGGAATGAACAGATAATTGACACACGGAGGGAGAAACCACAACGACTCTCAATCCGGGACCGGAAGTGGGGGCGCCGTTCTCGCCGGAGAGCGGGTGGGATACTGCCGCGGGCTGCCGGGAGCGGCAGGTGCGGCTGCAGCGTGTACCCCACCGGTCGTGCCTCGCCCCGGTGGCCGCGCCGACACGTGGCCAGACCCGGCGGCGCTCACCATCCCCCGTGACAGCCGGAGCGCCCCCATCATCGAGAAGCCGTCCCCGCGGCGAGAACTTCCTCGAGCGCGTCGCAGGCGGCGCGTGCCCCGTCCTCCCGCCGCACCCGCTCGGCGACCGCCTCGGCCCGTGCCCGGCAGGCACCGTCGCGCAGCAGGATCCCCAGGTTCTCCCCCACGCGCGCGGCGGTGTAGCGCCGTGGCCGCAGGGTGCGCGAGACGCCCAGCCGCTCTACCCGGTACGCGTTGTCCGGCTGGTCGTGCGCGAAGGGAACGACCAGCGTCGGCCGGCCGGAGCGCAGGCCCTGGTGCAGCGTCCCGGCCCCTCCCTGGTGCACCACCGCCGAGGCGCGGGGAAAGAGCGCCGCGTGCGGAGCGAACGGCTCCAGGATCACCCCGTCCGGCAGGGGGCTCCCGGGCCGGTTCTCGGGGTAGCCGGGTGGCGCGCGTCGGGGCGAGATGGACGGCCCATGCGAGCCGGGCGTTTTGCAGGCCCACGGAAAGGGTGAAGTCGCCGCGCCAGGCGAGCTCGATCCGGTCCCGGACGGCACGGGAGCCGGCCGCGCCGAAGCCGCCGTACGCGCCGTCCACGTGGAACCAGGCGCCGTGCTCGCGGCACGCCTCCGCGATCCCCGGCAGCGGGTCCACCGCCCCGGTGCTCACCGAGCCGGCCGTCCCCACCACCAGCATCGGGCGGTCCCCGGCGGCCCGGTCCGCCTCCATCGCGCGGCGCAGTTCGCCCAGCTGCATCCGCCGCTCGCCGTCGGCCGGGATCCAGCGGAAGGCGTCCGTCCCCAGGCCGAACAGGTCCATCGCCTTGTCGATCCAGGTGTGCGTCTCGGCCGAGCCGTAGACGCGCAGCCGCGGCCAGGAGGTCCGCCAGGATCCCCACGTGCGCCGGCGAGGCGGTGACGTACCCGAAGAAGCGCGGGTGCCCGTTGAGGAGCGAGTGCCCGAACAGCAGCTCCGCCGCGGAGCGCAGCAGCTCCCCCGCGTCGCGCCCCTCCTCCGGCAGCGGCGCCGCGGCGTCCAGGAGCGCGCGGACCTCCGCGGGCGACTCGCCTCCCGTGGCGGGGACCCCGCCGCTCACCGCACCCCGGCGAACAGGTCGGTCTCCGTCTCGCGCCCGCCGTTCACCCGGCTCAGGGCGCGGTAGAAGGTGTTGGAGCCCCAGAGCGCCTCGTGGTGCTCGGGCGTCAGCTCCCCCAGCCGCTCGTAGATCGCCAGCTGCGTCCGGTGGCACCGCACCGCGCGCCACACCGTGTCCCGCTGCTCTCGCGTGTCGATGCGCGCGCTGATCGACCAGCCCGGCCAGGCGACGGCCAGGCGCTCCTCGCCGTCCACGCGGCTGACCAGCGTCCGGAACGCCGCCTGGTACGCGTCCCAGCGGGCCGGGTCGGTGACGAAGTAGTACAGCTTCGCCACCCGGTGCGGCTCCCCGCCGCCGTCCCGTCCCGGATCGCCCGCGGCGGCAACCGCGGCGGTCGTCAGCTGGCAGATCGCCACGTGGTCGGGGTGGCCGTACGCGCCGAACGGGTCGAAGGTGACGACCACCTGGGGCCGCACCCGCCGCAGGTGGGCGACGATGCGGCCCACCGCCTCGGCCGGGTCGGCGCGGTCCAGCTCGCCGTCCAGGTAGTCCAGGAGGGACACCTCCCTCACCCCGAGCACGTCCGCGGCCGCGCGCAGCTCGCCCTCGCGGACCCGGCCCACCTCCGCGTCGTCCGGCCGGTCCTCGTTGGTGAAGAAGCGCCCCCGCTCCCCGCGCGTGGCCGTCACCAGGTGGACGGCCACGCCCTCGGCTGCGTACTTCGCGAGCGCTCCGCCCACCCCCAGCGACTCGTCGTCCGGGTGGGCGAGTACGGCCATCAGCCTGAGCTCCGCGCTCATCATTCACGCTCCTTCACCGCCCCGCGGCCGTCCCGCGCAGGCCGGCGTCGGCGTCCTTCCACGCGGTCCGGAACCGCGCCTCCGCCTCGGCTGCCTCGGCCTCCCTGCCCTGCGCCCGGAGGCTCCGCGCCAGCCCCCGCAGCGACCAGCCGTTGTCGGGGAAGTGCTCCAGCTCCTCGCGGAACGCCCGCTCCGCCTCGGCAGGCCTCCCCGCGGCGAGCAGCGCCTCGCCCAGCTCCTGCCGCACCGGCACGGTCCAGTCCGGCGGCTCGCCGTACACCAGCTCGTCCTCGCGCCGCGCCGCCTCGCGGAGGTGCGCGGCTGCGGCGGCATGGTCCCCCCGCGCCGCGGCGACGTGCCCGGCGAGCACCGACTCGGCCACGCGGAGGATGGGTCCCGGCGCGTTGAACTCCATCCGCACCCCGGCGAGGGCGGGGTCCGCGGCCGCGGCGCGGACGCGCGCCAGCTCGGCCTCGGCGTCGTCCGGGCGGCCCCGGGCGGCGAGCGCCCGGCCGCGCGCGTAGTGCCACATGGCGCGGGCGTGGACGAGGTCCTCCGGCGGGGCGGGCGCGCGCAGCACGTCGTCCCAGCGCTCGAAGCGCACCAGCAGCTGGAGCGGCCGGGTCATGCGGTGCTGGAGGAACTCCATCCCCGGCGCCCGCAGCGCCTCCTGCGGGATCCCGTCCGCCACCATTTTCGCCGCTTCCAGCGCCTGGTCGCGGCGGCCCGCCATCATCGCGGCGAAGGCGAGGAAGTCGTGGTTGTGCGGGTAGTAGCCCAGCGTGTAGATCCCCGCGCCGGGACGCTGGTCCCGGATGTACGTCTCGTCCGCGTGGACGGCGTGCTCGTTGGCGCGGATGGCGTCCATGTAGCGGCCCACGCGGATGTAGATGTGGCCGGGCATGTGGACGATGTGCCCCGCCCCGGGCATCAGCGCGGCGAGCCGCTCCGCGCAGGGGACCGCCCGCCGGGGCTGGGTCTCCTCCACCGCGTGGATGAAGAAGTGGCAGGCGCCGGGGTGCTCCGGGTTCGCGGCGATCACCCGCTCCAGCCCCGCCAGGATCCGGGGCGTGTCCGGGCGCGGCTCGCCTTCCTTGGTCCAGTAGTGCCAGGGGCTCAGGTCCATCAGCGACTCGGCGTACAGCGTGGCCGCCTCGGCGTCGTCCGGGTGCTCGCGCGCGACCGCCTCCATGGCGCGGGCGTAGGCGGAGTCCAGCCCCGCGCGCGGGGTGGCCGGCGACGGCGCGTAGCGCACGGCGAGCGCCCGGATGAGCGCCTGCTCCCTGGGGGTGGCGCCCGACGCGTGGCGCAGAGCCCGCTGCACGGCGGCGTGCGCCTGCACCGTCGCCGCGGAGTCCATGGCCGGCGCGTTGATGTTGGGGCCCAGGGCGAGCGCGGTCCCCCAGTGGCACATGGCGCAGGCGGGGTCCAGCCGGGCCGCGTGCTCGAAGGCGCGGACCGCCTCGGCGTGGTTGAAGCCGTAGTACAGGCGCAGCCCCTGGTCGAAGTACCGCTGCGCCAGGGGCACGCGGGTGGTGATTGCGTAGTGGTGGTCGCCCAGGTCGTCGTACAGCGGCACGCTGTCGGCCGCCGCTCGGGACGGCGCGGCGCCGTGCCCCTCGTGCTGCGCCGCCGCCGGGGCGGGCGCCGCCGGCAGGGCGCAGGCGAGCGCCAGGGCGAGTAGGACGCGTGAAGTCATGGTGTCTCCTCCCCGCCGGGCCGCCTCATACGGCCGCCAGCGGCAGGATGTTCTGGTTGCCGCGGAACAGGTTGTCCGGGTCGTACCGGTGCTTGAGGCGGCCCAGCCGCTCGTGGTTGGCCCCGTACGCGGCGGGCACCCGCGCGGCCTCGTCCTCGGTGAGGAAGTTGACGTAGACGGTTCCCGCCGCGAACGGCGCGGTGGCCGCGAAGAACTCCCGCGCCCAGGCGATGCAGCGGTCGTCCTCGGCCGGCTCCTCCCAGCGGGTGTGGACGTTCATCACGAACTCGGTGCGCCGGTGGGGATAGGCGGTCGCGTGCGGCGCCACGTCGCGCATCGCCCCGCCGGTCTGGCCGATGAAGATCTCCGTGTGGTCGGAGGGAAGGCGGAGGGCGTACGCCACCAGGGTGTCCAGCAGCTCGTCCGGGAGCTCGCTGAAGTCGTGCGACTTCCAGTAGTTGCGCGCCCCCGGCGCCAGCAGCGGATCGAACGTCTTCTGCCAGGCCGCGTAGGACTGGGGCATGACCACGTCGGCGATGGGATCGCCGTAGGCGCGCAGCGGCCGGAGCACGCGCTCGCCCTCCTCCACGTCGCCCGCGTGGAAGGCGGCGAGCACCAGCACCTCGCGCCCGTGCCAGTGCGCCGGGAGGAAGGGGAGCGGCGGGGCCTTGCGCAGCACCGCCCACACCGCCGTGTCGTTGGAGAGCGTGGCGGTGAAGGCGCGGTAGAAGCGCAGCACGTCGGCGGCGTCCTCCATGGGGTGGACGACGAGGCCGGCGAGGACCTGCGGCCCCACCGGGTGCAGCCGGAACTCGAACGAGGTCACCACGCCGAAGTTCCCCCCTCCGCCCCGGATCGCCCAGAACAGGTCGAAGTTCTCCGTGTCGCTGGCCCGGACGAACTCGCCCTCCGCGGTGACCACGTCGGCGGAGAGCAGGTTGTCGATGGTCATGCCGTGCTTGCGGCTCAGCCAGCCGAAGCCGCCGCCCAGCGTGAGCCCGGCGATCCCGGTGGTGGAGTTGATCCCCACCGGCGTCGCCAGCCCGAAGGCCTGCGCCTCGTGGTCCAGGTCCGAGAGGGTGCAGCCGGGCTCCACGCGCGCGGTGCGGGTCTCCGGGTCCACCAGCACGGACTGCATGGGCGTGAGGTCGATCATCAGCCCGCCGTCGCAGACGGCGCTCCCGGCGATGTTGTGCCCGCCGCCGCGGACCGCCACGAGCGCCTCGTGCTCGCGGGCGAAGCGCACGGCCTGCATGACGTCGGCGGCGCCGCGGCAGCGCGCGATCAGCCCCGGGCGCCGGTCGATCATCGCGTTCCAGATGGCGCGCGCCTCGTCGTAGCCGGGCGAGTCGGGGGTGAGCACGCTCCCCCGCATGCGCGACGCGAGCCGTTCTATGGCCTCGTCTCCCAGGGGGGCCGAAGTCCCGCTGCGGGTCCGGATCGAGTGGTCGGGCATGTCGCTCCTCCTTTGTGTCGGCACGGGGCGCCGCCGCCACCGCGGGCGGGAAGACGCCCCGCACGTGGCGGCCCAGGCAGTCCTCGCAGGGGACGAACAGCGGGCTCCGGCTGCCCGCGTGGTACTCCAGCAGCGTCCCGTCCGCCTCCAGGCGGAAGTACAGGTCCGGCAGCGCCCGGAACACCGCCTCCAGCTCGGAGCTCTTCTGGCGCAGCTCCTCCTCGGCGCGGGCGCGGTCGGCGATCTCCTCCTCCAGCGCGAGGTTGGTCTGCGCCAGCTCGGACGTGCGCTCCTCCACGCGCTGCTCCAGCTCGTCGGCGCGCACGCGGGCCCGCGCCTCGTCCCCGGTGAAGGGCGGGCCTCCGTCGCTGATCCCGCCGATCCCCAGCTCCTTGAGGCGCTCCAGCGAGCAGCCCCGCAGCTCGCACGCGCTCCGGTTGGCGTCCAGGATGGCCCCGGTCTCCGGGTCGTGGACGAAGATCGCTTCGCTCGACATCTCGAAGAGGGTCCGGTACGCATCCTCCGGGACGCGCGGCTCCGCCCCGACCGCGGAGCCGCCCCCGGGAGGAGCGTGCGGAGCCTGCACGCCCGCCTCCATCAGGCGGCGCGCTCCCGCGCGGCGGCCGCGCCCCCGCACGCGGCGTTCAGGAGCCCGGGGAGGATCCGTCGCTCGTACAGCCTCATCGTCTGCTCGCCTCCGGGACGGGTGCCGCGCGCCGCGCCCGCCGGCGCACTCGGCCGGCTCCAACATGTCCGGGACGCACCGGGAATGCTTGGAGCCGGAGTGGAGAAATCATCGAGATTTCGTGGACGTCGCGTCCCGTCCCTGGACAAACCTGAACGGGCCGAGGCGGGAAGTGCGCTTCCCCCCATGCCCGGACCGATCCGGAAGTGCTTGTCCCACATATGTTTTCGGGACACATTCCGGGGGTGGCTGGACCCGGCGCCGGCTCGCGTATCCGTCATCAGGAGCTTCCGGGTTGCCTGCCGGGGGCGGCCCGCCGCGCAGCGGTCCGGTCCGGACGCCCGCCGGGAGGTACCGATGGTCTACGCCTTCGACGAGTACGAGATCGACACCCGCCGCCTGGAGCTCAGGCGCGCCGCCGAGGCGTGCCACGTCGAGCCCCAGGTCTTCGACGTCCTCTGTTATCTCGTCCGGCACAGGGACCGCCTCGTCAGCCGGAGGGAGCTCCTGGAAAGGGTCTGGGGGCACGCGTTCGTGACGGAGACGACCCTCAACAGCCGGCTCATGTCGGCCCGCCGGGCCATCGGGGACAGCGGCCGGGCGCAGAGGCTGATCAGGACGATCCACGGACGGGGGTACCGCTTCGTCGGCGAGGTGGAGGAGCGGTACCCGGAGCCGGTGACGCCCGGCGGCGCGGCCGCGGCGGCCGTGCCGCCCGCTTCCTCCGCACCCCGGCTGCCGGGACGGGAGGGCCCCCTCCACGAATTGCAGCGCCTGCTGGACGCCACCCTGCACGGAGCGCGCAGGATCGCGTTCGTCTCGGGGGAGACCGGGATCGGCAAGACCACCCTGATCGAATCGTTCCTGGCCGGTGCCTCCGCGCACGGGGGGATCGGGACCGCGCTGGGGCAGTGCCTGGACCAGCGCGGCGCAGGCGAGCCCTTCCTCCCCGTGCTGGAGGCGCTCGGCCGCCTGTGCCGCGCGCCCGGCGGCGGTGCGCTCGCCGCCCTGCTGGACCGCCGCGCGCCCACCTGGCTGGCGCAGATGCCGGGGCTGGTCGAGCCGGAGGAGGCGGCATCGCTCCAGGAGCGGATCCGGGGCGCCACCCGGGAGCGGATGCTCAGGGAGCTGGTGGATGCGCTGGAGGCGTGGACCGCGGAGCAGCCGCTGGTGCTGGTGATCGAGGACCTGCACTGGAGCGACCCCTCCACGCTCCAGCTGATCGACTGCCTGGCGCGCCGCCGGGAGCCTGCGCGCCTGCTCCTCGTCGGCACCTTCCGCCCCGCGGAAGTCCGGACCGGCGGTCACCCGCTCCAGACCCTCGTCCAGGAGCTCCGGGTGCGCGACCGCTGCACGGAGCTGGTGCTCTCCCCCCTCTCCGGCGCCACCGTCGCGGAGTACCTGGAGCAGCGCTTCCCGGGGTTCGCGCCGCCCGCGGAGCTTCACCGGCTTCTCCACGCCCGCACCGAGGGAAACCCGCTCTTCGTGCGGTGCCTGGTGGACGCGTGGGTCGCACGGGGAGCGTTCGCCCCTTGCGAGGGGGGATGGGAGCTGCGCGGCGCCCTGTCCGACCTCGCGGAGGACGTCCCCGAGACGCTGCGTCGGCTCATCCAGCAGCAGGTGGAGACGCTCGACCCCGAGGACCAGGCCGTCCTGGAAGCCGGGAGCGTCGAAGGGCTCCGGTTCTCCGCCGCGGCCGCGGCCGCGGGGCTCGACCGGCCCGTGGCACGGGTGGAGGAGCGGTGCGACTACCTGGCGCGCCACGGGCGCTTCCTCCGCTCGTGCGGCGTGGAGGAGTGGCCGGACGGAACGGTCTCGGGGCGCTACGCCTTCGTCCACCACCTGCACCGGGACGTGGTCTACGAGCGGGTCTCCGGAGGACGCAGGGCAGGCCTGCACCGGGGGATCGGCGAAAGGCTGGAGACGGCGTACGGCGCGCGGGCCGGAGCGCGGACGGCCGAGCTGGCGCTGCACTTCGCCGAGGGGCGGGACGGTGTGCGGGCGGTGGACTACCGGGTGCGGGCGGCGGAGCAGGCGCTGGAGCGGAGCGCCCATCGCGAGGCCGTCGACCACCTCGCCCGGGCGCTCGGCCTCCTCCGCGGGCACCCCGACGTCCCGGACGCCGTCCGGCGGGAGATCACGGTGCTGCGGATGCTGGGACCCGCGCTGGTCGCGGTGCCGGCGGAGGAGGCACTGCCATGAGCGGGAACGCGCCGGCCGCGCTGGCGGCCGCGGACAGCGCCTGGTGGCGGATGGAGGAGCCCGCCAACCAGATGGCGATCACGGCGGTGCTCACCTTCGACGCGCCGCTGGACCCGGAGCGCCTGGCGGAGCTGCTGCGCACGCGGCTGCTCGCGCACGCGCCCTTCCGGCAGCGGGTGGTGCAGCCGCGCCTCCCCTGGCTGCGCCCGCGCTGGGAGGACGACCCCGCCTTCGCGCTGGAGCACCACCTGCGCCGCGCCTCCCTCCCCGAGCCGGGCGACGACCTCGCGCTCCAGGAGCTGGTGAGCTCGCTGATGAGCGTCCCCCTGGACCGGTCGCGCCCGCCCTGGCAGTTCACCTACGTGGACAACTACGGCGGGGCTCGGCGCTGGTGGCGCGGCTGCACCACTGCATCGCGGACGGCATCGCCCTGATCCACCTCCTCCTCACCCTGGACGACGTGGAGGGGAACGAGTCGGCCGCCGCCCTGTGGGGGCTGAACGGCGGCACGAAGGCGGGGCTCCGCCCGGCCGCGCCCTGGCCGCGGCTGCTCCTCGCGGCCGCCGCCTCGCTCGCGCGCCTGGTGCTGATGCCGCCCGACCTGCGCAGCGCCTTCCGCGGGCCGCTGCGCCCCGCCAAGCGCGCCGCCTGGTCGCGCCCCGTGCCGCTGGACGAGCTGCGCGCCGTCGCGAAGAGCCTGGGATGCACCCTGCACGACGTGCTCGCCACGGCTCTGGCGGGGCGCTGGGGCGCTACCTGCGGGCCCGGGGGGCGGACCCGGCTCGCACCCGGGTCCACGCGGTCGTCCCCGTGAACCTGCGTCCGCCGGACCGGATCGACTCGCTGGGGAACCGCTTCGGGATGGTCTTCCTGCCGCTGCCGGTGGGGGTGTGCGACCCGCTGGAGCGGCTGCGCCGGGTGCGCCGGGGGATGGGGCGGCTGAAGCGCTCGCCGGAGGCGCTGGTGGTGTACGCGCTGCTGACGGCCTTCGGGATGACGACCGACGCTGGTGGGGCTGGCGGTGCGCTTCCTGGGGTGGAAGGCGTCCGTGGTGTTCACCGACGTCCCCGGCCCCCGCGAGGCGGTGAGCTTCTGCGGGGCGCGGCTGGACGCGCTGATGGCCTGGGTGCCGCAGTCCGGGAGGCTGGGGCTGGGGGTGAGCGTGCTGAGCTACGCCGGGCAGCTCCAGGTGGGGATCGCCGCCGACGAGGGGCTGGTCCCCGACCCGGAGGCGCTGGTGGAGGCGTACCGGGAGAGCCTGGCGGAGCTGGCGGAGTGCGCCGCGCCCCGCCCGGCGCCCACGCTCCAGGAGGCCTGAATGTCCCCCCGCACCCCGGCGGCGCGAGCCCCGCGGCGCGGCGGCGTACGTGGCGGCGCTTCCCCCCCTCGCGCCGGCGGGGCTGCACTCCCCGGGGGTGCGCCTGGCGGCGGCGCTGGGCCGCCCCTTCCTGGACCGCGGCATCCGGCGCCTCCCCTTCCCGCAGCAGCTCCGCCGCCGGCTGGAGATGCTGGGCCCCACCTACATCAAGCTGGGGCAGATCATGGCGATCCGGGAGGACCTCCTCCCGGCCGCCGTGTGCAGGGAGCTGCAGAACCTCTTCGACTGGCTCCCGCCGATCCCCTTCCCCCAGCTCCGCGCCCTGGTCGAGGCGGGGCTGGACCGTCCCCCGGAGGACGTGTTCCTGGAGATCGACCCGGTGCCGCTGGGCTCCGCCTCGATCGCGCAGGTGCACCGGGCCGTCACCATGCACGGGGAGCGGGTGGTGCTCAAGGTGATGAAGCCGGGGATCCGCGAGGCCATCGTCTCGGACCTCAAGCTGCTCCAGATCCTGGGGGTGCTCCTCCAGTGGGCGCTCCCCCGCTACCAGCCCCGCCAGGTGATCGCGGAGTTCAGCGCCTACACCATCCGCGAGGTGGACTACTCCTCGGAAGCCGACAACGCGGAGATGTTCGCGGCCAACTTCCGGCGCGAGCCGTTCATGGACTCCGCGCGACGGCTCGCGAGATCGGCATGACGGGTCCGGGGCTGCAAGCGTTCTTGGACGGCAGCGACCCGCAGCCGCAGACCGTTGCCAGGTTGACGGCGTGGTATCTCCGGACGGCTGGAGAGCGCGGCGACGTGGTGACGGGACCGACCGCACGGGCGGCGGTTCGGCTGCTGGTGGACTTCCTCCCGCCGAAGGAACGGACGGAAGCACTCCGGGAGATTCGGCGGGTACTGGAGAGGCAGGCGAAAGCGGCCGGGGTGCCGCTGCCGGATCGGGTAGACGAACTACAGGAGCCGTGACGATGGGCAAACTACGGCAGTTGAGGGCTCGTTTCGGCACATGGCGCCTGGTGCTCGCGCCCGTCCTTGCCGTGAATGCCATTGCCGGTGCTGTAGAAGGGGGGATGCCAGCGGTCCGCTACTGGCTACTCACCGTGGCATCCGTTGGGCTGGCGCTCTCAGCGCTGGTTCTCCTAGAGAAGCGCATCCGAGCGCGATAACAGATACAACAGGCGAGCCCCGGCCGGGTTTGACCCGCCGGGGCTCGTTTTCGTCAAGTACATACTTCTGATCGGGTTACTCTTGTCGAAGAGCCTCCATCGGCCGGACCCCGAGCACACGGCGTGCCGGGCCGGCCGTGGCGAGCAGCCCGACGGCGATCACGAGTGCCGCGACCATAGGCACGAGCACGTGCTTCTGGCCGCGCATGATTTCATCGCCGCTGAGTCGGTCGAGCAACGCGGTGAGGGCGGCCCCCACGGCCAGCCCGAGCGCGAGCTGAAGCGCGGCGCGCGAGAAGATCGTCTGCAGCACCTGGCGCCGCGATGCGCCGAGCGCGGACCGGATCCCGATCTCCCGATACCGGCGTGTGACGGCGAACGACATCATCGCCGAGATCCCTGCCGCGGAGAGAAGGAGCACGCTCAGCGTCACGAGGCCTACCAGGACGACGGAGAATCGGACCGCGCGACGGGTGTCGCCGCCGCGAAGCTCGTCCGGGCCGGCGACGGTCATCGGGCGCCCCGGTGCTACCTCTCCGGCGAGGTCCCACAGCCGCGGGACGAGGGCGTCGGGTTCGATCCCCCGCGTGCGGATGGCGACGGTCACCGGCGCTGCCCCCAGCGCCGTCGGGTGATAGATGGCCGGCCTCTGGAACTCCGGCTCGCCGCTCTCGTCGTAGAGATCGTCCACCACCCCGACGATCTCGAGCCAGGGGCCCGGCTGGACGGAGTCGCCCGCGGCGATCGCCGTGCTGCGCACCCGGCGGCCGACGGCGGCTCCGTCCCCCAGGAAGCGACGGACGAAGGAGCGGCTCACGACGGCGGCCGCGCCACCGGCCGCGCCACCGGGCGCGTCGCCGGACCCGAACGGCCGCCCCGCCAGCACCCGGGCGCCGAACACGTCGAAGTAGTTGGGCGCGACACCGGAGGAGAGCGCGACGAGACGTGCCGCGTCCGTCGTCGTCGCCCCACCCTCGACCTCGATGCGCACGCCCCGGCCGGAGCGCGGGGGCGCCGAGGCATACGTCACGCCGAGCACGCCCGGCTCCGCGGCGATCCGGCGGATCAGCTCGGCCTGGGTTTCGGCGAAGGACTCCCCCGCCTGCTCCACGGACGGACCGGGCAGCGCCTCCCGGGCCGGAGCTTCCTCCCGCTCGAGCCGGAGCGCGAGCATCTCCTCGACCGGGAAGGTGGGCTCGGCGCGCGACTCCCGATAGCCGTTCCAGGCGATCCCGACCACGGGCGGGAGCACGGCCACCGCAATTGCGACCTGCACCACGATGAGCGCCGTCCAGGTGCTCCCCAGCTGCATCCCGGTGGCGCCGCCCATCTGACGGAGCGTGGACTGCAGCCGCTGCCCCGTGGCCAGCAGCGCAGGGACGACGCCGACGATGAAGGCTGCGAGCACGGCGAGGCCCATGGCGTACGCGGCCGTGGACGCCGGAAGGCCGGGCCCGATCCAGTACGGGAAGAGCCCCGGATTGAGGGCGACGATCTGCCGGAACCCATAGTTCGCGATCAGCAGCCCGGTCACCGCCGCGACCGAGGAGAGCGCGAGCGCCTCCACGAAGAGTTGCGTGACGATGCGCCGGCGGCTCGCGCCCAGCGCCGTGCGGACCGCGATCTCGGCCTGGCGAGCTGCCGTCCGGGCGTAGACCAGTGACGCAACGGTGACCGCGACCGCGGCCAGAAGCAAGGCCGCGAAGAGCTGCATCGTCCAGAAGATCCAGGCCGGGTACGGGTGCACGTCGAGCACGACCTGGGCGTACGGTCTGACGATCGGGCGGAAGGTGGCGTATGGCTCGGGGAACTCGCGCGCGAGCCGCGCGCTCACGCTTCTCAACTCGGCTTCGGCCGCCGCCCCGGGGACCCCTGGGGCGAGCCGGCCGAAGATCGTCACGCGGGGGCCCTCGCCCGGGCCGTGGAGCGCAGGGCCGCTCCGGAGCGCGGTCCAGTAGCCGTGGCTGTACGGGAAGCGGAAGCCCTCGGGCATCACACCCACGACCGTGAACGGGGCGCCGTCCAGGCGCACCTCGCGTCCCACGATGCCACGGTCCGCGCCGAAGTCCCGCCGCCACTCGTCGTGCCCGATCACCAGCACGGCCGGAGCTCCTTCGACCTCATCCGACCTCAGGAGCGGACGGCCGAGGAGCGGCGGCACCCGCGCCACGTCGAATCCCGACGCGGTCATCTCCGCCACGCGTACGTCACCCGTCGTGCCGCCCGGAACGCGCAGGTAGCGATCGGAGTCGCGGAAGGCGGACAGCTGCCGGACGGACCGCTGGCTCCCCCTCCAGGTGTCCAGGTCGAAGAGGGTCGTGCAGAAGCAGTCCTCGTTCGTCATGTCGAGGTAGTCGAGCCCGACGATCCGGTCCCCCTCATCGAGCGGGGGGGCCGAGTAGTAGAACGCCATGAAGCTGAAGAAGCCCATTGCGATGGCGACGCCGACGGCCATTCCGAGCGCGCCGGTCACGGAGAGCGCCGGGTGCTTCGCCAGCATGCGCAGGGCGAGCTTTACGTCGGGCGTCAGCCCGATCACCGGTGCAAACCAGCGCGCGTCGCGCACCTCTTCCCGGAACCGCTCGCGTCCGCCGAAGGTCAGCACAGCCTGCCGCCTCGCGGCTTCCGGGGTCATTCCGGCGCGGAGGTTGTTCCGCGTCTCCATCTCGAGATGGAAGGCGAACTCCTCCTCCAGCTCGCGCTCCACCTCTTCCCGGCGGATGAGCACACGCAGCCGCTTCCGCCATCGCGTGATCCACTCCATGCGGTCCTCTCCCGATCAGGTGGTGCGCAGGATGGCGTCCATCATCCGCACGTACTCCTGCCAGCTCCGCGACTCCTCCCCGAGTGCGCTGCGGCCAGCCGAAGTCAGCTTGTAGTACTTGGCCCGGCGGTTCTCCTCGGTAACGCCCCATTCACTCGCCAGCAGCCCACGCTCTTCCAGGCGCTGGAGCGCGGGGTAGAGTGATCCCGCTCCCACGCGCAGCGCGTCGCCGGAGAGCTGCTCCAGCCGCTGCGCGATCGACCACCCGTGCATGGGCTCCAGCGAGAGCGCCTTCAGGATCAGGAGGTCGAGCGTACCTCGAAGGATGTCGTTGGATGCGTGCGGTGACATTTGGCTTTCGGAGAGTAGTATCGAGTTCCGATACGAATATCGCTGCGTCGTATCGAAAGTCAATACCAGTGTGCGCTGGGGTGCCGCTGCCGCGGGATCGGCATTCGGAAGGTCTCCGCGATGCCGCACAGCGATCGGAGGGCGAGGGTCCACGTTGACGCGTCCCGCGGTCCGCGTTCGTCAGTGCAGGTCGGACCGGGCCCGGGTGGCGATACCAGGGCGCGGTCCGTTCCTCGAACCACGATTTCCGCTGCGGACAGGTCAATCCCGTCCGATTCTCACGCGTTCGCGCTACCACCCGGCGCGCATCGACCTGCGGCCCGCGGGCGACTCCGCCGCCCTCCGCCGCGGGATCGCGCGCTTCGTGGACGACGGCGAGGTGCGCCTGCTCCTCGCGGCGCCGGGCCAGCCGCGGCCACCCGCGTTCACCCCCGCGGAGCCGGGCATCGCGTGCAGGCGACCGGCCACGCGCTGAGCCCGCGCGCGGCAGGAACGCCGCCTCCCACGCGTCCGACGCGAACGAGTTCCAGGGACAGACCTCCTGGGAGGAGTGCCCGGTTCCGCGTTTCGTGATCCCGCTGGAGCCGGGGCGCAGAACTGTGCGCGGGCAAAGGAGGTGACCAGGGCTTGCCGCTCATGTGCCGCCTCGCTCGCGGGCGTGTCTGAGAGGGCCACGCCTGCACCTCCAGCTCGGAGCGGGTGAGGGGTACGTCATCCCGTGGCCCTCCCCCTGGGCGCCGTCGATCCGGCGCGCCATTCCGGCCCTGGAGCGGGACCGCCCCTCTCTCCGGTACATGGGGGTTCTAAAAACCAGCGTCCAGGACTAAGTTACTTTCCGCCACGGGCTGTAGGGCAGCAAAAATCGTTCAGCAGGCGCTGCCGGTGGGTGCATGGAGCGCACAATAGGACACGATTGGGTGGACGAGGGGAGGGAATGCGCCTTCCCAGCTCCGCATGTCACATCCGAGCCCGACCAGGAACACCCTAGATGCAGAACGTCGAGAGCGTCTACGTCCTCACCGCGATGCAGCGGAGCATCCTGCTGCGCGTGCTGAAGCGCACGGAGGCCGGCGCGTACGTCGAGCAGGTGGGCTGGACGCTGGAGGGGGACTTCGACGCGCCGGTGTTCCAGCGCGCCTGGCGGCTGGTGTCGGAGCGGCACCCGGTCCTGCGGACCTCGATCTTCTGGGAGGGGCTGGAGGAGCCGGTCCAGGTGGTGCGGAGGAGCGCCGCGCTCCCGGTCGAGGAGCACGACTGGCGGGAGGTCGGGGAGGGAGAGCGGGAGGAGAGGCTGGAGCGCTTCCTGGCGGAGGACCGGGACCGGGGCTTCGACCTGGCCGCGGCGCCGCTGGTGCGTCTCTCCCGCCTGCTTCTCCCGGGGGGCGCTTCCGCCTTCGTGTGGAGCCAGCACCACCTGGTGCTGGACGGGTGGTCGGCGGCGCTCTGCCTGCGCGAGCTGTTCGCCTGCTACGAGGTGCTGTGCCGCGGGGAGGTCCCGCGGCGCGAGCCGGCGCAGCCGTTCGAGAGGTACGTGGCATGGGCCGCCCGTCAGGACCCGGAGGCGGGCAGGACGTTCTGGAGCGGGGTGCTGGAGGGGGCCCCGGAGGCACCGCCGCTGGGGAGCCTGCGCAGGGGCGCGCGGGAAGGCGAGCGCTACGGGGTCGAGGGGGCGGCGCTGGACGCCGCGCTCGCCAGGGACCTCCAGGAAGCCGGGCGCCGGCACCACCTCTCGCTCAACACCCTCCTGCAGGGCGCCTGGGGGACGCTGCTCGCCCGCTACACGGGCGAGGAGGACGTGGTCTTCGGTTTCGTGACGGCCGGGCGCGCCGCACGGTTCCCCGGGGCGGAGACCATGCTCGGCGTCTTCGTCAACACGGTGCCGGTGCGGATCCGCGTCGGGCGCGGCGAGGCCGCCGCCTGGCTCCGGCGGGTGCAGGACGAGCAGCTCCGGTCCCGGGCGCACGAGCACTGGCCGCTGGAGCGCATCCAGGAGTGGGCGGGGGTGCCCCGGGGGCGGCGCGTCTTCGAGACGCTGTTCGTCTTCCAGAGCTTTCCGGACGCCGGCGTGGGCGAGGCGGAGATGGGGGGCGGGAAGGTGCGCGGCTTCCGCCGCGTGTCGCCGACCGCCGGGGCGGGCTACGCGCTCGTCCTGGAGGTGGTGCCGGGGGACGGGCTGGAGCTGTCGCTCGCCTACGACGAATCCCGCTTCGGCGCCGGGACCGCGCGGCTGCTTCTCGGGCACCTGCGGACGCTGCTGGAAGGGATGGCCGACGCCCTCCGGCGCCCCGCCGCGGAGCTGCCGCTCCTCGCGCCCGCCGAGCGCGCGCGGGTGGTGGGGGAGTGGAGCGGGCGCGGGGAGGCGTTTCCCGTGGAGGCGCCGCTCCACCGGCTCTTCGAGCGGCAGGCGGAGCGCTCCCCCGACGCAGTGGCGGTGCGGTCCGGGGAGCGCTCGCTCACCTACGCAGAGCTGGACCGCCGGGCCAACCGCCTGGCACACGCGCTGGCCGCCCTCGGGGTCGGACCCGAGGTCCCGGTCGCCCTGTGCCTGGAGCGCTCCCCGGAGATGGTGGCGGCGCTGCTGGGCGTCCTCAAGGCGGGCGGCGCCTACGTCCCGCTGGATCCCGCCTACCCCGTGGAGCGGCTGGCGCAGACCCTGGCGGACTGCGGCGCCCCGGTGCTGGTCACGGAGGAGCGCCACCTCGCCGCCTTCGCAGGCGCCGCCGCGCGCGCCCTCTGCCTGGACCGCGACGCCGCCGCGCTCGCCCCCTTCCCGGAGCACGCGCCCGGCGTGGAGGTGGACCCCGCCGGACTCGCCTACGTCGTCTACACCTCCGGCTCCACGGGCCGCCCCAAGGGCGTGCTCGTCCCCCACGCGCAGGTGGTCCGGCTCTTTTGCGCCACGGACGCGTGGTTCGGCTTCGGGGCGGGGGACGCGTGGACGCTGTTCCATTCGTACGCCTTCGACTTCTCCGTCTGGGAGATCTGGGGGGCGCTCCTCCACGGTGGCCGCCTGGTCGTCGTCCCCGCGGCGACCAGCCGCGACCCGGAAGCCTTCCGCCGGCTCCTGGCGGAGGAGCGGGTCACCGTCCTCAACCAGACGCCCTCCGCGTTCCGGCAGCTGGCCGCGGCGGACGAGCGGGCGGGCGACGGCGCCGGCCTCGCGCTCCGCTGGGTCGTCTTCGGGGGCGAGGCGCTGGAGCCGGCGAGCCTGCGGCCGTGGACGGGGCGGCACGGGTACGAGCGCCCGCGCCTGGTGAACATGTACGGGATCACCGAGACCACCGTCCACGTCACCTGGCGCCCCCTCGGGCCGGACGACGTGGAGGGCGGCGCGGCGAGCCCGATCGGGAGCGCGATCCCCGATCTGCGCGTCTACGTGCTCGACGCCGCCGGGGAGCCGGTGGCGCCCGGGATGCCGGGGGAGCTGTACGTGGGCGGGGCGGGACTGGCGCGAGGGTACCTGGGCCGGCCCGGCCTGACGGCGGACCGCTTCGTCCCGGACCCGTTCGGGAGCGGGCCGGGGAATCGGCTGTACCGCTCGGGCGACCGGGCGCGGTGGACGGAAACGGGGGAGCTGGAGTACCTGGGCCGGACGGACGACCAGGTCAAGGTGCGCGGCTTCCGCGTGGAGCCGGGCGAGATCGAGGCCGCGCTCCTCGACCTCCCGGGGGTGCGGGAGGCGGTGGCGCTGGTGAGGGAGGACTCGCCGGGAGATCCCCGCCTGGCGGCGTACGTGGTGCCGCGGGGGGAGGGCCGGCCGGATCCGGCGGAGCTGCGCGCCCGGCTGCGGGAGCGCCTCCCGGAGCACATGGTGCCGTCCGCCTTCGTCGTGCTGGAGTCGCTCCCGCTGACGCCCAACGGCAAGCTCGACCGGCGGGCGCTCCCCGCCCCGGACGCGGACGCGGGGGAGGTGCGCGCGGCGCCGTCCACCCCCACCGAGGAGCTGCTGGCCGGGATCTACGCCCGGGTCCTCGGCGCCGGAGGGGTGGACGCGGACACCGACTTCTTCGAGGCGGGGGGGCACAGCCTCCTGGCCACCCGGGTGGTCTCGCGGGTGCGCGCCGCCTGCGGCGTGGAGCTCCCGCTGGGCGCGCTCTTCGAGGCGCCCTCGGTGCGCGCGCTCGCCGCGCGCGTGGACGCGCTGCTGCGGGCGGGCGGCGGCGTGCAGGCGCCCCCGCTATTCCCGGCGCCGCGGGACGGCTCGCCCCTGCCGGTCTCCTTCGCGCAGCAGCGGCTCTGGTTCCTGGACCGGATGGAGCCCGGCAGCCCGGCGTACAACATCCCCGCCGCCCTGCGGGTGCGGGGCGCGCTCGACGCGGGGCGGCTGGAGCGCGCGCTGGGCGGGGTGGTGCGCCGGCACGAGGCGCTGCGGACCGTCTTCGCCTCCCGGCAGGGCGTCCCCGTGCAGGTGGTCCGCGACCCCGGGGAGACCCGCATCGGCGTGGCCGACCTGCGCACCCTGCCGCGCGCGGAGCGGGAGGCGGAGGTCCGGCGCGCGGCGGCCGGGGAGGCGCTGCGCCCCTTCGACCTGGAGGCGGGGCCGCTGCTGCGGGCCCGGGCGCTGCGCCTGGCCGCGGAGGAGTGGGTGCTGCTGTTCACCATGCACCACGTCGTCTCGGACGGGTGGTCGATGGACGTGCTGGTGGGCGAGCTGTCGGAGCTGTACGCCGCGCTCGGCGCCGGGCGGGAGGCGGCGCTGCCGGCGCTGCCGGTTCAGTACGCCGACTACGCGGCCTGGCAGCGGTCGTGGCTCTCGGGCGACGCGCTGGAGGCGCTGCTCGCCTGGTGGCGCGAGCGGCTGGCGGGGGCCCCTCCCCTGCTCGACCTCCCGGTCGACCGGCCCCGTGGGCCCGCGCAGGGGGGGAAGGGCGGCCGCCACTCCTTCGTCCTCCCGGCCGGGACCTCGGGGGCGCTGCGCTCGCTGGGGCGGCGCGAGGGCGCCACCCTGTTCATGACCCTGCTGGCGGGCTTCCAGCTCCTCCTGGCCCGCTACGCGGGGGAGGAGGACGTCAGCGTGGGCACCCCCGTGGCCGGGCGGACGCGCCTGGAGCTGGAGCCGCTGATCGGCTTCTTCGTCAACACCCTGGTGCTGCGCACCGACCTGGCCGGCGACCCCGCCTTCCGCGAGCTGCTGGCGCGCGTGCGCGGGGCGACCCTGGGCGCCTTCGCGCACCAGGAGGTTCCCTTCGAAAGGCTGGTGGAGGAGCTGGCCCCCGGGCGCAGCCTGGCGCACACCCCGCTCTTCCAGGTGCTCTTCGCCCTGCGCGACACCGGGCGCGGGGAGCTGCGCATCGCGGGGCTGCAGGCGGAGCCGCTCGCCGCCGGCCCGGCCGGAGCCAAGTTCGACCTGGAGCTGGAGCTGGCGGAGGAGGGGGAGCGGATCGCGGGGACCCTGGTGTACCGCGCCGACCGCTTCGACGGGAGCACCATCGAGCGCATGGCGGAGCACCTCCGGGTGCTCCTGGAGGGGGCCGCCGCCGCCCCGGAGCTGCGCCTCTCCGACCTGCCGCTCCTCGACTCCGCGGAGCGGCGGGTGCTGGCGGGGTGGAACGCCCCGGTCCGGTACCCGGCCGGCCGCCTGGTCCCCCGGCTCGTCGCGGAGCAGGCGGCCCGCACCCCCGGCGCCCTGGCCGCGGAGTCGGAGGGCGAGTCCCTGACCTACGCCGAGCTCGATTCGCGCAGCAACCGGCTCGCCCACGCGCTGCGCGGGATGGGCGTGGGGCCGGAGACCCGGGTGGCGCTGTGCATGGAGCGCACGCCCGAGCTGCTGCTGGCGATCCTCGCCGTCTGGAAGGCGGGCGGCGCCTACGTCCCCCTGGACCCCGCCTATCCCCGCGAGCGCCTGGCGCTGCTGCTGGAGGACTCGGGGGCGGCCGTGGTCGTGACGCAGGCGCGCCTGGCCGGGACCCTCCCCCCGCACCGGGCGGCGACCCTGTGGCTGGACGCGGACCGGGAGCGGATCGACCGGGAGAGCGCGGAGCCGCCCGCGGCGGAGCCCGACCCGGGCCACCTGGCGTACGTCATCTACACGTCGGGATCCACGGGCAGGCCCAAGGGCGTGCGCGTGGAGCACGGGAGCCTGCTCCACACCCTGCTGGCGGCCCGCGACGCGTTGGGCTTCGGGCCCGGCGACGTGGTCCCGGCGCTCGCGAGCTTCGCCTTCGACATCTCGCTGGTGGAGGCCGTGCTCCCGCTGCTCTGCGGGAGCCGGGTGCGCGTGGTCCCGCGCGAGCGGGTGGTGGACGCCGCGGCGCTGGTGGGGGAGCTGGCGGAGGCCACCGTGCTGCACGCGGTGCCCGCCCTGATGCGGCAGGTGATGGAGCGTGTCGGCGCCGCGCGCGCGCCGCTCCCCCGGCTGCGGCTGCTCCTGGTGGGCGGGGACGCCGTCCCCCCCGACCTGCTGGACACGATGCGGGCGGTCTTCCCCGCCGCCGCGATCCGGGTGCTGTACGGCCCCACCGAGGGCACGGTCATCTGCGCCGCCCACCGGCTGGAGGACGGGGAGGCCCCCCGCGGGGCGGTGATCGGGCGGCCGCTGGGCAACGCCTCGCTCTACGTGCTGGACCGGGCCGGCAACCCGGCGCCCGTGGGGGTGCCGGGGGAGCTGTGCATCGGCGGGGCGTGCGTCGCGCGCGACTACCTGGGGCGGCCGGAGCTGACGGCGGAACGGTTCGTCCCCGACGCCTTCGCGGCGGACGCCGGACGGCGGCTGTACCGGGCCGGCGACCGGGCGCGCTGGGGCGCGGACGGGACGCTGGAGTTCCTGGGGCGGACCGACTCGCAGGCCAAGGTCCGCGGCTTCCGCGTGGAGCCCGGCGAGGTGGAGGCGGTCCTCGCGATGCACCCGGAGGTGCGCGAGGCGGCAGTCGTCGTCCGGGAGGACCGCCCCGGGGAACGGCGGCTCGCCGGCTACGTGGTCGCCGCGGAGGGGGCCGCGCCCACGCCCGCGGAGCTGAAGCGCTGGCTGGGGGAGCGGCTGCCGGAGCACCTGGTCCCCGCCTCCGTGGCCGTGCTGGAGCGGCTCCCCCTGACCGCCAACCGCAAGCTGGACCGCGCCGCGCTCCCCGCTCCCGGCACCCTCCAGGAGGACCACGTCGCCCCGCGCACCCCCGCGGAGGAGGTACTGGCGGGCGCGTGGGCGGAGCTGCTGGGCGTGGAGCGGGTGGGGGTCCACGACGACTTCTTCGAGCTGGGCGGGCACTCGCTGCTGGCGACGCGGCTGATCTCGCGGGTCCGGGAGGCGTTCGGGGTGGAGCTCCCGCTGCGCGCGCTCTTCGAGGAGCCCACCGTGGCGGGGCTCGCCGCCCGCGTCGAGGCGGCCCTGCGGACCGACGCCGGGCTCCAGGCTCCGCCCCTGGTCCCCCTGCGCCGCGACGGCTCGCCCTTTCCGCTCTCGTTCGCGCAGCAGCGGCTCTGGTTCCTGGACCGGATGGAGCCCGGCACCGCCGCCTACAACCTCCCCGTCGCGCTGCGCTTCCGCGGCGCCGTGGACGCCGCCGCGCTCCGGCTCGCGCTGGAGGCGACGGTCCGCCGCCACGAGGCGCTGCGCACGGTCTTCCACACGGTGGCCGGCGAGCCGGTGCAGGCCGTCCTGCCGCCCGCCCCCTTCCCGCTGGAGGAAGCGGACCTCCGCGGCCTGCCGGAGCGGGAGCGCGAGGCGGAGCTGCTGCGCCGGGCGGGGGAGGAGGCGGGCCGCCCCTTCGACCTGGCGGAGGGGCCGCTGCTGCGGGCCTCGCTGCTGCGCCTGGGGGAGCGCGACTTCGCCCTGCTCCTGGCCATGCACCACATCGTCTCGGACGGGTGGTCCGTCGGCGTGCTCACCGGCGAGCTCTCCGCCCTGTACGACGCCTTCGCGCGGGGGGAGCGGGCGCAGCTCCCGCCGCTGCCGGTGCAGTACGCGGACTACGCCGCCTGGCAGCGGACGTGGCTCCGGGGCGGCGTCCTCGCCGAGCAGGCCGCCTACTGGCGCGACCGGCTCGCCGGCGCTCCCCCCGTGCTGGAGCTTCCGCTGGACCGCGCGCGCCCCGCCGTGGCGGGGGCGCGGGGGGACGCGGTCCGCTTCACCCTGTCCGCGGAGACCACGGGCGCGGTCCGCGAGCTGGCCCGGCGCGGGGGGGGCACGCCGTTCATGGCGCTGCTGGCGGCGTGGCAGCTCCTCCTGTCCAGGTACTCGGGCCAGGAGGACGTGGTCGTGGGCGTGCCCGTCGCCGGCCGGACGCGGCGCGAGACGGAGGGGCTGATCGGCTTCTTCGTCAACACGCTCGCGCTGCGCACCGACCTGTCGGGCGACCCCGCCGTGGGGGAGCTGCTCGCCCGCGTGCGGGAGGGGGTGCTGGGGGCGCACGCGCACCAGGACCTCCCCTTCGAGCGGCTGGTGGAGGAGCTGGGTGCGCGGCGCGACCTGGCGCACACGCCGCTCTTCCAGGTGGTGCTCACCTTCGAGAGCGAGGGGGCGCAGCTGCGGGCCCCGCGGCTGGGCGGCGTGGAAGGGGAGCGGGTGGAGGCGGGCACCGGGGCGGTCAAGTTCGACCTGACCCTCGCCGTGGCGGACGAGGGGGAGCGGCTCGCCGGCTCGCTGGAATTCCGCGCCGACCTGTTCGACGCGGCCACGGCGGAGCGCATGGCCGCGCACCTGGCGACGGTGCTGGCGGCGCTGGCGGAGGACCCCGTGCGCCGCCTCTCGGAGGTGGAGTGGATGGCTCCGGCCGAGCGCCGCCGGGTGGTGGAGGAGTGGAACCCCGCCGGCCGCGAGGTCCCGGCGCCCCCCGTGCACGCGCTCTTCGCGGCGCAGGCGGCGCGCACCCCGGACGCGGTGGCCGTGGTGTCCGCCGCGTCCGGCGAGCGGCTCACCTACGCGGAGCTGGACCGCCGGGCCGCCCGGCTCGCGGGGCGCCTCGCGCGGATGGGTGTGCGCGCGGAAGCGCGCGTGGGGATCTGCATGGAGCGGACGCCGGACATGGTGGCCGCCATGCTGGCCGTCCTCAGGGCGGGCGGCGCGTACGTGCCCCTGGACCCCGCCTACCCCGCCGAGCGGCTGGCGTACGTCCTGGCCGACTCCGCCGTCGCCGTGGTCCTCACGCAGGAGCGCCTGCGGGACCGGGTGCCGGCCGGCGCCGCCGAGCTGGTGTGCGTGGACGCCGTGGGGGAGGAGGACGACGCCGGCGGCTCCGCCGCTCCCGCGGTCGCGACGGATCCGGGCCAGCTGGCGTACGTGATCTACACCTCCGGCTCCACCGGCACTCCCAGGGGCGTCCAGGTGGAGCACCGCGGCGTGGCCGCCCTGCTGGGCTGGCTGGCCGGGCAGGTCCGCCCCGAGGAGCGCGCCTGCGTCCTGGCCTCCACCTCCATCTCCTTCGACGTGTCGGTCGCCGAGATCTGGGACACGCTCTGCAACGGCGGCAGGCTGCTGCTGGTGGAGAACGCCCTGGAGCTGGCGCGCATCCCCGCGGGGGAGGACGTGCGCCTGGCGTACATGGTCCCCGGTGCCGCGGCCGAGCTGCTGCGGAGCGGGGGGATCCCGGCGAGCGTGCGCGCGCTGGTCCTGGCCGGGGAGGCGCTGCCGCCGGAGCTGGTGCAGGCGCTGCACGCGGCCGGGGTGGAGCGCGTCGTCAACGCCTACGGGCCCACGGAGGACACGGTCTACGCGACGTGGGCCGTGGTGGAGCGCGGCGCCGCGCGCGTCACCATCGGCCGGCCGGTCGCCCAAACGCGCGCCTACGTCCTGGACGGGGGGCTCCGGCCGGTGCCGGTGGGGATCCCCGGCGAGCTGTGCGCGGGCGGGGCCGGGGTGGCGCGGGGCTACCTGGACCGCCCGGAGCTGACGGCCGCCCGGTTCGTTCCGGACGCGTTCGGGGCCGAGCCCGGCAGCCGCATGTACCGCACCGGCGACCGGGCGCGCTGGCTCCCGGACGGGACGCTGGAGTTCCTGGGACGGCTGGACGCGCAGGTCAAGGTCCGCGGCTTCCGCGTGGAGCCGGGCGAGGTGGAGGCCGCGCTCCGGGCGCACCCGCAGGTGCGGGAGGCGGCCGTTGTGGTGCGCGAGGACGCGCCGGGGGACAGGCGCCTGGTGGCCTACGCCGTCCCGGCGGAGGGCACGGTCCCGTCCTGGGCCGAGCTGCGGGCGCACCTCGCGGCGCGGCTCCCGGAGTACATGCTCCCCTCGGCGTACGTGCCGCTGGAGGAGCTCCCGCTGACCCCCAGCGGCAAGCTGGACCGGCGCGCCCTCCCCGCCCCCGGGGGGGCCTCCTCCGGCCGGGAGTACGTGGCGCCGCGGACCCCCACCGAGAAGCTGCTGGCCGGCGTCTGGGCGGAGGTGCTGGGCGCGGAGCGGGTGGGCCTCCACGACAACTTCTTCGAGCTGGGCGGCCACTCCCTGCTCCTGGTGCGGCTGCACGCGCGGCTGGAGGAGCACTTCGCCGGCAGGGTCACGCTCACCGACCTGTTCCAGTTCTCCACCCTGTCCGGCCTGGCGGCCCACCTGGACGGGCGCCCGGCGGCTCCGGAAGCCGCGCGGCGGGAGAACGACGACCGGGCCGAGTCCCGGCGGACCCACCTCCAGCGGCAGCGGATGGCCCGCTCCGGCCCGCGGGGGCGGGACGGCTCGTAGTGTTCGCCGGAAAAAAGACCGCAGCTTCGATGTCTTCCCTTCAGCAGAAAACAGGGGTGATGAGGGAACCGTTCACCGGGCAGGAAGTCGCGATCGTCGGGATGTCGGGGCGCTTTCCGGGCGCCGCGACCGTGGAGGAGTTCTGGCGGAACCTCCGCGGGGGGGTGGACTGCATCACCCGCTTCTCGGAGGAGGAGCTGCTCGCCGCGGGCGTCCGTCCCGACCTGGTGAGGAACCCCGGCTACGTCCGCGCGGGCGGGATGCTGCGCGGCGTGGAGCTGTTCGACGCGGCCTTCTTCGGCCTGTCCCCGCGCGACGCCGTCTACCTGAACCCCACGCAGCGCCTGTTCCTGGAGTGCGCCTGGGAAGCGCTGGAGCAGGCGGGCTACGACCCCGCGGCGTACGGCGGCCGGGTGGGCGTCTTCTCGGGCGCGGAGCTGAACGGCTACTGGAAGCTGCTGGCCCGGCACCCCGGGCTGCGCGGCGCGGAGCTGCCCATCCACCTGGGGAACGCCCCGGGCAACGTGCCCACGCGGACCTCGTTCATGCTGGGCCTGGAGGGGCCCAGCCTGAACGTGCAGACCGCGTGCTCGTCGTCGCTGGTGGCGATCCACCTGGCCTGCCAGAGCGTGCTCTCCGGCGAGTCGGACATGGCGCTGGCCGGCGGGGTCTCCATCGAGGTCCCCCAGGTGAAGGGATACCTGTACGAGAAGGGGGGGATCTCCTCCCCCACGGGGCAGTGCCGCTCGTTCGACGCGGACGCGCGCGGCGCCGTCCGGGGGAGCGGGGTGGGGATCGTGCTGCTCAAGCGGCTGGAGGACGCCCTGGAGGACGGCGACACCGTCCACGCCCTGGTGCTGGGGACCGCCGTCAACAACGACGGCTCCGGCAAGATCGGCTACTCCGCTCCCCGGCGGGAAGGCCAGGCCCGGGCCATCGGGGAGGCGCTGTCCATGGCGGGGGTGGAGCCCGACAGCATCTCGTACGTGGAGGGGCACGGCTCCGCCACGGAGCTGGGCGACCCCATCGAGGTGGAGGCGCTCACCCAGGCGTTCCGCGCCGGGACGGACCGGACCGGCTTCTGCGCGCTGGGCTCCGTCAAGAGCAACGTGGGGCACCTGGACTCCGCCGCCGGGGTGGCGGGGCTCATCAAGACGGTGCTCTCGCTGGAGCACGGGGAGATTCCCCCCAGCCTCTACTTCGAGCGTCCCAGCCCCCGCATCGACTTCGAGCGCTCCCCCTTCTTCGTCAACGCCGAGCTGCGCCCCTGGCCCCGCGGCTGCGCCCCCCGCCGGGCGGGGGTGAGCTCGTTCGGGATGGGCGGCACCAACGCCCACCTGGTGCTGGAGGAGGCGCCCCCGGCGGAGCCCTCGGGGCCGTCGCGCCCGCTGCAGCTCCTCGTCCTTTCCGCGCGCACCCCCGCCGCGCTGGAGGCGGCCACCGACCGGCTGGCGCGGCACCTCCGGGAGAACCCGGAGCAGCCGCTGGCCGACGTGGCGCACACGCTGCGCGTGGGCCGCCGCCGCTTCGCCCACCGCCGCATCCTGGTGTGCGGAGGCCGCGAGGAGGCCGCCGCCGCGCTGGAGGCGCGCGACCCGGCGCGGATCCGCGACGCGGCGGCGGAGTGGGACGGCCGCGAGGTCGTCTTCCTGTTCCCGGGGCTGGGCGACCACTACGTGCAGATGGCGCGCGGGCTGTACGAGGCGGAGCCCGTCTTCCGCGCGGAGGTGGACCGCTGCGCGGAGATCCTCCGGGAGCACCTGGGCCGCGACGTCCGGGAGGTGCTCTTCCCCGGCGAGGCCCCGGCCGAGCAGCGCCCGGGCGCCGGCGCCGCAGGCGCGGGGACCGACCTGCGCCGCATGCTGGGGCGCGACGCTGCCCCCGCGGCCGGGGAGCTGGCGCGCACGGAGCTGGCGCACCCGGCCGTGTTCGTGGTGGAGTACGCGCTGGCCCGGCTCTGGATGGCCTGGGGGATCGCGCCGGCCGCGATGCTCGGCCACTCGCTGGGCGAGTACGTCGCGGCCACGCTGGCGGGCGTCATGGAGCTGCCGGACGCGCTGGCGCTGGTGGCCGAGAGGGCGCGCCTGGTGGCGGAGCTCCCGGAGGGGGCGATGCTGGCGGTGCCCATGGACCCGGCCGCGGTGGAGCCGCTGCTGCGCGGGGGGATCGCGCTGGCCGCGCACAACGCGCCCGGGCTGTGCACCCTGTCCGGGCCGCCGGAGGCCGTGGCCGCGCTGGAGGCCGAGCTGCTGGGGCGCGGCGTGGCGTGCCGCCGCCTGGCCGCGAGCCACCCGTTCCACTCGCCGCTCATGGAGCCCGTGGCCGAGCGCCTGGCCGAGCGGGTGCGCGGGATCCCGCTGCGCCCCCCCGCCCTGCCCTTTTTTTCCAACGTGACGGGGACGTGGATCACGCCGGAGGAGGCCGTCGACCCCGCGTACTGGACGCGGCACCTCTGCCGGACGGTGCGCTTCGCGGAGTGCCTGGCGGAGCTGCTGGCCGAGCCCGGCCGTCTGCTGCTGGAGGTGGGGCCCGGGCGCACGCTGGGGACCTTCGCGCTCGCGGCGGGGGCGGCGGAGCCCTCGGTGCTGGCGTCGCTGCGGCACGCCTACACGCGCCAGCCCGACCCGGCCTTCCTGCTGGAGACGCTGGGCCGGAGCTGGCTCGCGGGGGCGCGCCCGGACTGGGCGGCCTTCGCGGCCGGGGAGCGGCGCCGCAGGGTCCCTCTCCCCACCTATCCCTGGGAGCGGCAGCGCTTCTGGGTGGACGCCCCGCCGCGCGGGGGCCGGAAGCGGCGCGCCGTGCCCCGGGGGGCGGAGGACGGGCCCGCGCTCCTGGCGCCGGCCTGGCGGCAGGGGCCACTCCCCGAGCCGGCGGGTGAGCCGCGGAGCTGGGCGCTGCTGGTGGACGAGCGGGGGATCGGCGTCCGGCTGGCGGAGGCGCTGCGGGCGGAGGGGCACCGGGTGGTGACCGTGGAGGCCGGGACCGCGTTCGAGCGGACCGGGACGGAGGCCTGGCGGCTGCGGCCGGAGCGCGGAGAGGACTACCGGGCGCTCCACGACGAGCTGCGGCGGGAGGGGGCGGCGCCCGCGGAGTGGGTGCACCTGTGGAGCCTTGCCGGGAGCGGGGACGAGGCCCTGGAGCGGGTCCACCGGCGGGGGTACGCGAGCCTGCTGCACCTGGCCCGCGCCGTGGAGGGAGGGAGGATCCAGGTGGTGTCCGACCGGGTGCTGGACGCGACCGGCGTGGACGCCGTGGAGCCCGCCCGCGCGATGCTGCTGGGCGCGCTGGAAGCGGTCCCGCGCGAGTACCCCGGGCTCGCCTGCCGGGTGGTGGACGTGGTCCTCGCCGGGGACGAGGCGAAGCTGGCGGAGGCGCTCGGGGCCGAGCTGCGGGGCGGGAGCGAGCCGGAAGCCGCGCTCCGCGGCTGGCGCCGCTGGACCCGGCGGTGGACGCGGCGGGAGGCGGCGGCGCGGGAGGTCCCGGTGCGCGGCGACGGCTTCTACCTCGTGGGAGGATGGCTGGGGCCGCGCGCGCTGGCGGCGGCCGGGCACCTGGCGGCGCGCGGAGCGGGGCTCCTCCTGCTGGCGGGGGAGGCCTTCCCGGAGGAGCGGGAGGGGTGGGACCGCTGGCTCGCGACCCACGACCGGCACCACCCGGCCAGCCGCACCATCCGCGCCGTGCGGGAGCTGGAGGCGCGCGGGGCGCGGGTGCTGGCGCGGCGCGTGGACGCGCAGGACCCCGCGCGCCTCGCGGAGGCGCTCGCCGGGGCCCGGGCGAGCTTGGGGGCGCTGCGGGGCGTGGTGCACACCGTGGAGGTGGGGCGCGCGCGGGAGTCGGTCCCGCTGCGGACGCTCGCCCCGGGGCCGGAGGCCGGGGACTTCCGGGCGATGCTGGCGGAGCTGGAGGCGCTGGAGCGCGCCCTGGGGGAGGAGCGCACCGACTTCTGCCTGCTGCAGTGCGCGCTCCCGGCCGCGCCCGTGGGCTCGCTGCGCCTGCACCAGGCCGCGGCGGCCGAGATCGCGGCGGCGTTCGCCCGGCGGCACGGGGCGGAGCACCGGGCCCGCTGGACCGCCGTGCGCTGGGACCACGCCCACGAGCTGGACGACCCGGAGGCGGAGCCTGCCGCGGCGGAGGGGTGGGCCGCGGCGCTGGAGCGCGTCCTGGCCGCGGACGCCGGGCCCCAGCTGCGCGTGGGGCCCCGCCGGCCGGCTCCGGCCGGGCCGCGGCCCGGGGCGCCGGACGCGGACGCGACGCTGCTGTACTCGCGCCCCGCGCTGGCGACCCCGTACGCGGCGCCGGCCACGGAAACCGAGCGGCGGGTGGCGGAAAGCTGGCAGTCGACGCTCGGCATCGCCCAGGTGGGGGTGCACGACGACTTCTTCTCGCTGGGCGGGCACTCGCTCTTCGCCACGCAGATCATCTCGCGGCTGCGCGACGCCTTCCAGGTGGAGGTCCCGCTCGCCACGCTGTTCGGCTCGCCCACGGTGGCGGGGCTGGCCGCGGCGGTCGAGGAGCTGCGCAGGACCACGCCCGGTACGGCGGCGGAGCCGATCGTCCCGGTGCCCCACGACGCGCCGCTCCCGCTCTCCTTCCAGCAGCAGCGCATGTGGCTCCTGGACCAGATGGAGCCCGGGAACCCCTTCTACAACGTCGCGGTCGCCTACCGCTTCCGCGGCCCGCTCCAGCTGGAGCCGGCGCGGCGCGCGCTGGGGATGGTGGTCGAGCGCCACTCCGTCCTGCGGACCGTCTACCGGGCGGGTGACGGCCCGGAGCCGGTGCAGGTGATCCTCGCCGGCGTGGACCTCCCCCTCCCGGTGGACGACCTGCGCCACCTGGCCGACGGGGCGGAGCGCGAGGCCGGGGCGCGGCGCCTGGCCGTGGTGGAGGCCGAGCGCCCCTTCGACCTGGCGCGGGAGCCCTCGATCCGCGCGAGGCTCGTGCGCCTGGCGGACGAGGACTGGGTGCTCCTCACCAGCACCCACCACATCGCCACGGACGGGTGGTCGGGGACGATCTTCTTCGAGGAGTGGATCCGCTGCTACGCCGCGATCCTGGCCGGCGAGGCGCCCCGCCTCCCGGAGCTGCCGGTGCAGTACGCCGACTTCGCCGTCTGGCAGCGCCGCTGGCTCTCGGGCGAGCGGCTGGCCGCGCAGGTGGCGTACTGGAGGGACCGCCTGGAGGGGGCTCCCCTGGCCCTGGAGCTCCCCACCGACCGCGTGCGCCCGCCGGTGCGCAGCTACCGGGGAGCGAACCACCGGGTGTTCATCTCCCCGGAGCTGAAAGCCAGGCTGGAGACCCTCTGCGCGCGGGAGGGCGTGACGCTCTTCACCCTGCTGATCGCGGCGTACAAGGTCCTCCTCCTGCGCTACTCGGCCCAGGAGGACCTGGTGGTGGGCACCGTGGACGCGAACCGCGCCCGGCCGGAGATCGAGCCGCTGATGGGCTTCTTCATCAACACGCTCCCCATCCGCACCCGGCTGGACGGAGACCCCACGCTCCCGGAGCTGCTGGGGAGGGTGAGGGACGCCGCGCTCGGCGCCTACGCCCACGCGGAGCTGCCGCTGGAGATGCTGCTGGAGGAGCTGCACCTGGAGCGGGACCTCAGCCGCAACCCGCTGATCCAGGTGATGTTCGGCTTCGAGCGCCCCATCGCCCACTTCGCCGACGCCGGTCCGCAGGTGGGGCTGCGCGCCGTGGAATACGACGAGAAGGGGCTCACGGACAGCGGAACCGCCAAGTTCGACCTGGACGTGCTGCTGCGGGAGTACCCCGAGGAGGGGACCATCGGGGGGATCGTGGGCTACAACCTGGACCTCTTCGACCCCTCCACGACCGAGCGGATGCTGGGCGGCTACGTCTCGCTCCTGGAGGCGGTCGTGGCGGCCCCGGGGCGGCGCATCTCGGAGCTGGAGGTGATGAGCCCCGGCGAGCGGGAGCGCGTCCTGGAGGGGTTCAACGCCACAGCCCGCCCCTTCCCTTCCGCTCCCCTGGCGCACCGGCTGTTCTCGGCGACGGCGCGCCGCCTCCCCGACGCGCCCGCCGTGCTCGCCGGGACGGACGTCGTCCGCTACGGGGAGCTGGACGAGCGCTCCGACCGCCTCGCCCGCGCCCTGCGCGGCCGGGGCGTGGGGCCCGAGACGCCCGTGGGCGTGTGCCTGGAGCGCGGGCCCGGGCTGGTGGTGGCGCTGCTGGGCGTGCTCAAGGCCGGGGGCGCCTTCGTCCCCCTGGACCCCGCGCACCCCGCCGACCGGGTCGGCCACGCCCTCCGGGACTCCGCCGTGCCGCTGGTGGTGACGGAGGAATCCCTGCGGGAGCGCCTGGCCGCGCACCCGGCCGAGCTGCTGCTGCTCGACGGCGACGGGGCCGGCGGGGAGGGCGCCGGACCCGTGGACGTGGTGCTCCACCCCGGGAACCTGGCGTACGTCATCTACACCTCCGGCTCCACGGGCACGCCCAAGGGGGTGCGGGTGGAGCACCACGGCCTGCTGGACACGCTGCTGGGCGCCCGCGAGCGCTTCGGCGTCCGCGAGGGCGACGTGATGCCCTCGCTGGCCAGCCCGGCCTTCGACATCTGGCTCTTCGAGACGCTCCTCCCGCTGGTGTCGGGAGGCGCGGTGAGGATGGTGCCCGCGGAGCACGTCACCGACATGGACGCCCTGCTGCGGGAAGCCGCCGACGCCACCCTGCTGCACGCCGTCCCCGCGCTGATGAGGCAGCTGGTGGCGGCGCTCCCGGCGGGGCGCGCGCTCCCGCGGGTGCGCCGCGCCTTCGTGGGCGGCGACGCCGTCGCGCCGGACCTGCTGGAGGGGATGAAGGACGCCTTCCCCGCCGCCGAGACGCACGTGCTCTACGGCCCCACCGAGGGGAGCATCATCTGCACCTCGCACCTGGTGCGCGGCGCCGGCCCCGGGCTCCACCTGCTGGGGAGCCCGCTCCCCAACGCGCGCGTGTACGTGTGCGACGCGCCGGGGCGGCCGCTCCCCATCGGCGTCCCCGGCGAGCTGCTGCTGGGCGGCCCGGGGGTGGCGCGGGGCTACCACGGCCGCCCGGACCTCACGGCGGCGAGGTTCGTCCCCGACCCCTTCGGCGCCGGGCCGGGGGAGCGGCTCTACCGCACCGGGGACCGCGCCCGCTGGCGGCCCGGGGGTACGCTGGAGTTCATGGGGCGCGCCGACGAGCAGGTCAAGGTGCGCGGCTACCGCGTGGAGCCCGGGGAGATCGAGGCCGCCCTGCTGCGCCACCCGGGCGTCGCCGAGGCGCTGGTCGTGCTGCGGGACGACCGGCTGGTGGGCTACTACACGACCCGGGAGCCCGCGGGCGCGGCGGAGCTGAGGGCGCACCTCCGCGCGACGCTCCCGGAGTACATGGTCCCCTCCGCGCTGGTGGAGCTGGAGGCGTTCCCTCTCACCCCCACGGGAAAGACCGACCGCGCGGCGCTCCCCGCGCCGGAGCACGCGGGGGCGGAGGCGGGGCACGTGGCCCCGCGCACCCCCGTGGAGGAGGCGCTGGCCGCGGTGTGGCGCTCGGTGCTCCGCGTGGAGCGGGTGGGCGTCCACGACAACTTCTTCGAGCTGGGGGGGGACAGCATCCTTTCCATCCAGGCCGTTTCCCGCGCGCGCAGGGCGGGCGTGGAGCTGAAGCCCCGGCACTTCTTCGAGCACCCCACCATCGCGGAGCTGGCGCCGCTGGCGGCGACGGTCCGGGCGGTGAGGGCCGAGCAGGGCCCGGTCACCGGCGAGGCGCCGCTCACGCCCGTCCAGCACGCGTTCTTTTCACGCGGGCTCCCGGAGCCCTGGCACTTCAACATGCCGCTCCTCCTGCGCGGGCGCGGGCCGCTGGACCACGCCGCCCTGGAGGGCGCCGTCCGCGCCCTCGTGGCGCACCACGACGCCCTCCGCGCGCGCTTCACCCGCGGGGAGGACGGCCGGTGGATCCAGGAATTCACCGCGCCGGAGCCGGAGCTCGCGGTGGAGCGCGTGGACCTGTCGGGCGTGCCGGAGGCGGAGCGCGCGGCGGCGCTGGAGCGCCGCGCCGCGGAACAGCAGGGCAGACTCCGCTTTGACGGGCCGCTGCTGCGGGCGACGCACTTCGACTTCGGGGCGGACGCCCCGGGCCGCGTCCTCCTGCTGGCCCACCACCTGGTCGTCGACGCCGCCTCGTGGCGGACCCTGGTGGAGGACCTGGAGACCGCGTACGGCCAGCTCACGCGCGGCGAGCCGGTGTCCCTCTCCCCCAAGACCACCTCGTTCCGGGCCTGGGCGGAGCGGCTGGCGGAGCACGCCCGCTCGGCCGCCGCCGCCGCCGAGCTGGCGTTCTGGACCGACCCGGCGCGCGGCGGGGCGCCTCCCCTCCCGGTCGACTCCGACGGCCCGGACGGCGAGGACACGGGAGCCGTCGTCGCCGCGGCGCTCACGGCGGAGGAGACGCGGACGCTGCTCCAGGAGGCGCCCGCGGCGTACCGCACCCGGATCGACGACCTGCTCCTGGCGGCGCTGGCCCGCGCCCTCGGCCGCTGGACCGGCGACGGGCGCGTCCTGGTGGACGTGGAGTCCCACGGGCGCGAGGAGCTGTTCGCGGACGTGGACCTGTCCCGCACGACCGGCTGGTTCACCGCCGTCCACCCGCTCTTCCTGGACCTGCGCGGCGCCGAAGGCGAGGAGGCGACGGTCAAGACCGTCAAGGAAGCGCTCCGCGCCGTGCCCGACCGCGGGATCGGCTGGGGGCTGCTCCGCTGGATGGGCCCCGACGCCGCCCGCGAGGCGCTGGCCGCGCGGCCGGCCGCGCAGGTCGCCTTCAACTACCTGGGACAGCTCGACGGCGTGTTCGCGGACGCGGGGACCTTCCGGATCGCGGAGGAGGGGATCGGCCCGTCCCGCAGCCCGCGCGGCGGACGGGAGCACCTGCTGGAGGCGATGGCGGTGGTGGAGGGCGGACGGCTCCACCTGCGCATCGGCTACGGGGTCGGCCGGCACCGGGAGGAGACCGTGGGGCGCCTGGCCGCGGACGTGCTCGCGCAGCTGCGGGCGCTGGCGGCCCACTGCGCCTCGCCGGAGGCGGGCGGCCACACCCCGTCCGACTTCCCGCTCGCGCGGATGACGCAGGCGGAGCTGGACGAGCTGCTGGGGCGGGAGCGGGGGATCGAGGACGTGTACCCCGCCACGCCCATGCAGGAAGGGATGCTCTTCCACACCCTGTTCGCCCCGGAGGGCGGGGCGTACGTGGGGCAGTTCATGTACGACCTCGTGGGCGAGCTGGACGTCGCGGCGTTCCGGCGCGCCTGGAGCGCGGCCGCGGAGCGGCACGCCGTGCTGCGCACCGCCTTCCCCTGGGGCGGCGAGCGCCCCTTCCAGGTGGTGCGCCGCGAGGCCGATCCGCCGCTTCGCCTGGAGGACTGGAGCGCCCTGCCCGCCGTGGAGCGCGACGCGCGGCTGGAAGCGTTCCTGGCCGCGGACCGCGCGGCGGGCTTCGACCCGGCGCGGGCGCCGCTGACGCGGCTGGCGCTGTTCCGCACCGGCGAGCGGACCCACCGCCTGGTGTGGACGCACCACCACGCGCTGCTGGACGGGTGGAGCCTCCCGCTGGTCTTCCGGGACGTGGCCGGGTTCTACGACGCCTTCCGGGGCGGCCGCGAGCCGGCGGTCGTGCCGGGCCGCCCCTACCGCGACTACGTCGCCTGGCTGCAGCGGCAGGACCCGGGGGCGGCGGAGGCGTTCTGGCGGGAGCAGCTCGCCGGGATCGACGGCCCCACGCCGCTGGGGATCGACCGGGCGGCGCCCGGCAAGGAGGCGGGGTTCGGCCGCGCGGACGCCCGGCTCCCGGCGGAGCTCTCCGCGCGGCTCGCGGAGCTGGCGCGGGGCGCCGGCCTCACCCTGGGAACCCTCCTGCAGGGCGCGTGGGCGCTCCTGCTGTCCCGCTACTCCGGCGAGCACGACGTGGTCTTCGGCGCCACCGTGTCCGGGCGCTCGGCGGAGGTGGAGGGGGTGGAGGAGATGGTAGGCCTCTTCATCAACACCCTCCCGGTGCGGGTCGCCGTCCCCGTGGACGCCCCGGCGCTCCCCTGGCTCCGCCGGCTGCAGGACGCGCAGGCCCGGGTGCGGGAGTGGGAGCACTCGCCGCTGGTGCAGGTGCAGCGCTGGAGCGGGGTGGAGGGGGCGCCGCTCTTCGAGAGCATCCTGGTGTGGGAGAACTACCCCGTGGAGGAGGCGCTCGCGGCGACGCCGCAGCGCGACTTCGAGCTGCGGACCGTCGGCGGGATCGAGCAGACCGACTACCCGCTCACGCTCATCGCGGCCCCCGTCGGGGCGGACCGGAACCTGTTCCTGAGCGCCGCCTACGCCCTGGCCCGCTTCGACCGCGACGCGGTCGAGCGGTTGCTGGACCACTTCGCGGTGGTGCTCGCCGCCTTCGCGCGCGCCCCGGAGGCGCGCCTGGGCGAGGTGGAGCTGCTCTCCGCCGCGGAGCGCGAGCGGGTGCTGGCGGAGTGGAGCGGGGCGGACCCCGGCGGGCCCGCCGGGACCGTGCACGGGCTGCTCGCCGCCCAGGCGGCGCGTACCCCGGACGCCCCCGCCCTCGCCTTCCGCGGCCGCGCGACGAGCCACGGAGAGCTGGACCGGCGCGCCAACCGGCTCGCCAACCACCTGCGCGCGCTCGGCGTGGGCCCGGAGACGCGGGTGGGTGTGTGCCTGGAGCGCACCCCGGAGCTGGTGACGGCGCTGGTGGCCGTGCTCAAGGCGGGCGGCGCCTACGTCCCGCTGGACCCCGCGTACCCGGCGGACCGGCTGGCCTGGATGGTGGCCGACTCCGGGGCGGCCGTGCTGGTGACGCAGGCGCACCTGGCCGGCCGGCTCCCGCGGGAAGGCGTGCGCGTCGTCGCGCTGGACGCCGAGCGCGGCAGCATCGACGCGCGGCCGGAGGCGGCGCCGGAGAGCGGCGCGCTCCCCGAGAACCTGTCGCACGTCATCTACACCTCCGGCTCCACCGGGCGGCCCAAGGGGACCATGATCCGGCACTCCTCCGTCGTGGTGCTGCTGCACTGGCTCCGGGAGGCCATGACCGACGAGGAGCGCTCCGCGGCGCTGTTCGCCACCTCCGTCTCGTTCGACGTGTCGGTGGCCGAGATCTTCGGGACGCTGGCCTGGGGAGGGAAGCTGGTCCTGGCGGAGAACGCGCTGGAGCTGGCGGAGCTGTCCGAGCCCGTGGTCACCGCCGGCATGGTCCCCACCGCCGCGGCCGAGCTGCTGCGCGCGGGCGGGATCCCGGCGGGCGTCAGGACGCTCAACCTGAGCGGCGAGGCGCTCCCCCCGGACCTGGCGCGGGCGATCCACGCCCTGGGAACGGTGAGGACCCTCAACAACCTCTACGGCCCCACCGAGGACACCACCTTCTCCACCCACTGGCGGGTGGAGCCGGGCGCGGACCGGGTCCTGGTGGGCAGGCCGGTCGCGGGCACCCGGGCCTACGTGCTGGACGGGGAGCTGCGCCCGGTTCCCCCGGGCGTCGCGGGCGAGATGTACCTGGCCGGCGCCGGGCTGGCCCGCGGGTACCTGGGCCGCCCCGGGCTGACCGCCGAGCGCTTCGTCCCCGACCCGTTCGGCCCGGCGGGCGGGCGGATGTACCGGGTGATGGACCGGGTGCGCTGGACGCCCGCGGGCGAGCTGGAGTACCTGGGGCGGACCGACTTCCAGCTCAAGGTCCGGGGGTTCCGGGTGGAGCCCGGGGAGATCGAGGCCGCCCTGCGGGCGCACCCCCGCGTCCGCGAGGCCGTGGTGGCGGCGCGAGACGGCGCGGCGGGCGGGCCGCGGCTGGTGGCGTACGTGGTCGCCGCCGGCGAGGCGCCCCCGGCAGACGAGCTGCGCGCCTGGCTGCGGGAGCGTCTCCCGGAGCCCATGGTGCCCTCCGCGTTCGTGGCGCTGGCGGCGATCCCGACGACCCCCAGCGGCAAGACCGACCGCCGCGCCCTCCCCGCGCCTGAGGGCGGGGCCGGCGCCGCGGCCTACGCGCCCCCGCGCACCTCCGCCGAGCAGCTGCTGGCGGAGATCGTGGCGGACGTGCTGGGGCTGGAGCGGGTGGGCGTCCACGACCGCTTCTTCGACATCGGGGGGCACTCGCTGCTGGCCACCCGCGTGGTCGCGCGCGTCCGCAGGGAGCTGGGGATCCAGCTCCCGCTCCGGGCCCTGTTCGAGGCGCCCACGGTGGCGGAGCTGGCCGGGCGGCTCGCCGCCGAACAGCCCGGGGCGCCGGCCGCCGCGGGGCGGATGGACGAGATGCTGGAGCGCCTGGAGGAGCTGTCCGACGAGGAAGTGATGAAGCTCCTGGCCGGGGAGAGCGCCTGATGACGGACAGGCTGGACCGGCTGGCGCGGCTCTCCCCCGAGCGCCGCCGCCTTCTCCAGAAGCTGATGCAGGCCGGGGCGGAGGCCGAGCGCGACCCCGACGAGATCCGCAGGAGGAGCCCGGGGACGCCGCTCCCCCTCTCCTTCGCGCAGCAGCGGCTCTGGTTCGTGGACCGGCTCGCCCCCGGGACGGCCACGTACAACATGCCGTTCCCGCTGCGGCTGCGGGGGCCGCTGGAGGCGGGCACCCTCCGGCGCGCGCTCTCGGAGGTCGTGCGCCGCCACGAGGCGCTGCGCACCGTCTTCGCCGTGGAGGGAGGCGAGGCGGTCCAGGTGGTGCTCCCCCCGGCGCCCGTCCGCTTCCCCGTGGTGGAGCTGTCCGGCCTCCCCGCCGCGGCGCGCGAGGCGGAGACCCGGCGGCTCGCCGGGGAGGAGGCGCGCCGCCCCTTCGACCTGGCGCGCGGGCCGCTCCTGCGCGCCACGCTGCTCCGGCTGGACGGCGACGACCACGCCGTGCTCTTCACCCTTCACCACGTGGTGAGCGACGGGTGGAGCACGGGGGTGCTCGCCCGCGAGCTGTCGGCGCTCTACGGCGCGTTCGTCCGGGGCGAGGCCTCGCCGCTCCCCCCGCTGCCCGTCCAGTACGCCGACTACGCGCTCTGGCAGCGGGAGTGGCTCGCCGGGGAGCGGCTGGACGCACAGCTGGCCTACTGGCGGGAGCGCCTGGCGGGAGCCCCCCCGGTCCTCGACCTCCCCACCGACCGCCCCGCCCGCGCGACGGTCGGCGCGCGCGCGAGGAGCGTGCGCCTGGTCCTCCCCCCCGCCGTCTCGCGCGGCGTGGCCGAGCTGGCGCGCCGCGAGGGCGCGACCGTGTTCATGGTGCTGCTCGCGGCCTGGCAGCTCCTGCTCGGACGCTGGTCCGGCCAGGACGACGTGGTGGTGGGCACCCCCGTCGCCGGCCGCACCCGGGCGGAGCTGGAGGGGCTGATCGGCTTCTTCGTGAACACGCTCGCCCTGCGGACCGACCTGGCGGGGGACACGGACTTCCGCGGGCTGCTGGGGCGCGTGCGCGAGGGGGCGATGGGCGCCTTCGAGCACCAGGAGCTCCCCTTCGAGCGCCTGGTGGAAGAGCTGGCCGTGGAGCGGAGCCTGGTGCACACGCCCGTCTTCCAGGTGATGTTCGCCCTGCAGAACACGGAGGCGGGGGAGCTGCGGCTGGGCGGGGCGCGGATGGAGCCCCTGGCCGGGGGGGAGGAGGCGTCCCAGTTCCCGCTCGGCCTGGTCCTCCGGGAAGACGGGGAGCGGATCGAAGGCGCCCTCTCCTTCCGGGTCGACCTCTTCGAGGAGGCCACCGCCGCGCGGATGCTGGGGCACTTCCGCGTCCTCCTGGAGGGCGCGCTGGAGGATCCCGGGCGGCGCGTCGCGGAGATCCCGCTGGTGGGTCCGCGGGAGCGGGACCGGCTGCTGCGCGAGTGGAGCCCCCCGGGAGCGAATCCCGCGGGGCCGGCCGTGCCCGCGCTCTTCGCCGCGCAGGCCGCCCGCACCCCCGGCGCGCCCGCCGTTTCCGCCGGGGAGGACGCCCTCACCTACGCGGAGCTGGAGCTGCGCTCCGGCCGGCTCGCCCGCGTGCTGCGCTCCCTGGGCGTGGGTCCCGAGACCCCGGTGGGGGTCTGCCTGGAGCCCGGCCCCGGGCTCCTGGCGGCGGTGCTGGGCGTGTGGAAGGCCGGCGGCGCGTACGTCCCGCTGGACCCGGGCTACCCGGCGGAGCGGCTGGCCTTTCTGCTGGCGGACGCCGCCGTCCCCGTGGTGCTGACGCAGGCGCACCTCGCGGCGGCGCTGCCGGAGCACGGCGCGCGCGTGGTTCAGCTGGATCAGGTGCTGCTGGACCAGGTGCCGCCGGAAGACGCGGAGCGCGACGCCACGGGGGACGACGCGGACCCGGCGCCGGAGGTCGACCTGGACTCGCTCGCGTACGTCATCCACACCTCGGGCTCCACCGGCCGGCCCAAGGGGGTGCGCGTCACGCACCGGAGCCTGCTCGCCACCGTGCAGGCCGCCGGGGAGGCGTTCGCCTTCCTCCCCGGGGACCGGGTGCTGTCGCTGGCGAGCTTCGCCTTCGACATCTGGCTCTTCGAGGCCGTCCTCCCCCTCCTGGGCGGGGCGTCCGTCCGGCTGCTCGCGCGCGAGCAGGTGCTGCGGGCGGAGGAGCTGGGCGCGGAGCTGGAGCGGGCGACGGTGCTGCACGCCGTCCCCGCGCTGATGCGGCAGGTCGTCGAGCGCGTGAAGTCCACCCGGGGGACGCTCCCCGGGCTGCGCCGCGCCTTCGTGGGCGGCGACGCCGTGCCGCCGGACCTGCTGGAGGAGATGCGCGAGGTCTTCCCCGGCGCCGAGGTGCGCATCCTCTACGGCCCGACCGAGGCGACCGTCATCTGCGCCGCGCACCTCGCTTCCACCGGGGCCGCGGGCGAACGGCACCTGATCGGGAGGCCGATCGGCAACGCCGCGCTCCGCGTGCTGGATCCCGCCGGCCAGCCGACGCCGGTCGGCGTGCCGGGCGAGCTGTGCATCGGCGGGGCGGGCGTGGCGCGCGACTACCTGGGCCGGCCGGAGCCGACGGCGGACCGGTTCGTCCCCGACCCGTTCTCCGGCGAGCCCGGCGCGCGGATGTACCGGACGGGCGACCGGGCGCGGTGGAGCGCGGACGGCGTGCTGGAGTTCCTGGGCCGCACCGACGCCCAGGTCAAGATCCGCGGCTTCCGCATCGAGCCGGGCGAGGTCGAGGCGCAGCTCGCCCGGCATCCGGGAGTCCGCGAGGCCGTGGTGCTGGTCCGCGAGGACGTGCCGGGCGAGAAGCGGCTCGTCGGTTACGTCGTCCCGTCGGCGGACGGCGTCCGGGCGGCGGAGCTGAAGGAGCACCTGTCGGCGCGGCTGCCGGCGCACATGGTGCCGGCCGCGCTGGTGGCGCTGGACGGCTTCCCGCTGACGCCCACCGGGAAGCTGGACCGGCGGGCGCTCCCCGCCCCCGGGTCCGGCGCCGAGGGATACGCCGCCCCCCGCACCGCGACCGAGGCGGCCCTGGCGGGGATCTGGGCGGAGGTGCTGAAGACGGAGCGCGTCGGCATCCACGACGACTTCTTCGCGCTGGGCGGGCACTCGCTGCTCGCCACGCGCGTCGCCTCCCGGGTGGGCGAAGCGCTCGGGACGGAGGTGCCGCTCCGGCTCCTCTTCGAGCACCCGACCCTGGAGGGGCTCGCCGAGCGCGTCGACGCCCTGCGCGGCGGGGGCGCGGCGGGGCGGCTCCCGCCGCTCCGCCCCGTCCCGCGCGACGGGTCGCCGCTCCCGCTCTCCTTCGCGCAGCAGCGGCTCTGGTTCATCGACCAGCTGCAGCCCGGGGCCGCCGCCTACGTCCTCCCCTTCCCGCTGCGGCTCCGCGGGGCGCTGGACGTGCGTGCGCTGCGCCGCGCGCTCGCCGCGGTCGTGCGCCGGCACGAAGTGCTGCGCACCGTCCTCGTCGCCGAGGGCGGGGAGCCGGCGCAGTCCGTCCGGCCCGCCGGGCCGGTCCCTTTCCCGGTGGTGGACCTGTCGGGCCTGCGCGCGGACCGCGGGGAGGCGGAGGCCGCGCGCCTGGCGGCCGCGGAGGCGCTGCGCCCCTTCGACCTGGCGCGCGGGCCGCTCCTGCGCGCCACGCTGCTCCGGCTGGACGGCGACGACCACGCCGTGCTCTTCACCCTGCACCACGTGGCGAGCGACGGGTGGAGCACGGGGGTGCTCGCCCGCGAGCTGTCGGCGCTCTACGGCGCGTTCGTCCGGGGCGAGGCGTCGCCGCTCCCCCCGCTGCCCGTGCAGTACGCCGACTACGCCGTGTGGCAGCGGGAATGGCTCGCCGGCGGGGCGCTGGAGGAGCAGCTGCGCTGGTGGGCCGAGCGGCTGGCCGACGCCCCGCCCGAGCTGGACCTCCCGGTCGACCGCCCCCGCCCGCCTGTGGCCGAGGCCCCCGCGGGGGCCGCCGCCTTCGCCCTGCCGCCGGAGCTGTCGCGGGAGCTGCACGAGTCGGCGAAGCGGGAGGGGGCGACGCCCTTCATGGTGCTGCTCGCCGGGTTCGCCCTCCTGCTGTCCCGCTACTCGGGGCAGGAGGACGTGGTCGTCGGCGCCCCCGTCGCGGGGCGCACCCGCACGGAGCTGGAGGGGCTGATCGGCTTCTTCGTCAACACGCTGGCGCTGCGCACCGACCTGGGGGGCGACCCCAGCTTCCGCGGGCTGCTGGGGCGCGTGCGCGAGGCCACGCTGGGCGCGTTCCACCACCAGGAGCTCCCCTTCGAGCGGCTGGTGGAGGAGCTGCAGCCGGAGCGCAGCCTGTCGCGCACCCCGCTCTTCCAGGCGATGTTCGTCGTCCAGAACGCGGACGAGGGCGCGCTCCGCCTGGGGGACCTCCGCGTGGAGCCCCTGTCCTCCGGGGAGGGGGCCACGCCCTTCGACCTGGACTTCTCCCTCCGCGCCGCTCCCGGTAGGGTCGCGGGGGCGCTCCGCTTCCGCGCCGACCTCTTCGACGACGCCACCGCGGAGCGCATGCTGGAGCACTTCCGCCTCCTCCTGGAAGGCGGGCTCCGCGACCCGGAGCGGCCGGTCTCCGCCCTCCCCATGCTCGCGCCGGAGGAGCGGGCGCAGGTGGTGGAAGCGTGGAACGCCACCGCCCGCCCTTTCCCGCGGGAGCGCCTGCTCCACGAGCTGGTCGCGGAGCAGGCCGCGCGCACTCCCGCGGCGCCCGCGGTGGTGTTCGAGGGCCGCTCCCTGTCGTACGCGGAGCTGAGGGACGGCGCGGGCCGCCTCGCGCGCCGCCTGCGCCGGCTGGGAGTGGGCGCGGAGACCCGCGTGGGCGTCTGCGTGGAGCGGGGCCCCGCCATGGCGCTGGCGATCCTGGGCGTCCTGGAGGCCGGCGGCGCCTACCTCCCCCTGGACCCGGCGTACCCGGCGGAGCGCCTGGAGTACATGCTCCGGGACAGCGGGGCTCGCGTGCTGGTGACGGAGGAGGGAGTCGCCGGGCGGCTCCCGGAGCTCGGGGGCGAGGTGGTGCTGGTGGACACCCCTCCCCGGGAGCACGACGGCGCAGAGAAATCGGCGGCTGTGGCAGGCTGTTCCCCGTTCCCTGTAACCTGTTCCCTGTCCCTCGCCTACGTCATCTACACCTCCGGCTCCACCGGCACCCCCAAGGGCGTCGCCGTGCCGCACCGCGCGGTGGTCAACTTCGCGGCGGACATGGCCGCCCGCCTGGAGCTGGGCCCCGGCGACCGCGTGCTCCAGTTCGCCTCCCCGGGCTTCGACGTGGTCGTGGAGGAGATCTTCCCCGCCTGGCTCGCCGGCGCCGCCGTGGTCTTTTCGCGCGAGGAGCTGTTCGCCCCCGCGACGCTGCTGCGCGTGGTCGCGGAGGAGGCCGTGACGGTGTTCGAGCTGCCTACCTCCTACTGGCACGAGTGGGTGCGGGAGCTGGCCGGGGGGGGCCGGCGCCTCCCCGGCGGCGTGCGCGCGGTGCTGGTGGGCGGCGAGCGCGTCTCGGCCGACCGGCTGCGGGAGTGGGCGGATCTCGGGGTGCCGCTGGTGCACGTCTTCGGGCTGACGGAAACGGCCTGCACCTCCGCGACCCTCCACCTGGCGGCGGGCGACGACGGGTCGCGCTGGAGCAGCCTCCCCGTGGGCCGGCCCACGGGGAACGCGAGGCTGTACGTGCTGGACCGGGCGGGCCAGCCGGTCCCCGCCCGCGTCCCCGGGGAGCTGTTCGTGGGCGGCGAGGGGACCGCGCGCGGCTACCTGGGGCGGCCGGAGCTGACGGCCGCGACGTTCGTCCCGGACCCGTTCGGGCGGGAGGCGGGGGCGCGCCTCTACCGCACCGGCGACCGGGTGCGCTGGCTCGCCGACGGCATGCTGGAGTTTCTGGGGCGGATGGACCACCAGGTGAAGGTGCGGGGCTTCCGCGTGGAGCCCGGCGAGGTGGAGGCCGCGCTGGAGCGGCACCCGCGGGTGAGGGAAGCCGTGGTGCTGGCGCGCGGCCAGGCGCTGGTGGGCTACTTCACGAGCGGGGACGGAGCCCCGGACGCGGGCGAGCTGCGGTCGCACCTCCGGGCGCTCCTCCCGGAGCACATGGTGCCCTCCGCCTTCGTCGCGCTGGACGCGCTTCCTCTCACCCCCAACGGCAAGCTGGACCGCCGGGCGCTCCCGGCTCCGGACGCGAGGGCCGGCCGGGAGTACGCGGCCCCGCGCGGCGGGACCGAGCGCGCCCTGGCGGAGGCCTGGGCGGAGGTCCTCGGGGTGGAGCGGGTGGGGGCCCACGACGACTTCTTCGAGCTGGGCGGGCACTCCCTGCTCGCCACCCGCCTGGTCTCGCGGGTGAGGGAGAAGCTCGGGGTGGAGCTGCCGCTGCGCGCCCTGTTCGAGCGCCCCACCGTCGCCGGGCTTGCCGAGCTGGTGGACGAGATGTCGCTGCAGGCCGCCGGAGACGACCTTTCGGACGAGGAGCTGCGCGCCCTGGAGGAGATGTCGGAGGAGGAGGCGCTGCGGCTCCTGGGCGACGAGGCGTGAGCGGGACCATGCACAGCGGACGCGGACCGAGATGAGCGAAGCACACGAGCGCCTGGCGCACCTTTCTCCGGCGAAGCGCCGCCTCCTCCTGAAGGTGCGGCGGGAGCAGGTGGAGGCGGGTCCGCGGCGGATCCCGCGGCGTGCCCCGGGGGACGCGGCGCCGCTCTCGTTCGCGCAGCAGCGGCTCTGGTTCATCGACCAGCTGCAGCCCGGGAGCGCCGCGTACAACGTCCCGGCCGCCCTGCGCCTGCGCGGGGCGCTGGACGCGCGCACCCTCCGGCGCGCCC